>JBDLKA010000159.1:0-5975 GCA_039714075.1 Candidatus Krumholzibacteriota bacterium | reverse complement strand
CTGCTGCTGGCGGGTCTGGCCACGCCCCTGGTGCTGTCGGTGCACTCGGTGGTGTCCTTCGACTTCGCCACCGCCCAGCTGCCGGGCTGGCACACGACCATCTTCCCGCCCTACTTCGTGGCCGGCGCCGTGTTCAGCGGCTTCGCCATGGTGGGTACCCTGCTGATTCCGGCGCGGCAGTGGTTCGGCCTGAAGAACATCATCACCAAGCATCATCTCGAGAACATGAACAAGATCATCCTGGCCACCGGCAGCATGGTCGGGTTCGCCTACGCCACGGAGTTCTTCATCGCCTGGTACGGCGGCAATCCCAACGAGAGTTTCGCCTTCGTGAACCGCGCCTTCGGGCCCTACGCCTGGGCCTACTGGATCATGGTCACCTGCAACGTGGTCTCGCCGCAGCTGTTCTGGTTCAAGAAGATCCGCACCAACATCGCGGCCATGTGGGTCCTGTACATCTTCGTGAACATCGGCATGTGGTTCGAGCGCTTCGTGATCACCGTCACTTCGCTGAGCCGCGACTTCCTGCCCTCGAGCTGGGCCTATTACGAACCGACGCTGGTCGACATCCTGACCTTCGCGGGCAGCTTCGGATTGTTCTTCACCCTGGTGCTGCTGTTCATCCGTTTCCTGCCCATGGTGGCCATGGCCGAGGTCAAGACCGTGATGCCGATCGCCGACGCCCACAGCGGCGAACGCCGCTCGGTGGGCGATTACCACGGGGATATTCCGAGACACATTCGCGAGGTTCCCGAGGGAGGTGGCAAGTGATGCGTGCCGAAACCGGACAGGGCGCCTTGTACGGGCTGCTGGTCGAATTCGAAAGCCCCAGCCTGCTGATGCAGGCGGTGGAAAAGGTGCGCGACGAGGGCTTCAAGAAGTGGGATGTCCACACGCCCTTCCCCGTGCACGGCATGGACGACGCCATGGGCATCAGGGGAACGCAGCTGCCGTTCATCGTGCTGGGCAGCGGGTTGACCGGCCTGGTGCTGGCTACGCTGATGCAGTGGTGGATGAACGCGGTCGATTACCCGTTCGTCATTTCGGGCAAACCGTTGTTCGGCATCCCGGCCAACGTGCCGGTCATGTTCGAGCTGACCGTGCTGTTCAGCGCCTTCGCGGCCTTTTTCGGCATGTGGATCCTGAACGGCCTGCCCAAGTTGTACCATCCGCTGTTCACCAACCGGCGCTTCCGCCGATCGACCCAGGATCGATTCTACATCGTGATCGAAGCGGCCGATCCCAAGTTCCAGCTGGACAAGACCCGAAGCTTCCTGGATTCCCTGGGCGGGGACGTGGTCGAGGAAGTCAACGAAAGCGCGGAGGACTGAGATAATGCCACGCATCATCTTCTACATCCTGCTGGTCCTGGTGGCGCTGTCGCTGATTCCGGTCGGGCTGCTCTATAAATCGAGCCACTCGCGCAAATCCGAGCCGCGGATCCAGGTGGTCTACGACATGGACCAGCAGTACAAGGCCAAGTCGCAGACGGCCAACGAGTTTTTCGCCGACGGGGTGAGTATGCGCCAACCTCCCGCCGGTGCGGTGGCCCGGGGCCGGTTGTACGCCGATGACGCCTTTGCCCTGGGTTTCAATGAAACCGGCGGCGACACCGTTTTTGTGGATGATTTCCCGGTCCCGGTAACCAGGGACCTGGTGTCCCGCGGCCGCGACCGTTTCGATGTGTTCTGCGCCACCTGCCACGGCCTGAGCGGCAACGGCAACGGACCGGTGCACGTGCGGGCCGCTTCCCTGGGCGAGGGAACCTGGACGCCGCCGACGGACCTGACCAGCCAGACGGTGGTCGAGCGTCCGGTCGGACACATCTACAACTCGATCGCCAACGGGATCCGCAACATGCCGGCCTACGGGCCGCAGATCGATCCCGAGGACCGGTGGGCCATCACGGCCTACGTGCGGGCGCTGCAGCTGTCCCGCAACGCGACCATAGACGACGTCCCGGAAGCAGACCGGGCGGCCCTGCAGAAGCAGGGTTCATAAACCTGATCATGCGCCGGCTGCGGGCCGGCTCAGCATGGGGAGTTTGACTTGGCTCATCACCATGTTCCCAGCCTTGAAGATACCGGGACCACCCTGGATGGTCTCGGTCCGCGGGTGTTCGGCGTCAGCGCGCTGGTCGGTGTCATCGGTCTGGCCGCCACGGTCGGTCTGGGCCTGGGCCAGGGAGACGGCCTCAGGCACTTCGGCTTTTCCTACCTGACCAGCTTCGCGTTCTTTTTGAGCATCAGCCTGGGCGCCATGTTCTTCATGCCCATCATGTACGTGACCAAGGCCAGCTGGAACGTGGTCATGCGCCGCCTGGCCGAAGTCACCGCGGCGGTCATGCCGTTGTTTGCCGTCCTGGCCATTCCGGTGATCTTCTTCGCCGGCCAGATCTACGGCTGGGCCGACCCCGAAGTCGCCGGCAGCCACGCGATGTCGCACAAGGCGGCCTATCTCAGCCAAAACATGTTCATCCTGCGCTGGGTCATCTACTTCGTCGTCTGGAGCGGGTACTCCCTGTTCTTCTGGAGGACCTCGGTCAAGCAGGATGCCACCGGCGATGTCGGTCTGACCAGGCGTCTGGAAAACTACAGCGGATTCGCGCTGATGGTCTGCGCCCTGTCGCTGGCCGCGGCCAGTTTCGACCTGCTGATGAGCATCAATCCCCTGTGGTTCAGCACCATGTTCGGGGTCTACTACTGGGCGGGCGGCTTCGTCACCTTCTGGGCGGTCATGACCCTGTTCTCCATGGGACTGCAGAACACCGGCCGGATGAGGGGCATCATCTCCCCCGAACATTTCCACGACTACGGCAAGGCCATGTTCGCGTTCACGTTCTTCTGGGGCTATATCGCCTTCAGCCAGTACATGCTCTACTGGTACGCGAACATTCCCGAGGAGACGCACTGGTTCCTGGTGCGGTCGCAGAACGGCTGGGGGACCGTGGGTCTGGTCACCCTGTTCGCCACCTTCGCGCTGCCGTTCGCGGGTCTGATCTCGCGCTACGCCAAACGCAACCGGAAGATGCTGGCCTTCTGGGCCTTCTGGATCATCGTCGCCCAGTGGATCAACCTGTACTGGGTGGTCATGCCCCAGTTCAGCGACAGCTTCGTTTTTTCACCCATGGACGTGACGGCGTTTTTCGGAATCGGCGGCCTGTGGCTGGCCGGTATCACGAAGCTGGCCATGGGAAACTCCCTGGTTCCACACAGGGATCCGCGGCTCGAGGATTCGCTGCGGTTCGAGAACGCCTAATTACGGGAGAGTCTAATGGCCTTGGCCGACAAGGAAAACAAATCGGGATTCAACACGACCGCCGTTGTGTTTTGCGGAGCGGCGGCCGTCATCTTCATCTTCGCCCTTTCCCTGTTCCTGCAGGGAGGATTCCTGGCCGCCCAGGCGAAGGAAAACGAAACCAAGGTCTATAACGCCGCCGGCAGCCAGGCGGCCCGGGACGCCGAGGCCGAGCAGCGGGCGATCCTGAACGAGAAGACCCGCTGGCTGGATGAGGAAAAGGGTACGCTCTGCATGCCCATCGAGGATGCGGAAGCGCGTCTCGTGGAAAAGGTCGGAGAATCGCAGTAGCATCTCGCCGTCAAAAGGCGGCACGAAAGAGGTAACGGTTTGATCGGCAGTGCCATTTTAGCCACCTGGTTCCCGGAAGCGGCCTCGACGCACGCCGCGGGCGTGGACGAACCCTTCTACTGGATCTACATCGCCGCGGTGTTGGCCCTGTTCCTGTTCGTCGGCCTGGCGGCGATCTTCCTGTGGATCTTCCGCCGGCAGGACCGCAACCAGTTGGGGGCCGAAACAGGCCGGCTCAACCCGGTTTTCCTGGGGTTGTGGATTCTGGGCGCCCTCGGGCTGGCGGTTTTCGCCTTCGTGGCCGGTTTCCCGGGTTTCATCGACCAGAATGCGGCTCCCTACGGGGCTTACGGCATCGACGTGACGGCCCGCCAGTGGGGCTGGGACTTCGTCTATCCCAACGGACACGTGGCCGACACCCTGCACGTCGCCACCGGAACACCTGTCCACCTGACCCTGGGTACCGAGGACGTGGAACACGGCCTGTCCATCCCCGCGATGCGGGTCAACCAGGCCGTCATTCCGGGCAGTCAAAGCGAGACCTGGTTCGAGGCAACCACCGCCGGTACCTACCAGCTGCGCGGCAGTATCTTCGACGGTGACGGGTTTTCCAGCATGAACTCGGCCCTGGTCGTCCACGAGCCGCAGGACTTCGTCGCCTGGATGAACGAGGTGTCGGACATTTTCAAGGGCCGCACCATGCCCGAAGTCGGCGAGCTTCTCTACACCCGCCTCGGCTGCATGGCCTGCCACACCACCAACGGGCAAAAACTCGTCGGTCCCACATTCCTGGACATGTACGGTTTCGAATTCGACACCGTCGAGGGCACCCGGATCACCGTGGACGACGCCTACATCCGCGAATCGATCCTCGAGCCCAACGTGTCGGTCATCGCCGGTTTCCAGCCGGTCATGACGCCGTTCGCGGGCCTGGTCACCGACCAGGAAATCGAGGCCATCACCGCCTGGCTGAAGACCCTGTCCAGCAAGGGCGGGGACGGGGACAACACCGAATCCGGGGAAGCCGCCGGCCAGGAGGAGAACTAGATGAACGCCGCCACAGACAGCTATCTCGCCGGGAAGGGCGGACTGGTGGAGTGGTTCACTTCCCGTGACCACAAGAAGATCAGCCTCATGTTCCTGGGCTGGACTTCCTTCGCCTTCCTGCTGGGCGCCATTTTCGGGCTGTTCCTGATCGTCAAGTCGCTGGGCGGCCGGGGATTGGAACCGCGCTTCGTCTTCCAGGCCCTGACCTATCACCGGTTGCTGCTGGTCTTCCTGTTCCTGGTTCCGGCCGTGCCCTCGATCCTTGGTTTCTTCCTGCTGCCGCTGCAGTTGGGTGCGTCCAACATGGCCCTACCCTCTCTGTCGCGGTGCAGTCTGCGCTTCTACGTCATCGGCCTGATCCTGGTGATCGCCTCGCTGGCGGGCGGACCCGTTGCCACGGGCTGGACCATGGCTTCCCCCCTGGTGGTTGCGGAATCGGGGTTGTTCACCCTGGTGGCCTTCGGACTGTTCTTTTCGGCCCTGAGCTGGTTTTTCACCGGGGTCAACTTCATGGTGACGGTGCACCATCACCGGGCGCCGGGCATGGGCTTCTTCGATATGCCCATCCTGGCCTGGGCCCTGTATCTGACGGGTTACCTGCTGGTCGCCGCCGGCGCCGTGTTCGGCGTGGCCATCCTCTATCTGACGGCCTCGCGGTATTCGGGAGAGGGCCTGTTCGGCGCCGACCCCATGCTGTGGAAAAACTACTTCTGGTTCGTAACCACGCCGGCGGCTTTCTTCGCCCTGCTGCCGGCCGCGGGTGTCATCAGTGAGATCATCGCGGGGATCAGTCGCAAACCCGTCGCCGGTTACCGGATGGTCGTCGGATCGATGATCACCCTGCTGGGCCTGAGCTTCCTGAGCTGGGGCGTCAACCTGGCCGGACAGGGTCAGGACCCGGTCACGACTCTGGTCTTTCAGGCTTTGGGCATCCTGGCCGTGGTGCCGGTGGCCCTGATCGCCTACAGCTGGCTGGCCACCCTGTACCAGGGGGCCGTGGCCCGGGAATCGGTGGTCGTCTTCGTCTTCGCCTTCATGGTCAACGCCGGTATCGCCGCGGTCATGGGATTGTTTTTGACCAGTCCTTCGGTGGGGGCCTACCTGGGTACGACCATGTTCGCGGCCACGCGCCTGGACTACCTGATCTGGGGCGGGGCCCTGTCGGCGCTTTTGGCCGGCTTGCACTTCTGGTGGCCCAAGATGACCGGCAAGGAATACTCCCATGAGGTGGCCCGCATCGGCGGTATTCTCTACCTTATCGGGATCAACCTGGCCCTGATCCCCAACCTGATCCTGGGCGTGCGCGGAGTGACCGGCGACATGGCGGCCTTTGAGCCCGG
>JBDLKA010000158.1:0-5996 GCA_039714075.1 Candidatus Krumholzibacteriota bacterium | reverse complement strand
CCTGATCGATCTCGGTGTCGCCGCCGACGTCATCCAGAAATCCGGCGCCTGGTACAGCTTCGGGGAAGAGCGTCTCGGCCAGGGCCGGGAAAACGTGCGCATCTTCCTGAAGGAGAACAAGGACCTGTACGAAACCATCAAGGACCTTGTCTTCAAGCATTACGGAATCGGTGAAAATCCGGAAGAAGGCGCCGTCGAACCGGCCGCGGAACGTGCGGCCGGAGGTCCCGCTGGAGGTCCCGCTGGAGGTCCCGCAGCCGCCACGGTGAACGGCGCCGTGGACGGCAAGAAGGCCGCCGCCGCGAAGGCCGGCACCGGCGGACCTTGAGGTCCGTAACATGAGAAGCCGGTTCGGTCGGCGGGGCCCGATGCCGCGCCGGAAGGATGAAGAAAATGAGCAGCCGGGTATCCCTGCAAGGGAGGCCCGGCTGCTTGACGTCAATCACCGGGACAATTCCGTGATCCTGATCCTGGATGACGGCAGCAGCCTGGAGCTGGCCGAGGAATCCGTTCCGCCGGGTTTGCCGGAAACAGGGGAGATGTTGTCCGTCGAACTGCTGGCCGAACTCCGGTTGGCCGCCGAACGCAAGCAGGTGGCCCGGATGATTTTCGCCATGCTGGACCGCCGCCTGCAGCCGCTGGCCAGAATCCGGGACAAGGCCGCGGAAAAGGGTTACAGTGTGGCAGCGGTCGACGCAGTTCTGGAACAAATGGCCTCGCGGGGCCTATATTCAGACCGAAGATACGCCGAAGCCTATTGCCGGGATTGCCTGGCCACCAAGGCGGTGGGCCGCCGCTATCTGATCGACAAGCTGCGTGGGAAACGGGTTTCCCCGACGGTGGCCGTCGCGGTGGCGGGCGAGGTCCTCGATGACCGGACCGAAGCGGAACTGGCCGTCCGGGCAGCCGCAGTCAGATGGAAGCGGATCAAGGATCCCGGGGAAATGAAATCGCTGGCCAAGGTGGTCCGGTTTCTGCAAAGCCGCGGCTTCAACGCTGGAACGGCGAACCGGGCCGCGCGGAAGACGAAACCGGAAATCAGCAGCGAGTGAAGGTTTTTCAAAAGGCGGGTCGAATTCTCCCATGAAAATTATGGTCACCGGTAGTGAGGGAATGTTGGGTCGCACGGTGATGCGCCGTCTGGGCGACGATCACGCCCTGGTGGGCGTGGACCTGGCCGATGGCGACCTGACCGATCCGCGGGTGGTCGAGGAACTCGTTTCCAGGACGGCCCCCCGGTGGGTGGTGCATTGCGCCGCCTGGACCGATGTCGACGGCGCGGAAACTTCGCGTGACGAGTCCATGGCCGCCAATGCCGGCGCCACCGGGAACCTGGCCCGCGCCTGTGACGACGCCGGGGCGGGCCTGTGCTACATCTCAACGGATTACGTCTTCGACGGGAAGGGCGACGGGTTCGACGAAAACGATCCCCGCAACCCGATCAACCACTATGGATTGACCAAGGCCCGCGCCGAGGAGCAGGTCGCCGCCATGACGGCGCCCTGGCAGATCCTTCGGACCAGCTGGCTGTTCGGGGACGGACGGACGAATTTCGTCAAAACCATTCGCGGCCTTCTGGCATCCCGGGACACTCTGCGCGTGGTGGATGACCAACGGGGTTGTCCCACTTCCGCCGAAGACCTGGCCGATATCATCGGATTCCTTGTTTCCGGGAGCTGCCGTGGTATCTTCCACGGAACAAATGCGGGGGAAACCACCTGGTTCGGGTTCGCCCGGGAAATCGCGCGGGGCTGCGGCGCGGATCCCGATCGGATCCTGGCGTGTCCGAGCACCGAATATCCGCGGCCGGCCGAGCGGCCCGCATGTTCCATCCTGCGCAGCAGTCATTTGGAAAAAGTCGGCTGTCCGGACCGGCCTTCATGGCAAACGGCCGTCGCGGACTACCTCCGTTATCTGGATTCCGGTCAGGCCGTTTTTCCCTGACCCTTCAATTTTTTGCCAGGCCGAAAGGACCCGACAGCCCATGTCTTCCTCCCGGGATTCTTTTTCCCGCCAAGACGCCGCCCTGTTGTTCAGGCAGGCGGTGGATGATCTCGTGGCGGCCCTCGGCCGGCTGGACGCCTCCCACCTGGAGGCGGTCACGGCCCTGGCCGACGATGTTCATGATGCCTGGCGGAACGGCGGCAAACTGCTGGTGTGCGGCAACGGCGGCAGCGCCGCGGACAGCCAGCATATCGTCGCCGAACTCGTGGGACGGTTCCTCGCCGAACGGCCCGGCTATCCGGCCCTGGCCCTGACCACCAACACTTCGACCCTGACCGCGGTGGGAAACGACTACGGTTTCGACCACATTTTCGCGCGCCAGGTCCAGGCCATGGGCGGGCCGCGGGATGTCCTGCTGGTCATCTCCACCTCGGGGAATTCGACCAATTGCGTTCTGGCGGTCGAAGAAGCCCGGCGCCGGGGCATGAAGGCCCACGGTTTTCTCGGCGGTGACGGTGGCCGGCTGCTTCCGTTGCTGGACGGAGCCCTGGTTGCGCCGAGCGACGCCACTCCCAAGATTCAGGAAATCCATATCACCATGGGGCATCTGCTTTGCATGATCCTCGAAAAACGGCAGGACAACCCGGCGGGATGAACGCAGCGTGATGAACATCTTCAAGGCTCTCCTGGAAAATATGAGACCGCGCCAGTGGACCAAGAATCTGCTGCTGTTCGCCGGTGTGATTTTTGCCCAGAGACTGGGAGAGACGGCTTGCCTGACCCGTGCCTTCCTGGGGTTCGTGGTTTTCTGTTTCGCCTCGGGGGCCGTCTACATTTTCAACGACATGGCGGACCGGGAACTGGACCGGCTCCATCCCTACAAGAAACTGCGGCCGATCCCCTCGGGCCGGCTGCCGCTGGAGTGGGCGGTGCGCGGCTGTCTGTTCCTGGTGGCGTTGTGCCTTATCTGTTCCTGGTTGCTGGGTCCTGAATTCCTGGGCATGGTCGGACTGTTCTTCCTGTGGAACTGGCTGTATACGCGGTGGCTCAAGCGGGTGCCGGTCCTGGATGTCATGGGCATCGGCATGAGCTTCGTGATCCGGGCCACCGCCGGGGTCATGGTCCTGCTGGCCGCTTGTCCGGGAGTGGGCATTTCATCCTGGCTGTTGCTGTGCACGTTTTTCCTTTCCCTGTTTCTCGGTTTCTGCAAGCGTCGTGACGAACTTTTGCGCCAGGAAAGCAGCCGGGGGGAAACCCGCCCGGTGCTGCGGGAATACTCCGAGCCCATGCTCAACGCCCTGATCGGCGGCAGCTTTGCCCTGACGACCATGATGTATGCCCTGTACACCATGTGGCCCTCCACCATCGAGCATTTCGGCACGCAGGACCTGATCTACACCTTGCCGTTTGTCCTGATCGGCATGGGACGGTACCTGTATCTGGTCTTTCTCGAGGACATGGGCGGCAAACCCCACGAGATTCTTTTGAACGACGCCTTTATCCAGATCATCGTTGTGAGCTGGATCGGTGTGGCCATCAAGATCATCGGCATCTGATCCGAACCCCGCGACCCGGAGGAAGTCATGCGTGCGGTAGTTGCCCTGGTGGAAGCCCGCCCCGAGACCATTGTCGAGGATTACGCCCGCGTTCTCGGGCTTGCCGGGTTGACGGACGTACTGGGCGACGTGCCGGTGGCCCTGGCTCCCCAGATCCACCCCCGGGGTTGGTTTCCCGGAGCGGTCAGCCCGCCCTGGCAACTGGACGGTGTTCTGGCCTGGCTGGAAAGCCTGAACGTCCGGATGCCCGGAGGTCCCGCAAGGGATTCCGGGACCCCTGTCGTATTACCGGTTTCATCCGCCGGAGGCACGGGGTCGGTCACGGGCTGGGGCTGGGAGGATGTCCTGGCTCGGCGCGGCGCTCCGGTGGCCTCGGAGCATTTCCGCAACCCGCGCTCCTTTCGGGCGGAGCCGGCTCTTTCCGCCCTGGAAACGGCCCTGCCCCGGGGTTTGAACCTTCCTGCGGGGCTGCGTGACCGGGCCACTCTTTTTCTTCCGGTGCCCGCGTTGCGGGCGGGGCGGCCGGTATCAGGAGCGGTGGACCTCATGCGCGCGCTGCTGGCGCCGGGCCTGCGCAGAGTGGCCGGACCGGCGGTTGAAGAAGTCCAGGCGGATGTCATCCGCTTCGCGCGGCAGGCCCTGCCGGGCCTGGGCGTGGTCATGGACGCGGTGCTTTGGCAGGTGGGACGACGGTCCGGCGCCCAACTGCCGGTGGCGCGCAATATCCTGCTGGCGGGCGCCGATCCGGTGGCGGTGGACGCGGTCGCCTCGCGGCTGGCGGGCCGGGCGCCGGACCGGGATCCCTGGTTCCGGTATTGCCGTGATCATGAACTGGGCGCCGTCCGTGAGGGTGATATCAGGTTGACCGGACGCGGGGATCTGATGGATCTTGATTTCGAGGACCCGAGCCGGGCCGCCGCCGGTTCCTTCACCGGGGCCGTCCGGTTCCCGTTGGCGGATTATTATCATCGAACGGTCAGGCGGCCGTCTCTTTTGAAACGCCATGCCCGGACTCCCTGGGGCAGGCTTTTCGCCGACTACAGGGCCGGCGCGCCGGCAGGAGAACGAGAATGAAAGATGTCGGATTCACGGATGGGCGCCGGAAAATCGACCGTTCGGTCGGGGTGCGGGCTCCGGCGAAGGTCAACCTCCATCTGGAAGTCCTGCGCCGGCGCCACGACGGCTTCCATGAAATCGAAACCATCCTGCAGGCCGTTTCCCTGTTCGACGAGTTGCGGGTGACCCTCGTCGAGCAATACCAGGGCGGCGAGCCCGACATCGAGCTGACCGTGGGCCGCGGGGCTGCCAAGGTGCCTGCCGACGAGACGAATCTCTGTTGGCTGGCCGCCCGGAAATTCTGTCTGGACAGGCGGCTTTCCGGCCGGATCAGGATCCATCTGGAGAAGAATATCCCCTCCGCCGCAGGGCTGGGAGGGGGCAGCAGTGATGCCGCAGCCGTGCTCGTGGCCTGCGACCGGCTTTTCGGGACAGGGCTGGATCCGGACGATCTGGAGCGCCTGGGCGCCGGCCTGGGCTCGGACGTGCCTTTTTTCATCCGGGGCGGAACCGCCATGGGGCGGGGGACCGGCACGGACCTGACCGCCCTGCCCTCGGTAAGGTCCGGTCAGTTCCTTATTGTCAAACCGGACTTGGACTTAAAGACCCCCGAGGTCTACGGTAAACTCAAAATGGGATTGACAGTGAACAGCGCCAAAGCTAACATCCGGGTAATCAGGCCCTTGCTGGTCAGATTCCCGCAGAAATCCTGGCCGGGGTTCAACCGGCTCGAGGATGTTGTTCTGCCTTCCCAGCCGTCGTTGCAGCGACTTGTGCTGGAATTGAAGCAGCTGGCGCCGGTGGCCATGCTTTGCGGAAGTGGTTCCGCGGCCATGGGTGTATTCACCGAGGGGTTTGACCTGACCGAGATCGTGGAGGAGTTGAGGGGTCCGGGGTTGTTTTTGACGGTTGTCGGGCCGCATGCGGCGGGTGTTGAGATTACGGATGATTGAGGACCCTGCCGAGCCTTGCAGAATGAACTAATATCAGGCAATGGCTCGCTACGGAGAGGGAGAATCTTGGATATTTCCGAAATCAGAATCACTTTGCGCGATGACAACAAGCTCAAGGGGTTCGCAAGCATCACCCTGGAAAACGCCTTCGTGATCCGGGGACTGAAGATCATCGAGGGGGCATCCGGCCTGTTTATCGCCATGCCCAGTCGCAAGCGCAAGGATGGGACATTCCAGGACATTGCACATCCCATCAACATGGCGACACGGGAGTGGATGGAAAACCAGGTCATTGCCGCCTACAGGCAGGAAATACAACGGGTGGAAAACGGTGAAGTCCCCCCTCCGACACGTCACGGCAACTTTGACGATGACGGCCACGGTTCCGTGATGGAGGAGAGTTTCTGATCTCCTGGTCGTGACTGGGGCGTCGTCAAGTGGTAAGACACAAGGTTTTGGTCCTTGCATTCGCAGGTTCGAGTCCTGC
>JBDLKA010000157.1:0-6015 GCA_039714075.1 Candidatus Krumholzibacteriota bacterium | reverse complement strand
CTGGCAGGAATATCGCGCACTTCAAGGCGTTGTTAACAGTTTTGAAAGTCTGCAAAACGCCATCGAAAACGGCGAGGAATGGGGAATTGTCAATTCGGCGGTGACCTTTTTGCAAGGTATCGACGACTTCCTCGAATTTTACCCGGCACTGGATCTTATTCCTGAAACGGCTGAAACCTGGGTGGATACAGCGGTTAATATTCAAAATCTGATAAACGCTATTGAAAACGGTGATGAATTGGAGATCGCCGGATCAACGATCAACCTGGTGCAGGATATTGATCATGCGTTGGATGCATTTAATTCTGATTCGAGTGGTGGTTTTTTAAGCGGAACGTCCGGGAGCGCGATTAATACCGTTGCCTCGGGTATCGATTTAGTTCAAAGCATCGACCGGCTGGATGATGCCATCGAAACCGGAGACGGGCTCGAAATCGCTAATTCGGCCATCGATACGACCCAGAGCGCCATCAACGTTTATAATACCGGAGTGACGGTCTATAATACCGCCACCAACAGTACGGCAAGTACGATCAGCTCAAACGTTCCATATGCCGCTCTGGCGGCTGTTGCCATCAGTGCTTGCCAGAGAGATACCCAGAGCGGGATGATTACCGTTATCAGTACCGGACTAAGCTATATTCCCTATGTGGGCCCGGTGCTGGCCGTGGCGTTTAACCTGATCGCCCGAAACAACGATTGGTTTTACCAAGCCCCCACCTTTACCGCCACCACCGAGCTAGCACTCGACGCGGACGGCAACGTCGATTTTTCATCCAGCGGTGACGACGGCGTTGTGGAAACCGCTACGAACATCGGCGAAGGCATGGCCCGCGTGGCCCAGTACCTGCACGATCACGACGTCCGGATCGATATCAACGGGATCCCGGAACTTACCGTGCGCTACCGGGAAGATCAGGGAATGTCTACTTCTTTTGAATATCAATCCATCGGTTCCGAAATCATGATGGGTCAAACATTCGACCCGGAAGATGCCCTCGATGCATTTCAAGATGTCCTGATCGCCAGAGACATGCACCAACGAATCGTGGAAGCCGAAGCCGCGGCTACGGACCCGGATACCGGTGAGATTGATCTTGATCGGCTGGATGAATTGCTGGCCGAAGAGGGCCTTGTCCGCAACGAAGACGGCAGCTACAGCACCGGGGACGGCTCGGAAGTGGATACCACGGTCCGCGGCACGGGAATCAGGGTCGGTGGCGGTAACGTGGGCGGTGCGCGGGGCCATGTGGTGGCATCTGCTGACGATGTTAAATCGTTACCCGCCCGGCCGATTCCTACCCCCCAACGCGAGATGGCGACCATCACTTCCGCCGTGGATCTGGGGAGTAATTTCCAGGGCGCCGGGGCGGGGTTGATGGCCGTGGCGCTGGCTGCTGGCGGTCTGGCGGCCGAGGGAGCCAACGCCGAAGCCCTGGCCACCCTGGTTGACCCGTGGGAAGGATATACGCGACCCGGCGAGATCGAAACCCCGCCGGAAATTGATTCGGCGGCATTAAACAACACCCCCCTGGCCGCCTTATTCGGCCGGGATGGGTCGCCGGTCTCTCTGACGGCCGATGAAATAACGGTCATGTTTGAAGGCCTGGACCCGCCCGACTTTACCGATAACGTGGCGGTCCAAACCTTTATGAACGAGAATTGGGACCAGCTGATCGAGCGGTACACATCGGTCACCAACGGTATCACGCCCCGCGATCTCCAGGCGGACAGTGGCGAATCGCTCGCCGTATCGGATAGTGATACTTCCAATGATGGTCCCACCGCCTCTGTTGACGAAACCGTTGCGCCAGAAACTACCGACCGCCGGGATGATTCAGTGGTGACCGCACCGGATACCGATTGGGAGCCGGGAGACGATAACCGCGGCCAACCGCCTGCCGATGCGCCAGAAACTACCGACCGCCGGGATGATTCAGTGGTGACCGCACCGGACACCGATTGGGAGCCGGGAGACGATAACCGCGGCCAACCGCCTGCCGACCCGCCGCCCGACAATTCCGGCGGAAATAATGGGGACGGGCCGGGAGATGACGGCCCGATCGTATCCCCGACCGAGCCGGTTATTGATTCCCCGGTCGTGATCGCGATACCCGATATCCCCCTGGGCGCGATTTTCGGTATGGATGAAGACACGGTCCTGGAAATTACGGGATCGGAACTGATCACCGCCGACGAGGACAGCCGATCGGAAGGGGCGGGTGCCGATCCCGACCCCGATCCTGATCCCGATCCTGATCCGGGCGCCCCCGTGAGTGATCCGCCCCCACCAGCCGAACCTGAACTGGTGTCGGTGGACACGGCGCGCCACGGCCAGGTGTGGATGGAGCAAGGCGAGATCCGGTTTGAACCGAACGCCGATTATTTCGGTCCGGCATCTTTTCAGTATACCCTGCGGGAGGCGGACGGCAGCCTGGTCACCCGGCGGGCCACGGTAACCGTTACCAATGTCAATGACGTCCCCGTCACCGAACCGGATACCTTCACCCTGGACGAGGACACCACCTTTTACCTCGATCAATTGCTGACAAACGATGTGGACGTAGACGGGGATGTATTGTCCATCGATTCCGCCCAGGGAGCGCTTGACGGGCAATTCAGCCAGGATGCCGATGGACGCTGGTTGTTCACGCCGGACCGCGAATTTGCCGGCGACACCCAATTTACCTACTTTGCCACGGACGGCCACAGCCCGCCGGTAGCCGGTGAAGCGACGCTGACCTATCTGCCGGTCAACGATGCCCCCGACATCGGTCAAGATTATTTTACCATGCTGGAAGACACCCGCCTGTCTACAACCATCAACGATCTGATAGCCAATGACTACGACATCGAGGGGGACGACTTCGGCTTCGCGGGGCTGGGCGCAGCCGAACACGGCCAATTGACCCGGGGAGCGGACGGGACGATCCATTTCGATCCCGATCCCGATTTTTTCGGTGAGGCCGGATTCGAATATTCGGTGACCGACGAACACGGAGCCCGGTCCACGGGCCGGGTGGTAGTGGATGTCCAGAACGTCAACGATCTGCCCGTTCCCCGGGATGTCACCCTCCATATCAATGAAGACCAGCCGCTGACCTTTACCGAGGCTGAGATTGTACGGTTTGTTACCGATGTGGACAACGACCCCCTCACCCTGGACGCCATCGAGAACGTCACCCACGGCACCATCGATAATACGGGCCGGACCTTTAGCTTTACCCCCGACGTCAATTATTTCGGCCCGGCATCGTTTGATTATCGGGTCAACGATCACCAGGGCGGTATCGCGTCGGGACATCTGAATATCGATATTGCCTCGGTCAACGATCTGCCGGTACTGGGGATGGACAGAGGCCGGACGATGGAAGAAGAAGCGGTCACCTTCAATATCGCGGATCTTTTAGCCAACGACACCGATGTAGAAGACGGCGCCAATCTGACCTTTACCGGGGTGGACGGCGCGCTGTTCGGCGACGTGACCGTTGGCGCCGATGGTCGGGTCCATTTTATGCCGGAAACCGATTTTTTCGGGACCGCCTGGTTTGAATACCACGCCACCGACACCGAAGGCGGCGAGGGCAGTGGTTTTGTGGCGGTGGATGTGACCAATGTCAACGATGTGCCGGTGGCCGTGGACGATGACCACATTCTGGCCTGGGGCAACGGGGATTATGAAAATATCTTTGCGCCGGGAGTATTTATCGGTAATGATTTTGACGTGGACAACGACCCGCTCAGTATCTTTGCGGTGGGCGAGGCAACCCACGGCATAGTGTCGCTGGGTGCGGACGGAAATATTCACTATACCTCCGGACACGATTGGACCGGGGATGATGCGTTTACCTACACCATCACCGACGGCAACGGCGAAACCGCCCAGGCGACAGCCCATGTGACCGTGGCGATGAATACATCTCCGACACCAGCTTCGGAACTGATGACCAGCCCGGAGGATGTGATCATGCGTATCCCCCAAAGCACGCTGTTGGCCAACGATACCGATGTGGATGGCGACCCGTTGTTTATCACCGCCGTGAGCGGCGGCGAACATGGCAGTGTCAGCCTGGCATCCGATGGTTCGGTGATGTTCGTGCCGGACAGGAATTATAACGGTCCGGCCGGTTTCGATTACATGGTGTCGGACGGAGTCAGCGATCCGGTATCGACCCGGGCCCACATCGATCTTTCCCCGGTCAACGATGCGCCGGTGACCGCCGGGGAGACGATTTCCGGAGTCCGGGAAGACGACGCCGACTTCGAAATCCGGCAATCGTTTCTGATCCGAAACGATTACGATATCGAAGGCGACCCCATTGCCATCTCCGGCGTAGGCCGCGCCGGCCATGGCACGGTCTGGCAGGACGGCCAGGGGGATGTCCACTACCGGCCCGATGCGAACTGGAACGGCACCGACCGCTTTTCGTACCAGGTCAGCGACGTTCATGGCGCGACAAGCTCCGCCACGGCCGCCATCCGGGTCCAGCCGGTCAACGATAATCCCATTGTGGAATTCGACCGGGCCCAGGGTTACCGGACCGACAATACTTACTCCATCAGCGACCTGTTGCGAAACGACAGCGACATCGACGGTGACCGGCTGCGGATCAATCGGATTATCGACGATGGCGACGGCCGGGCGTGGGTCAGCGGCAATACCCTGCATTATGAAACCGACCAACGCGGCCCGGCCACCATCCGCTACGAGGTCGGTGATGGCCACGGGGGGGCCACCGAAAGCCGGTTGTTTTTGGATATTCGAAATACGGCACCGGTGATCGACGGATATCGAAATATAGGGAGTGGCAGAGCTCAACTTTTGGCCAGCGACCCGGATGATCCCGTCAGCGCGCTGGAATTTACCGGTACTGGCACCGGTTTTGATACCAGCCAACTCCCGGGCACGGTGCTAAACGGGTGGACCATTCACAGTGTCGGTCATTATACGACAATTTACACCAGCCTCTCGGGTGAGGTCCGGGGCGGAACCCTCTATGCGCATGCGGATTGGGATGGGGATTTTTATGGGTATCATGCCATCGGCCAATTTCTACCCGATACTTACCGGGTGACGGTCCATGATGGGAATGGGGGCCATACTATCGGAAATCTTACCTTCAGAAGCTCGCCGCTACGGGGGTCAAATGGTTCACCTCCGGGAACAGGGAATCCACCCGTCATCCTCGATCTCGACAACGACGGCCTGGAACTCGCCAGTCTGGCCGCCGGTGCTTTTTTCGACTGGAACGGCGACGGCCTGGCGGAACCCACCGGCTGGGTGGGAGCCGATGATGCCCTGCTGGTCTATGATTATGACGGCGACCAGATGGTAACCCGGGCCGATGAGATCTCCTTTGTCGATTATTTGCCGGGAGCCGGGACCGACCTGGAAGGATTGCGCGCATTTGATACCAACCAAAACGATCACCTCGATACGGGCGATGAGGCCTGGGAACAATTTGGCGTGTGGCAGGATAGTGATGGGGACGGGGTCACGGATGACGGCGAGTTCCGGACGCTGGATGAAGAGGGGATTACGGACATCGACCTGACCAGTGATAACAATCTTCGCATGGAAAACGGCAATGTCATCCATGGCGAATCCACGTATACCCGCGAAGATGGCACCACCGGTACCGTAGGCGATGTGGAACTGGCGGCGGGGAGTCCGGAAGATGACACCGACGGGGAGACGCCCCCGGAAGTAACAACGGTTATCGATACCGATGACAGTACCGGAGACGAAGACCCGGCGGACGAGGGCGTAACCGCTGAAGAACCGCCCGATGAACCGGTCATCGGTTCCGATACCGGCACAGACCCGCCACCGGTCGAAGATGAAATTGAACCAGATGACGACGGTGACAATATCGAAGAATTGTCCGGCGAAGAGACGTCCGGAACAGAACCGGTGGAAGATACTTCAGCATCGGATGAGGACGAAAATGCGGAGACGATCCCCGGGGAGACGGAAGACGACGTAGTAGAATCGGAAACCGGCGAAGAAGCCAC
>JBDLKA010000156.1:0-6230 GCA_039714075.1 Candidatus Krumholzibacteriota bacterium | reverse complement strand
TTTCAATTCCCGTCTTTATGACGGATGCCGCAGCCCGGGGGTTGCATCGGGATGAAACATGAAAAAACCGAAGGCCGCACACCGGGAAGTGAAGGCCACGGGAACGGGCCCGTCGCGGCACTGAGAGTGGGTTCGAACCGGACCGGCGTCAAACTGGAATTGCAAAGTCAGGGGCGTGATTTTCTTCTCCTGGTAACCGGCGGCGAGGCACACGTGGGGGCGGTGGCGGTCTGGGACGTCGGAAACGAGACGGGGCCGATCATCAATGAGATGTCCGGCCACCGGGAGGGTCCTTTGGCAGGGGAATGCGCGGAGATCCTGGGCCGGGCGTGCGGCCGGACCGTAGTCGCGGTCGTGGGTATCCATCAGGACAACGCCACACCGGAGGAAATCACGGCCATCGTGGCCAATGTAAGGCAGGGGGCCGCGGAGTTGGCCTCGTTTGCCGAAGCGGGTTTCGGGGAACAAAAGGGAAAGCGATGAACGAACCCATGGCATTCGAACCTGGAAACCTGGAGGCCCGGATGGCGGCCTGGGCCGAGGAAGCGGGGGCCGTTGCCCGGCGCCATTATCGCCGCTCCGGTGAATTGAAGTTCAAGCAGGGCAAGCAGGCCGTCACCGAGGCGGACCTGGAAATCGAAAAGATGTTGCGCCGGCGCATCGGCCAGGAGTATCCGGACGACGGAATCGTGGGCGAGGAATTGGGATCCGGTTATGAAGGTGTCGAAGCGGTGGGCCCGTCCGGCCGGTCCTGGCATCTGGACCCGGTGGACGGCACCCTGAATTTCGCCCTCGGTCTGCCCGGGTTCTGCATCAGCCTGGCCTTGATGGAAGGGGAGCGGGTGCTGGCGGCCTGCATTTATCAACCGATGCTGAACGACGGTTTCACGTCCACCCTGGGAAACGGCGCCCGGCTCAACGGCGCGCCGATTTCCGTCAGCGGCAGGTCCAGGTTGGCCGACGCGGTCATCGGAACCCAGTTCAAGAAGAACGGCCGGTTCATCCGTAATCCGCAGTTGCTGCAGGCCATGTTCCTGGAAACGATGAAGGTCCGGAAGGTGGGCGCCATCGCCCTGGAACTGGCCCGGGTGGCCTGCGGCAGCTACGACGCCCTGGTGGCCAGTTTCAAGGGCCCGATCCACAGCCACGACGTGGCCGCGGGGCTGCTGCTCATTCGCGAAGCCGGAGGGAGGGTCAGCGATCACCGGGGTCGTGATTACCTGCCGGGCGGACCGGACCTGGTGGCGACCAACGGCCAGGTGCATGACGAATTGATCGATCTGATCGCCCGGTTTTCCCCTGCCTGATCAGAGGTACTGCAGGGACAGCTGGCCGTAACCCTGGACGCCGTAGCTGAGCCAGGCGGGATGTTCGTTGCCCAGTTCCTGCCGGCACTCCTGTGCCGCCTTCCACACGGCCGCCCCGGTGCACCATCCCTGGCCCAGGGCCGTGTAGCAGTGACCGGCGAACCTGCGCGCCGGCCGGCTGAACAGGGGCGCGACCGGACCGATGAAAGTGGAAGCCCCCGCCCGCACGAAGCGATTCCCCAGCGTCGACATGGCCAGGTAGCTGTTGGAAAAGACCAGCGGCGGCAGCGCTCCGCCCCGCTCCAGATGTTCGGGATGGACCGGCCCGTCGTCCAGCAGCCAGGAACGGGAGGGTGTGTTGGGAAGGTTGGTTCCGCCGGCATTCCCACCGACGTGCGTCCGGCCGTCACCGCCCACGGTAGCCGATCCACCGGGAGAAACCGAAACCGGGTCGAGGACCGGGTCGGCGTTTTCATACCTTTCGACGATATCGTCCAGCAAAGAGGTGACCGGATCCACGCCCAGAACTTCTCCCGCCAGCCCGATGGCGTCTTCCAACTCCTGGGCTTCGGGCAGGGTCGTCTCTTCGATCAGGCGGTTCATCCAGAATTCCCCGTCCGGATCGCTGGACCGAGCGGGCTTGCTGGTGGGCCCGGCGAAATGGATCGCCTGGTACTGGAAACCCTGCTTGATCAGATCGCTGGGGGTCACCGGTTCGACCGGCAGGTCCAGGTTGATCAGGGTTTCGCCCCGGCAGCCGTGTTCCAGGGCAGCTTCGATAAGCTCGGCTTCGCGGTAGATCAACTTGCGTCTTTCGCGATCGGAGTGGCCAGGCACGAATAGCAGTTCCGGCAGGCCGGCGTTTTCCGGCCTGAGCTGGGACAGGGTTTCCTGCAGGGTGTCGCCGCCATCCTCCCCGACCAGGAACTGGGCTCTGGTCAATCGCTGCATCCAGGGCCGGTTGAGGTCCCCGGCGGGCAGGCGCGAACCGCTGGTCGAAGAACAGACGGGATGCTTTTCGAAAAGAAACGCGACCCCGTTGTGCAGCCAGGTCCAGGGCATCCCCACCCATTTTTCGTCGGCGACGATGTGGTAGCCGACGAGGTCGTCGTGCTCGGGCCGGCCCAGGACGGGGGTTTCCCCGGATGAAGCGCCCTTGGTGGGCGAAAAAGTCCCGGGATTCAGGGTGACCAGACCCTGGAATATTTCCCGGCCGGCCTGTTCCATGACCTCGAGAACCCGGACCGAATCCAGCCCGTGGGTTTCCTGAATGGCGGGAATTTTAGCCGCCAAACCGGTCGCCTTGGCCAAATGCATGTCCAATTCCGGGTGATTTGTGGGTTCCGGCAGGATGATATCGATCCAGCGCATGGTGGCCTCCGGGTCGCAATAATGGCGCAAATGCCACTAAAAGCATGAAAAACAGTAAATTATGGCGATTTCAGGCGGTTTGGCCCGTGTCGCTGACCGGGGGATTTGCAGAAAACATGCCGGGAATGAAAAAACCTCTCCGCAAAAGGGAGAGGCCTGCCGGACTCGTATTTGATTCTGAGGGAAAGCATGGTGCCCAGGGGGAGACTCGAACTCCCACGAGGTTACCCCCACTACGACCTGAACGTAGCGCGTCTACCAATTCCGCCACCTGGGCACGCTTTTCCGGCATCCGGGTCGGATATCCGACCGGACGGGCGATCAATCTAGTCGGTCATTTCTTTCCTGTCAACCTGCGGCGGGCGAAATCCGTGATTTGCAGCAGGGCACGCGAAAGGTATATTCACGGTCTGGAATTTTTCGGCCTGCCGTATGTTCGATGGGCTGTATCATGGAGTTGACATGGCCGGCAAGAGCGCGCCCTCGGGCATCAAGATCATCGCCAAGAATCGCAAGGCTCGCCACGAGTACGAGATTCTGGAAACGTGGGAGGCGGGCCTGGTCCTGATGGGGACCGAGGTCAAGGCCCTGCGCAACGGCCGGGTCAGCATGGGCGATGCCTACGGGGAGATCCGTGAAGGTGAAGCCTGGCTCATGAAGTTGCACATCGGCCCCTATGAGATGGGCAACCGGGAGAATCACGAACCCTTCCGGCGGCGCAAGATGCTGCTCAACCGCCGGGAGATCCGGAAGATCCGGCCCAAGGTGGAGGAGCAGGGGCTGACCCTGGTGCCGATGCAGATCTATTTCAAGAAGGGCCTGGTCAAAATCCAGATCGGCCTGGGTCGCGGCAAGAAACTTCACGACAAGAGGGACGCCAAGGCGAAACAGGATGTTCAGCGGCGGATCGCCAAGGAAATGGGCCGCCGGTAGCCGGGAGATTTTCCATCATCATGAAGTCGAAACGAATTCCCCAAAAATTGGTCCGGCCCGTGGCGATGACCGCAGCGGCGTTGTTGCTGTCATTGCTCCTGACGGGAATCGCCGCCGCCCAGGGCGACGGCGACTCCGGCGACACCTATCTCGATCCCCTGGCCTTCACCCGGGTCAATGCCGGGGCCGAAGCCGTTCCCCTGACCGTCAAGTACCAGGCTACCGGAGAGACGCGCCGCGCCATGGGGCGTCAGCTTCTGGCCGATTCGCAGGAGATGTACCTGCGTTCCGCGTCCCTGGCCACGATTCTCAAGGCCGGGCGCTATTGGCAGGGAGAGCTCAGGCATCTGGACCTGAAGGTGGGCACGCAGTCGTTCCGGGTGACGGCGGGCAGCCGGGTGGTGGTTTCGGCAGACGGGGAAATGCTGCTGCCGGTGCCGGTGCTGGATCATGACGGCGACCTGTGGCTGCCGATGGTTTTTCTGGAAAAGGTGGTCGGGCCCCAGACCCGCGAGCGGGTCGCCTGGGACGCCGAAGCCGGGCAGCTGTCCCTGGGCAGCGCCGACTACAGCGTGGCCCGGCTCGAAGTGGAAGTGCTGGGCCGGACCACGGCCGTGCACGTTTACTGCCGCGAACCCCTGGGGTACCGGACCAGCAGCCCGCGTTCCGGAGTCATCGACCTGAAAATCTACGGCGGCGAGGTCAACACCGGTGCGGTGCGATCGTCGAACCGGCGCGGCCTGACCCAGACCGTCAGCAGTCGCCAGCATCGTGACCACGCCACGGTGACCATCAGCGTGGACCAACTGGTGGGCCGCTATCGCACCTACACCGCGGACGAGGGCCGCGAGATCGTGGTGGTCCTGGAAGAGGAACAGGTTTCCACCATGCCCGAACCCGTGCCGCGGGGGCACGCGAGCGTCAATATCGAGCAGGGCCCGGTCGACGTCACCAACCGGATCGATGTCCAGACCGTGGTCGTCGATCCGGGGCACGGCGGGCACGACGTGGGCGCGGTGAGCCGGCGGGGCATCATCGAGAAGGACGTCAACCTGGGGGTGGCCAAGGAACTGCGCCGCTACCTGGAAAGGGAAAGCGATCTGAAGGTCGTCCTGACCCGGGACAACGACTCCTATCTGGAGCTGAACGACCGCGCGGAAATCGCCAACAGTTCCGACGGCGATCTGTTCCTCAGCCTGCACTGCAACAGCTGGTTCAACGACGGGGCCCACGGCCTGGAAACCTATTTCCTGTCGCCGGCCCAGAGCGACTGGGCCAAAAGCGTGGCGGCCGCCGAGAACCAGGCGGGCCGGCCCGCGGGGACCGACGGAGACTCGGGCGACGTGGAGTTCATCGTGTGGGAACTGGTGCAGAACCGGTTCATCTCCAGCAGCAGCATGTTGGCCGAAACCATCCAGAACGAGGTGACCCGCGATCTGGGCATGCCCAACCGCGGTGTGCGGCAGGCGGGGTTCCGGGTCCTGGTGGGCGCCTACATGCCCGCGGTCCTGATCGAGCTGGGATTCCTGAGCCACAACCGGGAGGAACAGAAGCTCGGCGACCGGTCCTACCACCGTGAACTGGCCCAGGCCATCGGCGACGCCATCCTGTCCTACCGTCGACAGATCGGCAGCGGTGGGGAGGTGGCCGATGACTGAGGAAAAGCAGCCCCAAAGTCCGCGCCCGTCGGTGCGGCGTCCCAAGCCTCCCGTAAAAATGAAGCCCTCCCGCGGACGATTCCTGTGGCTCGTGGTCATCGCTGCGGTGGCGGTGGCCGGTTGGTGGTTCCTGCGGCCGGCCGGGGATGAAATTGAAGATGAATTCGCCGGTCTCGAGGGCATCGGCGTCGTGGACGCTCCGCTGGCCGGCGACCGGGCCGTGGTGCTGGTCTTCCCCGAGTGGGACGCTTCCGGTTACGTGACCGAGGAAAGGCAGATTCCCAGCCGGGACCGTCCCGGCGAGGATCTCCTGGGATTGATCTCCGTGCTTTGCGATGGGCCCAAGATCAGCGGCGCCATCAGCGCCATGCCGACCGGAACGCGGGCGCTGGCCGCCTTCGTCAATCCCGAGGACCAGTCGGTGGTGCTGGACTTCAGCCAGGAACTGGTCATCGGCCATCCTGGGGGCAGCGCGGCCGAGGTCGCGACCCTCACCTCGATCCTGCGCACCGTCGCCCTGAATTTTCCGGGAACGCGCCGGTGCGTGATTCTGGTCGAAGGCGCCCAGGTGGAAACCCTGGCCGGTAATCTGGATATGGTCCGGCCGTTCGATCCGCGCAGGTGGTTGTAGATGAGCTCTTCCAAAAATGACGCCGCCCGCCCCATCGGGGTCTTCGATTCGGGCATGGGCGGACTGACCGTGCTGCGCGCCCTGCACGAACGCCTGCCCGGCGAGGACATCATCTATTTCGGTGACACCGCCCGGGTTCCCTACGGCACCAAGGGGGAGAAAACGGTGCGCGCCTTCGCCAGCCAGGACGCCGGTCTGCTGGTGGATCTGGGCGTGAAGATGGTGGTCGTGGCCTGCAACACGGCCAGCGCTTTCGCCCTGGAGCATTTGCGGGAAACGATCGACGTGCCCGTTCTGGGCGTGATCAACCCCGGTGTCAGGACGGCCCTG
>JBDLKA010000155.1:0-6249 GCA_039714075.1 Candidatus Krumholzibacteriota bacterium | reverse complement strand
TCAACTTCTTCCAGTACGGCATCCAGGGCAGCCGGCGCATGAACGCTCTGAAATTGTGGCTGTCCTTCCGTTCAGTCGGCCGCCGGCAGTTCGCCGCCTGGGTGGAAAAGGACATCGAACTGGCCCGGATCCTGGCGGCGCGCATGCGGCGGCAGCCCGATTTCCGGATCCTGGGGCCCAACACCCTGGGGGTCTGCAATTTTCGTTGGGAACCCAGGGACGCCGCCGGTGGTTTACGGTTCGATTCGGCCAGGAACGATCAACTGAACCGCGATCTGCAGGAACTGGTCGAACGTGAAGGCGACGCCTGGTTCAGTTTCACCGTCCTGAACGGCCAGGTGGCCCTGCGGGTCAACGTGGAAAACCGCTGCATGGAGCAGAACGACATAGAAAGGCTGGTCCAGGTCATCCGCCGGGCCGCCGACAGGATTCTGTACAGTCAATGACAGGTTCCCTGATTTCCCTTGATGGAGGTATTCGATGAAACGGATCGCCCTGTTCACCCTGCTGATCGTCGCCCTGGGCGCGGGACTGGCTTTCGGCGCCATGAAGGGCTCGGCCGACGTGGTCGACGCCAAGGCCAAACCGCCGGTCCTGAGTTCCGCTGCCGGCGAGCGGGTCTCCTTCGAGGTCAAGCTGGACATCAAAAAGAAATGGCACATCTACGCCCACGGCGACACCAACTTCATCGGGGTGGATCTGGTGCCCGCCGACGAGTTCCCCCTGGAGGATTTCCAGGCCGAGTACCCCACCGGCCACGAGAAGGAATTCTTCGGCGACATGGTGGTCATGATCGAAGGCAAGGAAGTGATCACCGCTTCGGCCCTGGTGCCTGAAGGTTTGGCCGCGGGCGATTACGAACTGGACCTGTCGGTGACCGTGCAGGCCTGCGACGACAAGGTGTGCCTGGCGCCGGCCTTTTTGCCGGTGGCGGTGAAGCTCAAGGTCGAATAGGTGGCGATGAAGACAATCTATCTGGGCAACCTGCCTGTCGCCGCGTCCGAGGACGATGTCCGCGAACTGTTCGGGCAGCACGGCGACGTCGACAATGTCCTGCTGATCATCGACCGGGAAACGGGACAGTCGCGCGGATTCGGTTTCGTGGAGATGGAACCCGAGGCCGCCGACCGGGCCATCGCCGCCCTGGACGGGGCTGATTACCGGGGCCGCACCCTGCGCGTCAACGAAGCGCGGAACCGGGGAGCGAAGCCGCCACGGCGATCCTGGTAGACCTGAACCGCAAAGCAAAAATTGATACAGGGGCCGTCCTTCGGGGCGGCCTTTTTTCGTCTCCTCGCAGGCCTTGCGAAGTTGAAATCCCGGAACCATTGTTGGGGCACTGAAAGGATGCCCGTGCGACATTTCATATTGGTTTTATTGGTGATTGCGAGTCTGCCGGCGATGCCGGTCGATGCTGCGGACCACGACACGTCCTCCTTCACCGTGGCCCCGATTTTCGATTTGCGGGTCCGCCAGGAAATCCTCGACGGCGTCTACCATTTCGCCCCTGACCCGGACCGGAACTGGGTCCGGTTTCGCACCCGGCTGGGAGCGGAAGCCGCGGGCGGGAACCATGATTTCAGGATCCTGCTGACCAACGAACACCGCCGCTACGTACGGCCCGACAACCAGGATTTCGACTGGGACGAAATCATCCTCGACCAGGCCTCCTGGACCTGGGCGATCCATCCGGAAACCAAGCTCACCCTCGGCCGGCAGAACATCATCTGGGACCGGGGCTTTTTGATGCTGGAAGGCCATCCCCTGGACGGCAGCCGCAGCATGTACCAGAACGCCGTCCGCCTGCAGGCGCCCCTGGGAGGCAGTGAGCTGGACATGGCGGTGATCCACAACCCCAAGCGGGATCCCATCGTCCTGGCCGGGGACAACGACCTGCCCCTGGCCGACGCCGACGAAACCGCGGTGGCGGTGCGGCTGACCGGGGGTTCGGCCAAGGTTTCCCTGATCTGGAAGAACGAGGTGGACCCTGATCAGATGCTGCCCGATCTGCAGGTCCTGACCCTCGGTGGACGCACCGACCGCCGGACGGGGGATAACGGAGAACTGATGGGAGAGCTGGCCGTCCAGTACCAGCGGGAAGGTACCGGTTCGGCGGGTAACGACGACGGCTTCGCCATGGCTCTGCAGACCCATTTCGCCGACGATCTGGGTGCCGCCTGGCACGGCAAGGCCGGTTTCTTTTTCTACTCCGGCGCGGGTAACGGCATGCGGGCCTTCCGCACCCCGTGGGGCCGGTGGCCCAAGTGGAGTGAGCTCTACATCTACACCCTGATCGGCGAGAGTTCGCCCGGGCGCGTCAACGTGGCGGCCTGGGAAAATATCGCCGCGCCCCACGGGACCGTTTCGCGGCCCTTGGGCAAGGCGGCCCGGTTCCGGTTCAGCGCCTACTACCTGCTGGCTCCGCAGACGGATTGGGCGGCCCGCGGGGTCATGACCCAGACCGAGTTGAAGTTCGACCTGATGCCGGGGCTGGACGGGCACCTGCTGTGGGAAATGCTCGCGCCCGGCGCATACCACGATGGCGCCGGAGGCCGTGAACCCCTGACCTCCACCGTCCACTTCCTGCGTTGGCAATTAACCTACGCCTTCAAGTGAGGTAGAAGATGGCTCCCTTTCATCTGCCCTGGCTCACCTTCGGAGCCTTCCTGGTTCTCGGAGGAACCATCATCCTGGCCTTCATCTGGGCCGTGGTCGACAAGGCCCGTGAAGGTGGGGACGAATCATGATCGTCTACATCATTGTTCTGGTGGTCTACCTGGGAATGCTGGCGGCCATCGGCATGGTCATGAGCAGCCGCAGCAAAAGCGTGGGGGATTTCGCCATCGGCGGCCGGTCGGTGGGGCCCTGGGTGACCGCCCTTTCCTTCGTGGCGGCCTACTATTCGAGCGTGGTGATCATCGGCGGCGGGGCCTTCGGCTGGAAGTTCGGCCTGTCCACCTTGTGGGTGGGCGCGGGCAACGTGCTGATCGGAACCACGCTGGCCTGGATCATCCTGGGTCGGCGGATTCGCCGCTTCACCGAGAACCTGGACGCCATGACTCTGCCCGGATTTTTCGCCGGCCGCTACGGTTCGGCCGAGGCGCGCATTTTCAGCGCCGCCGCGACAGGGCTGTTTTTGATCATTTACAACGTCAGTGTTCTCAAGGGGATGGCAAATTCCTTTGAGGTTTTGATGGATCTGCCGTACTGGAGCGGGGTGGTCATCTCGGGCGTGGTGATCCTCTTCTACACCTCGGTCGGCGGCTACCTGGCCGTGGTCTGGACCAGCTTCGTGCAGGCCCTGGTGATGATAGCGGCCCTGGTGCTGCTGACGTTCATGTCCCTGCAGAAGGTGGGCGGAATGACGGCCCTGGTGGATCGCCTGAACACCGTGGATCCGGGCCTGGTGAACACGCCGGGTGTGTGGGGTTGGGCGGGGCTGATCAGCTTCACCCTCATCGTCAGCCTGGGCACCTGGGGCATGCCCCAACTGCTGGTCCGCTTCTACTCCATCAAGAACGACAAGATGCTGCGGCTGGGCACGGTGATCGTCACGGTCGGGGCCTCGGTCGCAATGCTGCCCTACCTGACCGGTGCGATCGCCCGCGTCCTGGTGCCGGAACTAGCGAGCGCCGACCAGGCGATTCCCGCGTTGACCAAACTGGTGTTGAACGACTGGGGCGGTGCGCTGTTCCTGGCCGGAGTAGTGGCCGCGGGCATGAGTACTTTCGCCGGCGTCCTGATCATCATCTCCAGTTCGATGGTCAACGACGTGTGGATCAACGGGCTGGGCCGCACCCTGACCCCGGCGGCCGAACTCAAGGCCAATCGCGTGATGAGTCTGGCGGTCGGTGTGATCAGCCTGTTGATCGCGCTCAGGCCGCCGGCCCTCGTGCTGGTGCTGACGGCGTTTTCCTGGGCGGTGATCGCCTCGACCAACCTGTGGCCCCTGCTGTTCGGCCTGTACTGGAAACGGACCAGCCCGAAGGCGGCCCTGTGGAGCATGGT
Organism: Candidatus Krumholzibacteriota bacterium; assembly: GCA_039714075.1. Lineage (GTDB taxonomy): Bacteria > Krumholzibacteriota > Krumholzibacteriia > LZORAL124-64-63 > LZORAL124-64-63 > JAGLCY01. Next base: position 2,241 of record JBDLKA010000155.1, on the reverse strand, counting down.
GGCCGGCGTGACGGCGGCGCTGCTGTGGCAGGCCTGGCCGCGCCTGGGTTGGTTGCCCGATCTGCCGGCGGGCCTGGCCGGGATCCATGGATTCGTGGTGGGCACGACTGTGGGGCTGGTGGTCATCCTCATCGGAACATTCGCGGGACGACCGGCGCGGCGGGAGTGCGTGGACAAGGCCTGGGGATCACGGTAGACTCTGCCGGTTGACATTCGTTCGAACCGGCAGGGGATCAGCCTTGGTTTCCATAGAAGACATCAAACAGGCCGCCGACAGGATCGCCGGGCGCGTCCACCGCACCCCGGTGCTGACCTGCGCCGCGATCGACGAACTGGCCGGCGCTTCCCTTTTTTTCAAATGTGAAAATTTCCAGAAGGTGGGCGCCTTCAAGATGCGCGGCGCCACCAACGCGGTGCTGTCCCTGGCCGACGACGAGGCCGCCCGGGGCGTGGCCACCCACTCGTCCGGCAATCATGCCCAGGCCCTGGCCCTGGCCGCCCGGCAGCGCGGCATTCCCGCCTACATCGTGATGCCCTCGACCGCTCCGGCAGTCAAGCGGGTGGCCGTGGAAGGGTACGGGGCGGAAATCATCACCTGCGAACCCACCCTGCGGGCCCGGGAGGAGACCCTGGCGTCCGTGGTTGCGCGGACCGGGGCGGTTTTTGTCCATCCCTACGACAATGATCGCATTATCGCCGGGCAGGGGACCGCGGCGCTGGAACTGCTGGAGGAAATCATCGACCTGGATGTCGTGATGGCCCCGGTGGGCGGCGGCGGCCTGCTGTCGGGGACCGCCCTGGCGGTGAAGGCCCTGGCACCCGCGGCCCGGATCATCGCCGCCGAGCCGACCGGCGCCGACGATGCCGCCCGCTCCCTGGCCGCCGGCCGCATCATTCCTTCGGTCGATCCGGACACGGTGGCGGACGGGCTGCTGACCAGCCTGGGGGAACGGAACTTTCCCATCATCAAAGAGAATGTGGCGGCGATCTGGACCGTCGGCGACCAGGAAATTATCGCGGCCATGCGGCTGATCTGGGAGCGGATGAAGATCGTCATCGAACCCTCGGCCGCGGTCTGCCCGGCCGCCGTCCTGGCCCGGCCCGAGGAAACGGCGGGGCTCAGGATCGGCATCATCCTGTCGGGCGGGAACGTCGACCTTGACCGGCTGCCCTGGCTGAAACCAGCGGGGGGAAACTGAACCATGCATCCAGAAGCGGCCAGGTTGATCGATGCCCTGGGTCTGGAACCGCATCCCGAGGGCGGTTACTACCGGGAAACTTGGCGGTCACCCTTGACGGCACAGTTGGCGGGCGGGCCTGGTGAACCCGCGAGGGCCCGGTCGTTCGGAACCGCCATCTATTACCTGCTTGCCGGTCGGGAAGTCTCCCGTCTGCACCGGCTGAAGACCGACGAGATCTTTCACCTGTATGCAGGCGGGCCGCTGGTCATCCATGTGTTGACCGAGGGTGAAGGGTACAGAAATATCAGGCTCGGGCGCGACCTTGACGCTGGTCACACTTTCCAGGCCACGGTGCCGGGCGGCGGCTGGTTCGGGGCCTCCCTGGCCGACGAAGATTCCTTCGCGCTGGTGGGCTGCACCCTGGCGCCGGGTTTCGATTTTGCGGATTTTGAAATGGGCGGCCGCGCGGAAATGCTGGCCGCCTTTCCGGATCATGAAGACATCATCCGGCTGTTAACCTGATCACGATTCCTGGAGGAAACAATGAAGACGGTTTTCATATATCTCGCGTTGGTGATCATCCTGCCGGCGGCCGTGCCCGCGGCGGCGGAGGTCTGCGGTCAGCCCGAGGCCGACCAGTTCGATTTCTGGGTGGGCGAATGGTACGTTTTCGCCCAGGACAAACTGGTGGGACGCAATACAATATCGCGCGTTCACAAGGGTTGCACCCTGGTCGAGGAATACACCGCCGCGGGGGGCAAATACGCCGGAAGGAGCTTCAACTACTTCGAACCCGAGGACGGTCTGTGGCATCAGATCTGGGTGGACGACGCGGGCACGCGCCTGCACCTGACCGGAGGCTACGCGGACGGAAAGATGGTGTTGTCCGGTGACCGGCTGATGAAAAGCGAGACCGTTACCGACCGCATCTCGTGGACCGACAACCCCGACGGCACCGTGCGCCAGCTCTGGGAGCATTCCAAGGACGGGGGAGAATCCTGGCAGGTGTTGTTTGACGGCGAGTACCGACGAGTCGGGGAAAAGGTTTCCGGAGGCGGGG
>JBDLKA010000154.1:0-6275 GCA_039714075.1 Candidatus Krumholzibacteriota bacterium | reverse complement strand
GAATTCAGCCGGCTGGCCCTGCTGACGCCGCTGGTGGGGCTGGTGGTATTCGGCGGGGCGGTCCTGATCTGGCAACGGGGCGTAAGCAACTACGCGAGCACGGGAAGTTGATCCGCGGATCGAAAGGAAGATCGATGAACGTAAAATATCTGGTACCAAGATTGTTCGCGGTGGCCCTTGTCCTGGCGGCCGGAGTGATGTGGCCGGCCGGCGCCCAAGCTTCGACCTGGTGCGGGGACAACGGTCTGATCCGGTTCTCCTTCGTCCAGGGCGATTCGCTGGTCACGGTCCTGCATACCGATGATCCGGAAAACGGGGTGACCTCCTTCGACCTGTACGCCTGGCTGACGGATTTCGAACCCGTGGCCAAGGACGGGGAAGCCTTCCTGCACCTGGGCGGGATGGAATTCAAACTGGTCATCACCGGTGCCGAGGCCTTCATCCTGGAACAGGAATTCCCGTCCAAGGTCCTGAACGTGGCCTCGGAGATGGGTCATGTCGCGGCCGGCCTTCATCCGGGGGAAAAGATCCGTGACAACAAGGTGTTTCTCGTGCGCTGGAAGATCATGTTCCAGGGGCGGCCCGAAAACGTGAGGATCGGGCTGGATCCCGCCGGACTGATGTCCTGCGCCGGCATGGACGGCTGCGCCGACTGCGAACCGGTGGCCCTGTACGCGGGCAACGAAAGCAGCCAGCAGGTGGGGCTCATCCTGGGGGCGGGTTATGTGCCGTCGTGGGTCAACCCCACGGAAGAGCCCGACCAGACACCCGTGACGGGCAAGTGCCCCTGGAGCGAGGTGGGCGTTCTCAGCGCGCGCTGAACCGGGTTATTCCGGGGAATGGCCGCCGCCGGCGCAGACCTCGATCAGGACGCCGCCACCTGATTTGGGGTGCAGGAAGGCGATCTGTTTGCCCCCGGCCCCGGTGCGCGGTTCCTGGTCGATGAGTTTCAGGCCCGCCTCGCGCAGACGGTCCAGCATGGTGGTGATGTCGTCGGCGGCCACGGCGATGTGATGCAGCCCCGGCCCCCTCCGTTCGATGAAAGCGGCAATGGCGCCCTGGTCCGATATGGGGGCCAGCAGCTCCACATGGCCCGGTCCGCCGCAGCGGTCAAGTTTGAGGAAGGCGACCTTCACGTTTTCGCCGGGCACTTCCTCGATCCGCTCCAGTTCCAGTCCCAGCAGGTCCCGGTACAGGGCCAGACCTTCATCCAGGTCCCTGACCGCGATTCCGATATGGTCCACGAAACCCGCGGCGCCGGGGGGCAGGCTGGCGACGGAATCGGTGAAGTCGGCGCTCATGGGACATCCTCCTGGGGAAGCGGTCGGTTATTTCGGATCTGCAGCCAATATATGGGCAACCGGCACTTAAATGAAACCCCGGGCGTATTTTTGGGTAGGACCGGGAAGGTTCGTTGGTTATCATGATCCGGTCACCAATTCTTCAAGGAGGCTCCGATGGATCCGCGCAATACGCAACTGGCTGAACAACTCATCACCTACAGCGTCAAACTCCAGCCCGGGGAAAAGATCTACATCGAGATCAAGGGACTCGAGGCCATGGAGTTGGGCAAGGAACTGGTCCGGGTCGCCACCCTGCACGGCGGAGTCCCCTTCTGGTACTACAACGACGAGACGCTCAGCCGCGGTTTCATCAACAACGCCGGCGAGGAACAGTTCGCCTCCTGGGGTGAATTCCACAAGCCGATCATGGAAGCGGTGGACGCCTACATCGGCGTGCGCGGCAGCACCAATCCCTTCGACCTGGCCGACGTCGAAGCCGACCGCATGAAGTGGCACGACAAGGCCTACTGGGGCGAGGTGCACATCCCCATCCGCCTGAAGAAAAAATGGTGCGTGCTGCGGTATCCCAACCCTTCGATGGCCCAGGCCGCCGAACGCTCCACCGAGGATTTCGCCGAGTTCTACTTCAACGTCTGCTGTCTGGACTACGCCCGCATGAGCAAGGCCATGGATCCCCTGCACGCCTTGCTGGAAAAGACCGACAAGGTGGAGATCAAGGGTCCGGGCACCGACCTCAGCTTCAGCATCAAGGGCCTGCCCGCGGTCAAGTGCGACGGGGGCCGGAATATTCCGGACGGCGAGGTCTACACCGCCCCGGTGAAGGACAGTGTCAACGGGGTCATCCAGTACAACACCAAGACGCGCCAGGGCGGCGTGGTGCTGGACAACATCCGGTTCGAGGTGAAGGAAGGCAAGATCGTCGAAGCCACCTGCGACGGCGACCAGTCCAAGCTGGACGACGCCCTGAACCTCGACGAGGGCGCCCGCTACTTCGGCGAATTCGCCCTGGGCGTGAACCCCTACATCACCAGTCCCATGCTGGATACCCTGTTCGACGAGAAGATCAGCGGCAGCTTCCACCTGACCCCGGGCAACGCCTACGAGGCCGCCTTCAACGGGAACAAGTCGGCGCAGCACTGGGACATCGTCCTGATCCAGACCCCGGAATGGGGCGGCGGCGAGATATGGTTCGACGGCAAGTTGGTTCGCAAAGACGGTTTGTTTGTCCTCCCGGAACTGGAAGGCCTCAATCCGGATAATCTTAAATAGTTTTCCCTGGAGATTTTCATGTCCCTTACCAGACAAGTGCGCCTGGCTTTGATCGTTGTTTCGACCGGGATGATCATGTTTTCGGCCCTGACCGCCGCCGTGGCCGAAACCCAGATCGAGACCGGTCCGGTGGACCGCAAGTGGGGCCTGGGCTGGGATGACGGATTGACGGCTCGTCTGTGGCTGGGCGGTGTCTGGGAGTTGGCCGTCACGGGGGGGCCCAACGACTATCTCAACAACAGGGAAAATCAAGACTACGATACGGGTTATCCCCCGAACTGGCATGAAGAGGAAGAGGTCGTTTATCAAGAGGAAAAGAGGGAATCCGGTTTCGTCAGGGTTCAAGCGGGCCGGCTGGTGTCCCGCCGCGGTCCCTTGGCGCTGGTATGCTATTCGGGTCTCGAATACGAATGGTCCGACAGCCGGTATTCCTATCACGTGGTCGACATCATTGACCCGGACAACAGCAACGACAGGATCCGGGATTTCGATCGCGCCACCTGGACGGCCAGCCTCGGTATCCGCCCTTCCTTCGTTATTCTGGATTTCCTCACCATCGAAACCGCCTTTGGCCTGTACTACTATTGGTCCGATACCGAAGAAGTCGAGCGGAGAATCCACCAGGACACGGGGCGGGTCAGGCTGGACCTGGATAGCTCCGACAGCACCAGATTCGGCTATTCGGGTTGGAACGGCATGGGGTCGCTGCAGTTCATGATCTGGTTCTGAAAGACGGAAGCGGCCGGGACTTTCCTGGTCTTGTAATTTATTACCTGCAAACATCTTAGAATCAGAAGGATTCCGGGCCGATTTTTTCTCATTTTTACCTGTCAAAAATTTGACAATCAAATTCCAGATGTTACCTATCCCCGTAAGCGAGCATGTATTTCCCGCAGGAGGAGCGAGACCCTCCTGCGGGAATGGACAAGCAAAGGAACATCATGTTGGACTCAAAAATCGACGCGCTCCGCCGGAAGAAGGCGGAATTGTATCTGGGCGGCGGCGAGAAACGCATCGCCCGGCAGCACGCGGCCGGCAAGCGGACGGCCCGTGAACGGTTGGCGCAGCTGTTCGATCAGGACACCTTCCAGGAAACCCATCCCTTCATGCAGCACCGGTGTGTCGATTTCGGCATGGAGGGCAAGGAGCTGCCGGGCGAAGGCGTGGTGACGGGTTACGGTCTGCTGGACGGGCGACCGGTCTACGCCGTCAGCCAGGATTTCACGGTGGCCGGCGGCGCGGTCGGTCAGGCGACCGCGCGCAAGATCAGCGACCTGCAGGACGACGCCCTGAAGACGGGCGACCCGGTCGTCTTCATCAACGACAGCGGCGGTGCGCGCATCCAGGAGGGGGTCGATTCCCTGGCCGGTTACGGCGACATCTTCTACCGCAACGTCAAGGCCTCGGGTGTGGTGCCCCAGATCAGCATCATCAGCGGACCCTGCGCCGGCGGGGCGGCCTACTCGCCGGCCCTGACCGATTTCATCATCCAGGTGCGCCACGAGGGGCAGATGTACATCACCGGTCCGAGCGTCATCAAGCAGGTCACCGGCGAGGACGTGACCGCCGAGCAGCTCGGCGGCGTGGAAAGCCATTCCCACTACTCGGGGGTGGTGCACTTCGTGGCCGAAAGCGGGGGCGAAGGCATCGAGATCGCCAAACGTCTGCTGTCGTTCCTGCCCAGCAACAACACCGACGATCCGCCGTTCCTGGAGGAGATGCACGAGGACACCGTGGAAGCGGACGACTCCATGAACGAACTGGTGCCGGAAAATCCCCGGGCCGCCTACGACATGCACGAGGTCATCGGCCGCGTGGTGGACCGGGGCGACCTGATGGAGGTCCAGGAACATTTCGCGCCCAACCTGATCGTGGGTTTCGCCCGGATGGAGGGTTCGACCATCGGCGTGGTCGCCAACAATCCGGCCCACAAGGCCGGGGTCCTGGATATCGACTCGTCGGTCAAGGGCGCGCGGTTCATCCGGTTCTGCAACGCCTTCAACATCCCCCTGGTCACCTTCGTGGACGTGCCCGGTTTCATGCCGGGGGTGCAGCAGGAGTACAGCGGCATCATCCGGCACGGCGCCAAGATGCTGTTCGCCTACGGGGCGGCCACGGTGCCCAAGATCACCGTGGTGGTGCGCAAGGCCTACGGCGGCGCCTACCTGGCCATGTGCGGCCGGTCCATGGGGGCCGACCGGGTGGCGGCCTGGCCTTCCGCCGAGATCGCCGTGATGGGAGCCGAAGGGGCGGTCAACGTCCTGTACCGCAAGGAAATCGCCGCCGCGGAAGATCCCGCGGGCAAACGGGTCGAATTGATGGACTCCTACAGTGAAAAGTTCTCCACCCCGTACGTGGCCGCCGCCCGGGGGATGGTCGACGACGTCATCGAGCCGGCGGACACGCGCAGCTACATCGCCCTGTCGCTGGAAATCCTCAAATCCAAACGTGAAGTCCGGCCGGAAAAGAAACACGGCCTGATCCCGCTGTAGGAAGGCCGGACGTGAACGGAAGCATCACACCGGAAATGGGTTCGCTGACGATTGTCGGGATTCTGATCGTCTTCGGCGTGCTGGCCCTGATCGCCGGGGTGGTCGCGATCCTCAAGCGGCTCGACGACCGCTGGCTGGACCATGAAGCCCGGCAGGCGGAGGCCGCCGTGGAAAAGGATCCCACCATCGACAACACGACCCTGGTACTGATTGCCGCCGCCGCCGCCACCGCGGTGGGCGGCCGGTTCCGCGTGCGGCGCATCCGCCGCCTTTTGTCGCCCCGGCAGAAGAGGACGCCCTGGTCGGCCCAGGGACGCCTGATCCTGCAGGGCTCGCACGCGGTCAAGAGGAAACGCGACCAACGCTAGCATCCCGGGCCTGCCGCCCGGCTTGAATGGAGCAGCCATGAAGCTGAAGATCACCGTCCACGGAGTGGCCTACGAAGTCGATGTCGAGGTTCTCGACGCCAAGGACGAGATGCAACGGTCGGCCTCGCCGCTGCCGCCTGTTGCGGCCACGGGTCCCGCGCCAGGTGCACCTGCTGTTCCGGCTGCTCCACCGCCGCCGCCGACCGTCGCTCCGGTGGCTGCCGGTGACGCGGACGGGGTCGCTTCGCCCATCGCCGGCACCGTCCTGGAGGTCAAGGTCCAGGCCGGAACCGAGGTGACCCAGGGGCAGACCCTGCTGGTCATCGAGGCCATGAAGATGGAGACGGCCATCGCCGCCCCGGGACCCGGCACGGTCAAGGCCATCCTGGTCGCGGCCGGGGATGCGGTCCGGGAAAACCAGACCCTCGTGGAATTCGCCTAGGAAAGCGCGGGTACCGTCATGGAAGTGTTCTGGGATTTCCTGCAGGTCGGCGTCGTGGGCAACTTCGCCTGGGGCAACCTGGTCATGCTGGGCATCGGCTGCCTGTTCATCTACCTGGGGATCGCCACGGATTACGAACCGCTGCTGCTGGTGCCCATCGGGTTCGGCATGCTGGTGGGCAACATCCCGCTGACCAGCGGGATGAACATCGGCATCTACGAAAACGGCAGCGTACTCAACGTGCTGTACAACGGGGTGACCCAGGGTTGGTACCCCTCGCTGATCTTCCTGGGCATCGGGGCGATGACCGATTTTTCGGCCATGCTTTCCAATCCGCGGCTCATCCTGCTCGGGGCCGCCGCGCAGGCGGGCATCTTCCTGACCTTCGCCGGGTCCCTGC
>JBDLKA010000153.1:0-6434 GCA_039714075.1 Candidatus Krumholzibacteriota bacterium | reverse complement strand
TGGCTGGACACGTACTATCTTTGTCGCGAATGTGACCACCTGTTCTGGGAAGGCACCCATGTCACCGAACTGCGCCGCCGGGTCGAGAAGATCCTCGCTGCTGCGGCGGCAACCGACCGACCGGATGAACCATGACTTCTCGCCTCGTCATCCCCTTTGATCTTGCCCTGCCCTTCTGGCGCTACGGTGCCATGTTCAGTTCGGATTCTTGCGCCTTCCTTTTGGACAGCGCTTTGGCCCCCGAGCGGTTGGGGCGGTATTCGTTTCTGGGGGGCGACCCCTGTGCCTTGTTGACGGGGCGGCGGACGGGGCGCGCTGATCTGGCGATGGAACTGACACTGGCCTCCTGGCGGCAGGCCGATGGAGTGGTGATCGACTCCCCCGCGGTTCGGGAATGGACCGGCGATCCTTTTGCTGCTTTGCGTGACCTGCAGAGGGGATACCGCACTGGGCTGGACTCCGGAATGCCCCCCGGGGGGCATTTTCAAAGCGGCCTGGTCGGTTATTTCGGCTATGAGACCGGTTATGCCATCGAAAACCTGCCTGACACCGGGGATGATGACCTTCAGCTTCCTGACCTCGCGTTCATGGTTGTCGATGAGGTTCTGTGCCACGACCATCGGACCGGCCAGACAACTCTCTCGATCATCGACCGCGGCGATTCTGATGCCCGCGTTTCTGAATGGCGGATCCGTATCGCAGCTTTCGAAGCGGACGCGGACGGGCAGGGAGCCGGCACCCCCAATTCTCCGGGGCGTCTGGAGGGTTCCGGAGCCAGGATGGCGGAGGAGCCCGGAAGCCGAGCCGGCCGAAGCCATGGATGGCGTAGGCCGGCGCCCCCGGAAATTGGGGGTGCCGGCTCCCTGCCCGTCCGCGCCCACTTCAACAAGGACGAATACTGCGCCGCCGTTCAAGAGTGCCGGGATCATATTTTTGAAGGCGATGTTTTCGAGGTCTGCCTGACCCACCGGCTGGAAATGGATCTGCCCGGCGATCCCTGGGAACTGTTCGGGATCCTTCGTGAAATCAACCCCGCCCCCTTCGCCTCCTGGTTGCAATTCCCGGATTTCCAGGTGGTCAGCGCCTCTCCAGAGCGATTCCTCAGCCTGGGCGAAGACCGCACCGCCGAAAGCCGCCCCATCAAGGGCACGCGCCCCCGCGGCAAAGACGCCGCTGAAGACACCCGCCTTCGCGACGAACTGGCGGCTTCGAAGAAGGATCGCGCGGAGAACGTGATGATCGTCGATCTGGTACGAAACGACCTGGGCCGGGTGGCGGAAATCGGCAGTGTGGAAGTGCCGGAGCTGCAGATCATCGAGGAATACGCCACGGTGTTCCAGATGGTCTCGACGGTGCGCGCGCGTCTGCGTGATGACCGCGACGCCTTCGATCTGGTCCGGGCCTGTTTCCCCGGCGGTTCGATGACCGGCGCGCCCAAGATCGAAGCCATGAAAATCATCGACGCCATCGAGCCCGTGAAGCGCGGGGTCTATTCCGGAGCGATCGGCTACTTCGACCACGGCGGGTCGGTAGACCTGAGCATCGTCATCCGCGCCATCGTCTGCAAGGACGGGCGGGCGACTTTCGGCGTTGGCGGCGCCGTTGTGGCCGACAGCGACCCCGCGGCCGAGTACCAGGAAACCCTCGACAAGGCGCGGGCACTGATCACGGCGGTTTCGCTGCTGGCCGAGCAGGAGGGCGCGTCGTGAAAGTCGTCATCCTGGACAACTACGACTCCTTCACCTTCAACCTGTATCAGATGGTGGCCGAGTTGTGCGAGGGGGTCGAGCCGGCCGTTTACCGCAACGACGCGGTCACGGTGGACGAACTGCGCGACCTGGAGCCGGACCGGATCATCATCTCCCCCGGGCCGGGTCGGCCCGAGATACCCGGGTATTTCGGGGTGTGCCGGCAGGTGATACTGGAACTCGGGGAACGGGTGCCGATCCTGGGCGTCTGCCTGGGGCACATCGGGATCATCGAAGCGTTCGGGGGGCGCGTGGTGCGGGCGCCGGAGCCGCGGCACGGCAAGACCTCGTACATCCTGCACGACGGGACCGGGCTTTTCACCGGCATGTCCGAGCCTTTGGAAGTGATGCGCTATCATTCGTTGATCGGCGAGAGAGAATCCCTGCCCGACTGCCTGACCATCACCGCCTGGACCGACGAAGGCCTGGTCATGGGCGTGCGCCATAATAAATGGCCGCTGGCCGGAGTGCAGTTCCACCCCGAATCCATCGGCACATCTTGTGGTCGCGATCTTGTCTCGGCTTTTCTGGAAGGCCGCTACCTTACGGGCGGGCCGGTGGGGCCGCCGGAGGTCTAACCTCTTTTCTCGACGGCGTCGAGACGTTGCTCAAGGTCGGCAACACGCTGTTCAATGCTCTTGCCGGCTGTTTCGCCCTTGAGTTTGTTCTTCAGGACTTCGGCGACATCCAGCAGTTGAAGCAACAGAACGATGACGACGACGGCCGCGATTATTCCAACGACATCCCACATGGTTTTCCCCCTCTGTTCAGACCTTGTGCCTTGTCCCGCACCGCGGGCATTTGGCCTCGTTCCCCTCGAAGTCCGGCGGAATCTTCAGGACCGTTCCGCAGGGACATTCGATCCGGTGGTAACCATCCTGGCGGTAGAAGAAATCATCTACCTGGCGGGCGTTCTCCCTCTGACTTGCTGAAACCCGTTCGCGGGTGGGCGCGGGCTCGGTGGAATCCTCCTTGAGCGCCGACCCGGGAATCACACCCTTCTTCGCCCCCTTGACCTCCATGTAGCTGCGATCGTAGTCGGCGAAACTGCCCGACCCCATGGAGCGCAGGATGCGGATCCGCTCGTCGATGGGCGGGTGGGTGCTGGTCGCGTTGGCCGCCATTTTCTTGGTGCGTTTTAACGGATTGATGATGTACATGGGCGCCATCGCGCTGTTGGCGCGGCCCAGCTTGTCCGGCGCGCGGCTGATCTTGTCCAGCGCCGAGGCCAGACCCTCGGGATAACGCGTGAACGAGGCTGCCGAGGCGTCGGCCAGGTACTCGCGCTTCCGGGAAACCGCGAAATAGATGAGTTGCGCCAGGATGGGTGCCAGGATCATCAACACGATGGCCACGATGGCGATGATGCCCGACCCGTCGGACCCGCTGTCACGCCGCGAACGGCTGCGGCCGCCGCCGAACCACATGCCGCGCAGGCCGATCTCCGCCAGGATCACGATCGCTCCGGCCAGCACGCCCGCGAAAAGCATGAGCTGGATGTCGCGGTTGCGGACGTGCGCGATCTCGTGTGCGATCACACCCTGCAACTCGTCGCGGCTGAGCCTTTTGAGCAGCCCGCTGGTCACCGCCACCGACGCCGTTTCAGGCCGCCGGCCGGTGGCGAATGCATTGGGCGCCGGATCGTCGATGACATAGACGTCCGGAATCTTCGGCAGGCCCGCCGCCAGGGTCATTTCCTCGACGACGTTGTGGAGGATCGGCAGATCCTTCTTGTCGACCTTGCGGGCGCCCGAAATGGACAGCATGACGTTGTCGCCCTGGAACCAGGCGGTCAGGGTCATGACCAGCCACACGATGAGCGCGACGACCAGTCCGGCCGGCCCACCGCCCCGCCCCATGAAGTACTCGCCGCCGAACCAGCCGAGAGCCATCAGCAGCAGGGCCACCACGAACACCAGGACCATGGACTTGCGCTTGTTTGCTGCGATCTGTTCCCACATGTCAGCTGAAGTCCACCTTGGGGGCCTCGCGTTCGGCCTCGTCCTCGACCTCGAAGAAGGTCTCCTGGGTGAAGTTGAACATGCCGGCGACGATGTTGCTGGGGAACATCTGCACCTTGTTGTTCATGCGCATGACGGTCTCGTTGTAGAACTGCCGCGCGAAGCTGATCTTGTTCTCGGTACTGGCCAGTTCCTCCTGCAGGGACAGGAAATTCGTGCTTGCCTTCAGGTCGGGATAACTTTCACTGACGGCGAACAAGCGTCCCAGCGCGGCGGTCAGTCCGCCTTCGGCCTGGATCCGCTCGGGCAGCCCGCCGGCGCCGGAAATGGCGGCCCGGGCATTGGTCACCGCTTCGAGGGTTTCCCGCTCGTGGGACATGTAGCCCTTCACGGTTTCCATGAGGTTGGGGATCAGGTCGAAGCGGCGCTTCAACTGCACGTCGACCTGCGCCCAGCCTTCCTTGACCTGGTTGCGCAGCCCGACCAGGCTGTTGTAGATGCCGACCAGCCAGATGACCACCACGACTATTAGTCCGAGAACTATGAGAAGGGGCAACAACATTATTCATCACCTTTCGTGGGAAACATTCCGCTGAGAAAATCCCGGACGCCGGGCTGGATATGCCAGCCGTCGTCCTTGAGATCGCCGGCCAGGTCGGCCAGTTCATTCTTGTCGAACCAGATGCCGCAGCCTTCCGGACAGCTGTCGATCAGTACCCGGCGGCCGGGCCCGATATTCACCTTGTTCATCTTGTGTTTGCATAGCGGACAAGGGCGGCTGGGCTCGTCGGTTTCGGCTTCGACGAAAGCCGAAGCGTCGGTCGTCTTGAGCAACAGATCCAGTTCGCCATGATCGAACCAGGTGCCCCGGCAGTCCGGACACAGGTCCAGTTCGATCTGTTCGAATTCAACCACGTACATCGGCACGCGGCAGACTGGGCATTTCATGAGTCTTCCTCCTTGGCGGAGAATGGCTTAATCGGGGGGATTTGGCAATGGGATTCGGGGCCTTTGGCGTTTGATTGAATTCTTATTTTCGTTTTCGTTTATATTAAACAATCACAATGTTTTAACTTGCTATTTTCGCCATCTTTTCGTATATTATTCTTACACCAAATCCAAGGAGGGAATCACCATGAATATGCCCGAATTCCGCCCCGGCCACAGTGCCGGCCAGGCCCATCAGGCTTTGAAGCAGAGTGTCGAGATCATGGACCGCGCGCAGCATTGTGCCGTGCTGTGGTTCGGCGAGATCATGAAGCGCCGGCTGTTTCGCAACCTGGGGTACAGTTCCATGTATCAGTACGCGTCCGAGGAGCTGGGCTTCTCGACGACCCGGACCGGCGACTTCAAACGGTTGGCGGAAAAACTGGAGATTTTGCCGCGGGTGAAGGAGAAGGTCCGGTCCGGCGAGTTGGGTTACACCAAGGCGCGGGAGATCGTGAAGGTGGCCGATCCGGACAACGAAAAGGATTGGTTGAAAATCGCCGGACGGCAAACGCGGCGCGAGTTGGAAGAGACGGTCCGGCACGCGAAGAAAACGGCGAGGCGGAAATCCGATCCCGCGCAGAGCGAGTTGATGCCGTCGCCCCCGCGTGTTACTCCGCCGGCGTCTGTTCCTGTGCGGGTGGGATTCGACCTGTCGCCGATTCAACTGGCGCGGTACGAAGCATTGTTGGCCCGGATTGCCCACCAGGGCGACAAGGCCGACCTGCTGCTCGACATGATGGAAGCCTACCTGGATGCCGACGAAAATGCCCCCCGGGGGGCATCGGTTTCGCGCTATCAGATTCACGTTCACGAATGTCCGACTTGCGCAAAAATCACCGTGCCGACAGGGCACGGCGAAAAAGAGCTCGCTTCAAACGAGGCGGAAGCCGTCCGTTGCGACGCGAAAATCCAGGAACCCGGCAAGCGCAACACAAGCACCATCCCGCCCCGGGTCAGGCGTGAAGTCCTGGCTCGCGACCGGCACAAGTGCCGCCGTAAAGGATGCAACCACAATCGTTTTCTGGATATCCACCATATCGTTCCCCGGCGAAAAGGCGGCACCAACGATCCCGCGAACCTGATAACCCTGTGCTCCAGCTGCCACCGCCTGTGGCATGAAAAAGGAGGTGACCTGACGAGGCTGCTAAGTGATAGACTGACGGGCAAGGAGATTCCGCCATGCTCAAAGCCACCAGCGAATACCTGAAATCCCTGGGCCTGACCGGTCCCGCGGTCCTCGTCGACCAGAAGCGGGCGCGAGCCAACATCCGCGCCATGGCGGACAAGGCACGCCGGTCGGACGTGGCCTTCCGGCCCCACTTCAAAACCCATCAGTCGACGGTGATCGCTCGTTGGTTCGCGGATGAGAGCGTGGACCGGATCACTGTTTCGTCCGTGCGAATGGCCGAGCAGTTCGCCGAGACGGGATGGCGGGACATCACGATCGCTTTTCTGGTGAATCCGTTGGAGGTGCCGCGCATCGCGAAGCTGGCCGATTACCTTGGCCGACACGGCGGCCGCCTGGGATTGACCGTGGATTCGGTGGCGGCGGCGCGAGCGACATCCGGCCTGGACGTTGATGTCTGGATCAAGGTGGATACCGGGTACGGCCGGACCGGGGTTCGGTGGGACGAATCGGACCGCTTGCTGGAAATCCTGGTCACGGTGGATAACCCCGTGGGTCTGCTAACCCACGCCGGACACAGTTACGCGGTGCGCGATGGAAACGGGTTGC
>JBDLKA010000152.1:0-6509 GCA_039714075.1 Candidatus Krumholzibacteriota bacterium | reverse complement strand
GCCGGATCAAGCCAAACCTTCTGCTTCTTCTTGCCGAGATCCGCCAGGTCGCCCCAGATATCGTCATAACCCTTGATCCTGGCTTTGCCCTTGAGGGCGGCCAGCGCTCCCTTGGTCACCTTGCGCTCGTCCACGTACAGGGTGCAGCCGCGCAATGTGACCACCGCGTAGCTGACGACCACGGGCGTGAACTCGATGTCCGCGGCCCGGATGTTCAACAGCCAGGCGATCTGGTCGAGGGCGCCGATCACATGCGCCTTGGCACCGACTTCCTTCATGGCCTCGCGCACCCGCTTCAGCTTCCTGACCACGGTTTCCCCCGCGTACTTCGCCGGATGATTGGTCATGGGCGCCAGACTGGATTCCGGACGGTCGGACCACAGCTTCCCCACCAGGTTGGGGTTCACGAACTTCACCTTGATGCCGTGGGGCGCCAGGGCGTCGGCAAAACTCTCGGCGGCGGCGACCGACACCACACTGGGATCCATGCCCAGGGCCTGCCCCTTCTTCAGCTGCCGGGCCACCCAGGACGGCATGTCGGGCGTGCCCGGTTCGCCCATCTTCATCAGATCGATTCCCGAACCCGGCAATTCCTGGGAGGCCTGAAGGAAGTAGCGCCCATCGGTCCACAGTCCGGCCTTGCGCGCGCCGACCAGCAGTTCCCCCATCGAACCGGTGAAACCGCTCAGCCAGGCGCGGTACTTGTAGTTCTCCGGCAGGTACTCGCTCTGGTGCGGATCCGCGCTGGGAACATAGTAGGCTTCGATGCCGTGCTTCTTCATGAGCTTGCGCAGGGCGGTGACTTTCTGACGGGAGTTCATTTCATCCTCCGTGGGTCGGATCGGGGTTTTGGGATTGTCGATGGCACCGGTTCAATATAGAGTATCGGGGCGGAAGCCGCGTACAGGTTTTTCATTCGACCGGACGATTTCAACCGGCGGGAATACATGTCCGAATCACACCACCACATCTCGCTGTTCTCGGTCGCCAGGCACAGCCGGGCTTTCGTTCTGCTGTTCGCCCTGTGTGCGCAACTGTTGTTCAGCGGGATGGCCAACCAGGGACAGATCATCCCCGTTCTGCTGCGGGGCGGCATCATCATTGCGGCCATCTTCATGACCGCCGACCGGAAAAACCATTTGGTCGTCGGTTTGATCCTGGGCATTCCCGCCCTGATCCTGACCGCCACCAACGGCTCCTTCGACAACGAAATCCGGGACTGGATCACCTATCTCAACGTCCTGCTCCTGTACCTGTTCATCATCCGGCTGATGCTGGGGCAGATCTTCAACGCCCGGGTCATAACCCTGGACACCATCGGCCTGGCCCTGTGCACCTACATCCTGATCGGGGCCGTCTGGGTCCTGTTCTACACTCCGGTCCTGGCCCTGAATCCGAACGCCTTCTCCCACCCCATCGGCGCCGACTCCGACCCCCTCCACACCCTGACCTATTTCAGCTACGTCACCCTGGCCACCCTGGGGTACGGGGACATCTCCCCCGTTTCCAACCTGGCGCGCAACCTGGCGATCCTGGAGGCGGTGACGGGCACACTGTTTTTGGCCGTGCTGATTTCAAGGCTGGTCGGATCCTATTCCAGGCAGAGCGGAAAATAGGCGGTCAACCCAAGGGGATGGTCAGTAGCTGAGATCCAGCGGTTTTTCGAATTCGATCTCGTCGCGGATGGGAATCCCGTAGTCACCGATTTTCGGCACGTTGGGCTTGAGCAGGCGGATCTTGGTCATGCCACCGAGGCGAACCCGGCAGATGGTGAAACCGCGCTTCTGGAAGAAACGGTGGGCATCCAGGTTGTCGTTGGTGGTGATGGCCCAGATCTTCCGGCAGCCGGCCTTCAGGGCGACTTCCTCCACCTTTTCCAGCAGCATGGAACCGATACCCATGAACTGGCACAGCGAGTCGATGGTCACCAGTTCGCAGTCCTCGCCGTCCAGATGATAGGTCACCAATCCGACCCGCTCGTTGCCTTCGGTGGCGATGAAACCGGCCAGCTTGTGGGGGTCGTGCACCTCGTCCCGGGAAAGGACGAAATCACCCCCGAACAGCAGCTCGGTCCGTTCCTTCACCCACACGCGGTCATCATCGGATAGCTCGGAGATCCTCATGGAGATTTCCCTGAAGAACCGGTCAATGCCCGTGGGCTTGGCCGGAAAGATTGGTTTGGCTCCTGAATTCATGGGCCAAAAATGTGCCGCGGGCAGGGGAGGCGCAAGGCAAGTGAAATTATTTTTTTATTGGGTGTCCGGAGAGTCCGGCGGAGCGGCGCAGTCGGTCATGTCTCCCTGCAACTTGGCCACCGTGTGGGGAACCGCGCCCCAGACCGCCTCCAGATTCTCCAGGGCCGCCCGCGGGCTTCCGGGCAGATTGACGATCAGACATCCCTGCCGCAGGCCGGCAATCGCCCTGCTGACAATGGCATGGGGAGATTTTTCCAGGCTGGCCGCCCGCATCCGTTCGCCGAATCCGGGCAGCTCAACGGTGATCACGTCCCTGGTGGCTTCGGGGGTCACGTCCCGGGGCGAAACACCCGTGCCGCCGCAGGTCAGGATCAGGTCACACCGGCCATCGTCGGCCCTGTCCGCCAGCCATTCGGCAATCCGGGCCCTGGTGTCAGGCAGCAATTCCAGGCAGGCCACCTCCACCCCGCGGTCGGTCAAAAAGTCCCGCAGGGCCGGACCGCTGGTGTCCACCCTTTCGCCCCGACTGCCCTTGTCGCTGAGGACCAGGATACAGGCGCGAAGGGTCCGGAATTCGCCGTGGGTGTGGCCGGTCATGATCCCGCTCCGTCGCCGGCCCGGTAGGTCCCGCTTTTGCCGCCGCTTTTGTACAAAAGGCGGACCTCGCCGATGGAGATGGATTTATCCCTTCCCTTGCACATGTCGTAGACCGCCAGGGCAGCCACGGAAGCTCCCGTCATGGCCTCCATCTCGACCCCGGTTTTCTCCCGGGCCCTGACCGTGCAGACCACCCTGACGGTGCCGGCGGTGGTGTCGGGAAAAAATTCCACGGCGGCGTGATGGATGGCCAGGGGATGGGCCAGGGGGATGAGATCAGAGGTCTTTTTCACCGCAGCGATGCCCGCCAGTCGGGCGACGCCGAACACGTCGCCCTTGGCGATTTCCCGGTCCTGCACCGCGGCCAGCAGTTCGGGTCCCAAATGGACGACGGCTTCGGCCCGGGCCTCGCGGTCAGTGATGTCCTTTTCCCTGACATCTACCATGTGGGCCCGGCCCTCGTCGTCGAAATGATTGAAGGTCACCTGGATCTCTCCTTTTTCGGTCACTCCCTGTTCCGGTCTCAACGCACCAGGGTCATGCGCTTGACATCATGCACCGCGCCGCTGTCCAACCGGTACAAATAGACGCCCGCGGCCGCCGGGCGGCCGCTCTGGTCGGTCCCGTTCCAGGTGAACCGGTGATCCCCCGCCTCGAGCTCCATGTCGACCAGGGTCCGGATCCTTTTGCCCGCCACATCATAGATCGACAGGTTGGCTTTGCCGGCGGCCGCGAGGTTGAAGGAGATCGTGGTCATGGGGTTGAAGGGATTCGGCACGTTCTGTCCCAGGCGGGCGGCCGTGGGAATCTCCGCGTTGTCCACCGATGTGCCGACTGGAATATCGATGCTGTAGACACCCTTGCCGTGGGTCCCGGCCACCACCAATCCGTCGGCGGGGCGCGTCGCCAGCATGTCCACCACCACGTTGCCCATCAGGTCGGGGGCTTCCAGGTTCCACCAGGTGGTCGGGCCGGTCAGGTAGTAGGACGAATACAACCCGGTGCTGGTGGCCACGAAGTAGATGTCGATCCCGCCGTACGGCACGATGGCCACATCCCGGACCGAAGGACCGTCGGAACCGGCCAGGTTGCCTTCGTGCGTCGTCCAGGTGGCGCCGCCGTCCTCGGTGTAGAACAGGCTGACCGCGTTGTAGTTGGACACGCCCAGAAGGACTTTCTGATCGTCATCCGGATGAACCGCGATGTTGGACACGTAACTGCCCGGGGTGAAGCTCGGCCCCATGTTCAACTGCGTCGGCACGGAAAACATGGGGGCCGTGTCGGCGTTGTTCAGCCGGTATACCCGTCCACCCGCTGTCCCGTAATACAGGATCCTGTCGGCGGAGCGTGACATGGCCAGGGCGGTCACCGATTCCGACGCCGGCACCCCCGTCAGGTGGGTCCAGTTGACCGCGGTGCTGGAGTTGCTCCACAGCGGGATGGCGGTGTAGTCGCTGTTGCGCCACACGCCGTTGTTGGAGGCGACATAGAGCATCTTGGTATTGTTGGGATCCACGATGAAGGGATTGATGAAAAGGTAGCTGCCGCCGCCGGTGGGATCGATTCGTGTCCATTCCGAGTAGTTGCCGGTGCTGTTGTTCAGGGTGAAACGGTACACATACCCGTTCTGGTACGAAAACAGGTAGGTGCCGTTCGTTCCCGAAGCGTCGGCCACGGCCAGATAACTGCCGTCCCCACCCATGGCCTCGGTCCACCAGACGGTGGGAACCGTGCTGCTGGTGAACCAGGAACCGTTGTCCTGCATCCCGCCCACGACCACGTTGCTGCCGGGCAGGTTTTCGTCGATGGCCGCGGTGTAGAACTGGCTGGTGTTGTAGCCGTTGTTCAGGGATGTCCAGTTCACGACTACGGCGGTGGCGTCGGTGGTCTTGTGCACGCCGCCGTCGCTGCCGGTGAAGGCCTCCACCAGGGAGCCGGGCACGAATATCATGTAGTGCTGGTCGGCATGGTGATTGAAGTACTGCCAGCCCCCGATCCAGGTGTCGTTGGCGTTGGTGGCGAACCCGTCGGTGCTGCGGTACAGGTGGATTCCGCCCAGATAGACGATGTCCGGGTTGCTCGGATGCACGGTGACGGTCATGCAATAACTGCCGTAGGTTTCCAGGGGCCCGTTGCCGCTGGGACCGGGCAGGGCCGCCATCTGGGCCGACCTGTCCTGCCAGAATCCACCGGCTCCACTGCCGTCGCCCGAGAGGTACATGTACTTGTAGAAGCCCTCATCCGTCGTACCGTTTCGATCGGCGACTTCGCAGTACATGATGTTCTCGTTGGAGGGAGCCAGACCCATAACGACGCGGCCGTGACCCGTCAGGCCGGCCGGAGTGATGTCGGTCCAGGTAACCCCGTCGGGACTACGGAAAATGCCCTTGGTCCCGCCGTCGGTGCTGAGGGAGGCGTACACCACGCCGGTGCTCGAGACGATGACATCGGTGTAACGGGAAAGGGTGCCGGGATCGCCCAGCACATCGGTGAAGGAGTTCCCGCCATCGGTCGAGCGCATGATCTGGCCGTAAATGGCGGCATAAACTTCATCCTGGGCCACGTTGGACGGGTCGATCGCCACCCGCCACACGTATTGCCACAGGTTCGTGAAGCTGGAAGGAGGTGTGCCCGATGTCGCCGGCAACAGGGCCCAGGTCAGGCCTCCGTCGGTGGACTTGAACATCCCGTCGCCCCGGAAGGGTGCCCCGCCGGTGCCGGCGGAATTGCCTCTCACTTCACCGGTCCCGTAATACCAGACGTTCTGGCTTCCGGCACGGGTATCCTGAGCCACCGTGGACACGCTGTGCAACTGGCTGCTGCCGGTGGTCAACGTCCAGGCGCCGCCCTCGTTCGTGGTCCGCCACATGCCGCCGCTGATCCCCCCGGCCAGCAGGGTCTGGTAGGTCGGATCGCTGATGTCGAGGGCCAGGGCCCGCGTGCGGCCCCCGATATTCCAGGGTCCCCGGTATCCCCAACCGTTGATCTTCTCCCCCTTGTTCACCTGGCTCGTCTGATAGGTTTCCAGCAGGGCGCTTCCCCTGCGGCTGGGCAGCTTGCGAGCGAATTCCTGCTCCCGGCGGTGGATGTCGGCCGGAATCCGACCGGTGGCCGGATCCGCCAGACGAATTTCATTCCAGTGGCGGCGCTGGTCAGGGCCGCCTTCCTGCTTCCGGCTCGGGTCGAAATCAGGGGGCGCGGGTGCGGAAATATCGGGTTTCGCCAACCGGGCGGCTGTCTCCTGTGGCGCTTCGGCGTCCGGCATCAGGGAAAAAGCCAACAGACAGAAAAAAACAGCTAGGCCGGGCAGTATCAGGAAATTTCGCGCCTTCATGGTGGTGACCCCCGAGTTAAAATAACAATCCGCCCAGGCAGGCTGGACTATGATGATCCATTTCCCCTGACATCCGGCCATTATAGACCATATCGGGGCCCGGAAACAGGGGGTCTTTAAGGAGTGCCGATCAGGAGACGGTCTCCACGCCCCGTTTCGTGCCATAGCCGGTGGCAGGACCCGCAGAGGGTCACCAGATTCTCCGGGTGGTTTGTTCCCCCATGCTGCCGCGGGTTGATGTGGTGTACTTCCAGGAATCTTGTGCGTCCGCAACCCGGCGCCCGGCAGCGGTTCTTGTCCCGGGCCAGCACCTCCCGGCGCACCCTTGGAGGAATTGTGGTCGTGTTACGGCCTTTGTGTTTGCACACCGCTGCGTCGCAGCG
>JBDLKA010000151.1:0-6583 GCA_039714075.1 Candidatus Krumholzibacteriota bacterium | reverse complement strand
GACGTTCATGATCCCACCGGGACCGCTTTCGGTTACCTGCTGATGGCTGACAACGCCAACTCGGCGTATTGCGTCTCCTGTCACGGTGCCGCCGGCGCGCCTCCCGTGGGTGCGAACACTCACTACACCGGTATTCCTTCGGACGTCAACATGAACAACGGTCTGATCCCGGCGATGCCCTGGGCCAACCAGATCGATGAAGACGGAACCGCCGGCGTGGACTGGGCGACGGCCACGGCCAACAACATGGTCTGTGAAACCTGTCACTCGGTGCACCGCCAGGGTAACACCGGTCTCGAAGCGGAATTCTTCCTGCGGCACGAAAACGGCAATCTGAACCAGATCTGCTCGTCGTGCCACACCGCCAACTAGTCCGAGAGGTGTTGGGTTGGAAAACCTGACCGATACATCGGGGCCCGGGGGGAAGACCCGGGCCCTTTGTTCAATCAGATTTATGAAGGAAGCCATTCAAATCCAGGTTTTCCTGGCCGTACTCGCCATGGCCGGTCCCGCGGCCGCCCGGTTGGATATTCTTGTCCCCCCCAAACAGGTCAGCACCGTGCTGCCGCGCATCCACGTGGTGGGCCGGACCGATGCTCCCCGGGTCGCCATCAGTCTCAACGGCAACCCCGTGACCACGGCCGCGGTGGTGGACTCGGTTTTCCATGCCCTGGTCTGGCTGCCCTATGGTCTGAACCAGATAACGATCGAATCGCTGTCCGCCGACGATTCCCGCAATGCCAACGTTTCCCATTCCCCGGTCGATTCCCTTGGCCTTGTCTCTCTTGATCTTTCCGAACCGGTACAGGTAGTGGAATTGGAAGTGCTTTGCGGTCCCCGGATTTCCCACGAATACCAGAAAATGTTTGTCAGCTACAGTTTTCATGAATCGACTTCACGCTCCCAGTGCCTGGATTGTCACAGCATGACAGCCCAGAAGGGAACCGCCGACGAGGACGCCGAATGGTGTTACCGGTGCCACTCCGTTATCCGTGAGCAGTTCAGCGGCCACGTGACCGACGATGACGAACTCTGCACCAATTGCCACCGGATGAACCCCGACCTGTCAAAACAGAAGACCGGCGTGTACACTGACATGAATCCCTGTTTCCTGTGCCACAAGGACAAGATCGGGGAGTTCGCCCAGAATTTCATCCATGGGCCCGTGGCCGGGGGGACCTGCACTGTCTGCCATAATCCCCATGGTTCGCAGTTCGACAACAATCTGCGCAGCCCGGTGCCGGTGCTGTGCCTGTTCTGCCATACCTCCATCGACGAGGCGGTCGAGCCGGTCCAGCACAAACCGTTCGCTGACGGGCATTGCGTCGACTGCCACGATCCCCATGCCACGGGTAACCGCTGGGTTCTGGTCAGGGATTCGGGAGAGCTTTGCATAGAATGTCATGAAGATGACGTGGCCATCGGCAACCATCGCCACCCGGTGGACGCCAAACCGAAAGGCCGTCTGGAACTGAATCTGGCCCTCAACCAGGAAGGCCGGATGGAATGCCTGACCTGCCATCACCCGCATGCGGGCGAGGCGGATTTTCTTTTGCGCACGAGCGGGGGCCACGCGTGCCTCGGCTGCCACCCGGAGCACCAGTGATGCGGCCATTCAAAGCCATCACAAAGGCCATCCTTTTCCTGGCGGCGGGTTTTGTCCTGCCGGGACTCTCCGGTTGTGGGGGCAGCGGGCCCGCCAGGATCGAACTCGGCTGGCCGCCGGCACCCCGGGAACCGATGGTCGTTTATGAGCAGACCATCTACGGCAGCCAAAACCTCGAGCGCAGTTTCTTCGGCAAGATCGGGGATTTCCTGTTCGGGGAATCCCAGGACATGTCCCTGGGCAAACCCTACGGGGTGCTGTTCGACGGCAAGGACCGCCTTTATATCGCCGATACCACGAAAAAAGGGATCATGATCCTGGATTTCGGGGCGGGCAAGGTGGATTTCATCGAATCCCTGGGCAGCTACGGTCGCCTGGGAGAGCCGGTGAACATGGTCCTGGACGACCAGGGCAACCTCTATGTTTCGGATACCCGCCTGGGCCGGGTGGTTGTTTTCGATCCCGAAGGCGAATTCTCCCATTTCATCGGGGAAAACGAGCTGACCAGCCCCGTGGGTATGGCCCTGGGTCCCGACGGCGAGAGGCTTTTCGTGGTCGATGCCGCCCGTCACGAGGTGAGGATCTTCACCACGCAGGGCGAACCGCTGGGGGGCTTCGGCGGCCGTGGCGACAACCAGGGTGAGTTCTACCATCCGCTGGGCATTGCCATCAGCGGCGGTGACACCCTCTACGTGGTGGATTCCTTCCACTTCGCCGTGCAGGCTTTCGACTTGGCGGGCAATTTCCTTTTCAGCTTCGGCTCGACCGCCGATGGCATTGGCTCCCTGGCCCGTCCCCGTTCGATCGCCATCGATGGTGACGGTCACCTGTATGTAACCGATGCCCTCAAGAATAATGTCCAGATCTTCGATCCCACCGGCCAACTGGTTCTCCAGTTCGGCATGAAAGGGTTCCGGCCCGGACAATTCCGGCTTCCGGCCGGCATTTGCATTACCGAAGACAACCGGATTTTCGTGGTGGATTCCATCAACCAGCGGATTCAGGAATTCCGGTATCTGCCTGAAGGACAAGGGAGTGATCAGTCATGAAACGCAGAGTGTCATTTCTGGCGATCGGGTTGTTGTTGATCGCGGCGCCCGTGTTGGGCGGGGTGGCCCAGACCAAACACAACTTTTCGTCGCCGACCGCCAGCCCCAACGCCTTTTTCTGGGGGGCCCAGCAGGTGTGCGTGTTCTGCCACACCGTTCACAACGCCGATCCGGCGTACGGCTCCCTGCTGAACCACGAGTTGAATCCGGGCACCTCGTACACGATGTACACTTCCGACACCATCGACATGTCCCAGTCCGCGAGTCCGCACGAGGGATCGCTGATCTGCCTGTCCTGCCACGACGGCACCATTGCCGTCAACTCCCTGAACAACCTGCCCGGTCCCGAAGGGGCGGGGTCGTACGGAACTCCCGGCGGGTCGGGTCTCGACGGCGGCGGCCGGATCGCCAGCGGATCACATGCCTTCGTGGGAACGGACCTGAGTGACGACCACCCGGTGGGCCTTTTGTACGATTCGACCCAGGACAACAATTTTCACCCCAAGACCGGAGACGGCCAGCAGTACCCCGACAAGCTTCTGGATGACGGCTTGTACGTCGAGTGCACGTCGTGCCACAACCCGCACGACAATACCTATTCCAACTTCCTGGTGGAGTCGA
This sequence comes from Candidatus Krumholzibacteriota bacterium, assembly GCA_039714075.1. GTDB lineage: Bacteria > Krumholzibacteriota > Krumholzibacteriia > LZORAL124-64-63 > LZORAL124-64-63 > JAGLCY01. The sequence goes on along the minus strand of JBDLKA010000151.1, from coordinate 3,307 downwards.
ACAGCGGTTCGAATCTCTGCACCAGGTGCCACATCCAGTAGGGGTATCGCTTGGTCGCCCAAGGATGGAAAGTAGTTTTGATGCTGGTGTTGGCGGGACTGGTTCCCTGGTCGGGAGCCGCCGCCCAACATCATTTGTCAGGTTCCGTGGGAGCTGATCTGGGAATGTACGGGTTCACGAACACCCTGTTTCCGCCGCGTTCGTTGGATTACGAATCCGACCGGCGCATGTCCAACCAGTGGTTGGATCTGAACGCCATGGGTCCGCTGGTCAACGGGTATTTCGCCAATTACAACGCGAGGGTGCGCCTGCAGGGAACGCAGATCCGGTCGATGACCGACGGCGTCAAGGAGACGGAACTGCTCAGCCCCGCGATCACGAATTATTTCGGGTCGGTGGGGCTGTTTCCCAATCGTCCCTTCCCTTTGCTGTTCTATACCGGCAAGACCAGTAACCACAATATCCGCTATGAACCGGCCAACCGTAACCAGGTCGATATCGTGGATCCCGGGTTGACGATACTGCGGCGGTACAAGACGACCAACGAGGGAACGGGCGCCCAGCTGCGGTACGCCGTGACCCAGGATCTGGAACTGGGCTTCGAAGGCAAGACGACCCACAACCAGCTGGAACGTCAGTACGATTTCGACGAGAACAGGAATATCTGGGTGGATTTTTCACCCGTAACTCCGGGGGCCCCGCCCTATTTCAATATCGAAATAATTAACCACATTCCCGACCACGACGTTCTGTTCTATGTGGAAGCCAGCTTCGTGGACACGGTGAAGGCCGGCGCTTCCCTGCAGATCGTCATCGAGGAAGGGGATCGGCACTTCGAATTCATTCCGATCGGCTTGAACTCGATACGAGTCGAGAGGAGAATCGGAGGAAACGAACTCTGGCAGATCTACTTCAACGATCCCCCCGGGTCCAAGGACCTTGACCAGAGCAACGACATTTTTTCCGGGAAGCTGAATTACGGCCGGAACGGGCGTCTGACAAGCGACGCCTATTTCGAATACAACGACGGTTATGAAACCGTCCAGGACATGGATAACAACCTGCTGGTCTTCAACAACCTGGCCAACTACCACCTGACTCCCAACGCCACCCTGAATTCCCTGACCAACTATTCCGAGACCCTGACGGATGTGGGGGACATCTCCCACAACCTTTCCAGTGTCTTCATGCAGCAGACCAACAGCAAGTGGCGGCGCCCCGGCGGCATCGGGACATCACTGACACATTCCTATTTCTACATGACCTCCGAGACAGGTGTCGATTTTGTGAGCAGCCGCAACAACATCGTCAACGGTCTGGTCAATATTCCGACCAACTGGAAGCGGCATGAAGTCGATTTGCTGGCCAGCGTCAATCTTTTGGCCGACAGCAAGCAGTTCCGGAACAAACAGCTTACCTATGAAATGAGAAACCGCCTGGAAGACAAGCAATTGGGCATGCGCTGGGTTCCCCGTCATAATTTGAAGTACTCCAAGAGCAAGCAGGAGCACCCTTTCTCCAACAGCAACGAAGTCGAATCGAAGTTCAGGCTGGAGGGGGAGCATCCCAACATCGGTCCGCTGGGTTCCCTGCGCGTGATGTGGGATTGGACCTGGCGCCGCCGCACCAATGAAAAGGGTGTCGATTCCCGGAACAAGAACATCGGGGAAGTCGGTTTGACCCGGAGATTCGGCCGCCAATACAAGCTCAAGGTCCTGGCCGGCTGGGAAAAGGAAGCCTTCGATTTCCTGGACAAGGAAGCCGAACTGAGCGCACATCCGGGAGCTCCCAACCGGGAGCCGGAGTTGAGGCAGTCTTTCCGGATCGACGGCATGGCCAACCCGGTGCCGTGGTTTGACATGAGCGCGAACGCCATGTGGATCAAGACCAACGAGTCGCGCATTCAAAAATATTCGGTTTCCGTTTCGCTGCGGATACCCAAGCTGAAGATTCCCATCAAATCCTACGTGAGCAAGGAGAACCGGGAATTGATGGGGGTGCCGCCGCAGGCGGTTTTCCAGGCGGAGACGAAGCTGAGCTACAACATCAGGAAGATCAGGTTGGTGGTGGCCCATAAATATACCGACGAGACCCTGCTCACCGAACGGTACACCTACAGCGAATTCCTGGCGAAGGTTTCCCGGGATTTCGACATCTACTAGGGACGGTTGCATGAGGCGGCATGGGAAATACGAAATTAGGCTCGGGACGGCCCTGACGGCGGTGGTCCTGTTCGCGGTTCCGTGCGTCCTGGCCAATCCGGTCTGGCCGCCCCCTCCGGATCAGGCCCGGGTGGAATACGTAACCGAGATCCGCTGCGGGGACCTCGACCAGGAGTCGGGTCTGTTAGGTAAAATCGGCAGGTTCCTGGGCGGCGACGACCCGGATGACCGCCTGGGGCTGCCCTTCGACGTCCTGCCGGTGGGGGAGATCCTGTATCTGACCTGCCAGGACTTGCCGGCCCTGGTGCGGGTCGATCCCGTGAAGGAATCATACCGGCTGTATCGCTGCGACGACCGTCCTCTGGACACGCCCGTCGCCCTGGCGGCCGGCGGAGAGGCGGTTTTCGTCACCGACAGCGGGAACGGCACCGTGTACCGTCTGGACGAAGACGACCTCGAACCCTGGGTCAGCGAGGGCCTCGCCCGGCCGACGGGCCTGGCGGTTTCGGCCGACGGCGAGACCGTATTCGTCGTCGATACGGGGGATCACAAGATCAAGGTCTTCGACCTTGACGGTCATTTGCAGGGGGAAATCGGCGGCAGGGGCGACACCGATGTCGACCTCAATTACCCGACCTTCGCCACGGGAGCGGGCAACGGGTTCCTGGTCAACGACACCCTAAATTACAGGATGAAGAAATTCGCGGGGACCGGCGATCTGCTGGAGGCCTTCGGTGAGGAAGGAAACGGTCCGGGCACTTTTTCCCGGCCCAAGGGTGTGGCCGAGGATGACGCGGGCCACATCTGGGTGGTGGACGCCCTTTTCGACAACATCCAGATCTTCGACGCCACCGGCCGTCTCCTGCTGATCGTGGGTGGGTCGGGTCAGGCACCCGGGGAATTCTGGTCGCCCGCGGGAATCGGGATGAAAGACGGCCTGGTCTACGTGGCCGACACCTTCAACAACAGGATCCAGGTGCTGAAAAACCTGGGAGGCGGGTCATGAAATATCGGTTTGTGCTTTCACTGTTTGTGCTGGCCGCTTGTCTGCCGTTTCTGCTGGGGGCGGGCAAGACTTCCATCGTCAACTCGCCGCACAACCTGTCGGTTTCGGGGCCGGGCGACATCAAGTCCCTCAAGGAGAC
>JBDLKA010000150.1:0-6698 GCA_039714075.1 Candidatus Krumholzibacteriota bacterium | reverse complement strand
TCGACCACCCACAAGACCCTGCGCGGTCCCCGGGGCGGCCTGGTGCTGAGCCGCAAGGATCACTTCAAAGCCATCAACAAGATGAATTTCCCGGGCATCCAGGGCGGGCCGCTGATGCACGTGATCGCGGCCAAGGCCGTCTGTTTCAAGGAGTGCATGTCCGACTCCTTCAAGACCTATGCCCGTCAGATGGTGGACAACGCCGCGGTGCTCGGTGAAACTCTGCTCGAGCGTGGGTTCCATCTGGTCAGCGGCGGGACCGACAACCACCTGCTGCTGGTGAACGTCAGCAACAAGGGCCTGACCGGCAAGGACATGGAGGAGCTGCTGGAGCACGTCGGGATCACGGCCAACAAGAACACCGTGCCTTTCGACCAGGAAAGCCCCTTCGTGACCAGCGGAATCCGTCTCGGCACCCCGGCTCTGACCACCCGGGGCATGGGGCCCGGGGAAATGCGGTCCATCGCCGACATCATCGACCGCGCGGTGCAGAACCGCGAAGACACCGAGGCCCTGGCGAAACTGCATTCCGAGAGCGAAGAAATGTGCCGGCAATTTCCCCTTTATCCCGGCATGTGATGCCGGCGGAATCCGGAGCTTAGCAGGTGAAATGCCCCCGTTGCGGCAGTGAAGAGGACAAGGTGGTCGACAGCCGGGCCGTCCGGGACGGGCGTGCCGTGCGCAGGCGGCGGGAATGCCTCAGCTGCGAGGAACGCTACACCACCTACGAGGCGGTGGAGACCCAGCCCGTACTGGTCGTCAAACGCAGCGGCGAACGGATGGCCTACCACCGGGAAAAGGTCGTCCTGGGAGTAACCAAGGCCTGTGAAAAGCGGCCCGTTTCCCTGGAGCAGATCGAGATCATCGTGGACCGGGTCGAACGGAACCTGGCCCGGGCGGGACGTCGGGAGGTTCCCAGCGAGACCATCGGGCTTTATGTCCTGGAACAGCTGCGGGATGTGGATGAAGTGGCCTATGTCCGTTTCGCGTCGGTCTACCGCAGCTTCCAGAACATCGATGAATTCTTTGCCCTTTTGAACGATCTCCGCTCCGAGGATGACGCCCATTGACTGACCAACGGGAACCCGAACTGCCCTTCGAGCCCTCCGACGGGGAATCCGGCGGGTCGGTCGGCGGTCCCAAGGATCAGCCGGATTTCGGGGGTCTGAACGACGACCCGAACGACGACCCGAACAAGGATCCGAACGAGGATCCGAACGACGACCCGAATGATGGCGCGACCGAAGACGGCAATGAGGAAAGCATGGGCCTGCTCGACCACCTGGGCGAACTGCGCGCGGTCCTGCTCCACTCGTTCATCGCCGCGCTCGCGGCCACCATCCTGTGCTGGTTCTGGTCGGCCGATCTGCTGGACATCCTCATCCGGCCCATCCGCGAACAGGGCATCTACTTCACCGCCCCCAACGAGGCCTTCCTGACCCGCCTGAAACTGTCCGCGGTGGTGGGTCTGTTCGTGGTGGCGCCGTTCATTTTCTTCAAGATCTACGGCTTTGTCCTGCCGGGCCTGTACCAGCGGGAAAGACGGCTGGTGACGCCCCTGCTGCTTGCCACGACCGCTCTATTCTATACGGGGGTTGCGTTCGCCTTCCTGGTGGTGATTCCCCAGGTCATCGCCTTTCTGCTCAGTTTCGGCACCGATGTCATGGAACCGCTCATCGGCGTGGGACCCTATTTCAACTTCGTGTCCCGCTTGTGTCTGGCCTTCGGGCTGGTTTTCGAACTGCCGCTGCTGGTCCTCTTTCTCAGCGTGGTGGGGATCGTCAATCCGCGCATGCTGCTGCGGGCCTGGCGATATGCTATCATCATCATCGTGGCGATGTCGGCCATGCTGACGCCGCCGGACGTGATCAGCCAGGTGATGATGGCCGGTCCCGTCATGGTGCTCTACCTGGGATCCGTGCTGGTGTCCATCGCGGTGACGAACCGGCGGAATAAAAACGAGGATGATGATCAGGATTGACCCGAGCCCGACTTTTGGGAATATTTGCAGTCCGCGCCGCGGACGGAAGCACGAGACGACCGGACCTGGGAGAGTAGGTGTCCATGGGACTTGTTGACAGGGAACGCATCAAGCTGATCACCTTGCAGCGGAAAATCGGACCGGCGCTGGCCGAGGTCGACAAGGAATTCCGGAGCATCACCGACGGCGACAGCCCCTTGACCCGGGAAATCTGCGACCACATCAGGCAGGGCAAGAGCAAGAAGTTCCGGCCCACCCTGCTGTTGCTCGCCGCCCAGGACGACGACGGTTTCGCGCCCGAGGCGATCACCGCCGCGGCCAGCGTCGAGCTGGTCCACACGGCCACCCTGGTCCACGACGACTTCATCGACGAGGCTGTCACCCGGAGGGGGCTGCCCGCGGTCAACGTGAAGTACGGGTCCAGCGCGGCCCTGATCATGGGCGACTACCTGTACAGCAAGGCCCTGCACAACCTGTGCAAGGCTGAACTGCATCATGCGGTGGAACTGCTGGCCCGCACGACCGTCCTGATGAGTGAAGCGGAGATGCTCCAGCTGGAATACCGCTACGACATGGAGATCAGCGAAGAACGTTACATGCAGGTCATCTACCAGAAGACCGCGTCACTGATTGAAAACAGCTGTCGGATCGGAGTGTCCTTCAACAAGCGGCTGGCCGCAGTCGAGGAAGCTTTCGGAACCTTCGGGGCCCAGACCGGGCTCGTGTTCCAGATCACCGACGACATCTTCGACTATCTTGGTGATGAGCGCCGCCTCGGAAAACCCACCGGGCAGGATTGGGAAGAGGGACGCATCACGCTGCCGTTGATCGCCGCTTGGCGGAACGCGACCACCGAGGCCCGCAAGCGGATCGGTGAACTGGCCCGCCAGACGGAAAGCGCCCGCCGGGCGGAATGCTGGCCTGAAGTGAAGGCCTTCGTCACCGATTTCGGGGGCGTCGACTACGCCTTCGAGAAAGCCCGCGAATTCGGCGAGGAAGCCAAGGCCGCCCTGGAGCCGGTGGCTTCCGGTCCGCAGAAGGACCTGCTCGCCGTCGCGGTGGAATACGTCATCAACCGCTTGAATTGAGTCAGGAATCGAGTATGGAAATGGATCAGGAAAAAGATCAGGAACAATCAGGGATTCCGGACGATGCCGCCAAGGCCGCACCGTCACTGCCGGATGATTCGGCCGGTTTCGTGCTGGCCGAAAGGGCCTGCTGGCACCTGTTGGAAAAGAAGGCCGAGGACCTGGTGGTCCTGGACCTGCGCGGCCGGTCCGACGTGTGCGATTTTTTCGTCCTGGCCTCGGGGCAATCCGGGATCCAGGTCAAGGCCCTGGCCAAACACCTGCACAACGAGCTGGTTTCCGCGGGCCACAAACCCAAGGGCCTCGAGGGCATGAACGACGGCCGCTGGGCCCTGCTGGATTTCTTCGACGTGGTGGTCCACGTCTTCCACACTCCGGCCCGGGAATATTTCCAGCTGGAGAAATTATGGGGAGACGCCCCCCGTCTGGACCTGGATCTAGGTTGGTACGCCGCCGGCAACGTCGCCGAGCGCCACCCCGATTTGAACTTCACCGTCGCCGCCGACTCCGGCGGCACCGATTGAGAAACGGAAAGCAATGCTCGAGGATCTTCTGAAAAGCGGACTGCTGGCCGCCCTGGAAAAGTTCGGCGTCTTCGAAGAGGACGTGGACATCGACCTGGAAAAACCCCGGGACCGCAGCCACGGGGATTTGAGCACCAACCTGGCCATGGTGCTGGGCAAGCGTCTGGGCAAGAAGCCGCGTGAGCTGGCGGGGGAGATTGCCGCGGGGGTGGACCTGCCCAAGGCCGTCGTCCAGTCGGTGGAGATCGCCGGGCCCGGTTTCATCAATTTTCGCCTGGCACCGGCCTACCAGGTGGATATGCTGCTCGAATTGATGGATCCCGAGGGCGCGCTGGCCGATATCCGTACCGGGGGCAACAAGCGGATCAACGTCGAGTTCATCAGCGCCAATCCCACCGGACCGTTGAATGTGGTGTCGGCCCGGGCGGGCGCTTTCGGCATGACCCTGGTCCGCCTGCTGGACGCCATCGGCTACGACGCCCACGCCGAATACTACGTCAACGATGCCGGCCGGCAGGTGAAACTGCTGGGGTCCAGCCTGCGGGCGCACTACCTGCAACTCATGGGCGAGGCCGTTGAGTTTCCCGAGGACGGCTACCTGGGCCGCTATCTCGAAATCATGGCCCAGGAACTCACCGAGCAGGATACCGAGGCCATCGTCAAGGCCGCCAGCGCCTTCGACGACGAAAGCTTCCAGAGGGTCCAGGCGCCCGCCGGCAACGCCGAGGATTGGCGCAAGCTGCCCGAGGACGACTCGGTCCGGTCCTTCGCCAAGTTCGCCCTCATGAAAATCCTCAGCTGGCAGCGTGACACCTGTCGCCGGTTCGGCCTGCGTTTCGAGACCTGGTATTTCGAGTCCGAGCTGCACGAAACCAAACGGATCGAACGTGCCCTCGACAAACTCGCCAAGCTGGGGGCCCTGTTCGAGGACGAAGGTGCGACCTGGTTCCGCGCGACCGATTACGGGGACGAAAAGGACCGGGTGGTCGTCCGGGCGGACGGGATGCCGACCTATTTCCTGGCGGACATCGCCTACCACTACCACAAATTCCAGCGGGGCTTCGAGCACGCCATCGATTTCTGGGGTCCGGACCACCACGGTTACATCCAGCGGATGCAGGGGGCCATGGAGGCGTTGGGGATCCCGCGTGACTGGCTGGAGGTGCAGATCCTCCAGCAGGTGACCTTCCTCGAAGGGGGGCGCCCCATCAAGATGTCCAAGCGGGCGGGCCAGTTCGTGAACATGGAGGACCTGATCGACAACGTGGGGGCGGATGTGGCGAAGTACATCTTCCTGACCCGCAAGCCCAACAGCCATCTGGATTTCGATCTCGACCTGGCCAGGGAGCAGTCAAACGAGAATCCGGTGTACTACGTCAAGTACGCCCATGCCCGGATCTGTTCCGTATTGCGCAAGGCCGCGGCCGAGGGCATCGAGCCCGGGACCATCACCGCCGAATCCCTCAGCCGGCTGACCGAAGACGCCGAATGGAATCTGGTGCGGGAGCTGATCCGGTTGCCCCAGGTCATCATTTCGGCGGCGAACGCGCGGGAGCCCCACCGGTTGACGGGCTACATCCACGAGGTGGCGGGTCTGTATCACCAGTTCTATCACCAGTGTCACATTCTGGGGGAAGAAAAGGAAACGACGCTGGCCCGGCTGCATCTGAGCCTGATCACCAAACAAGTGCTGAAAGTCGTTCTGGATCTGATCGGAGTGGATGCTCCGGAAAAAATGGGAGAGAAGGTCTGATATGTCGATCGTCGTTGTCGGTTCGGTAGCCTATGACACCGTGGAAACCCCTCGTGAAAAGAGGGAGCGCCAGCTGGGCGGCAGTGCCAGTTTCTTTTCCATCGCCACCCTGGGCCGCAGCAATGTCCGCTGCGTGGGCGTGGTCGGTGACGATTTTCTGCAGGACGACCTCGATCTGCTGGCCGGTCGCGGCGCCGATGTCTCCGGCATCAAGCGTGTCGCCGGCAAGAGCTTCCACTGGTCGGGCCGGTACCACGACGACATGATCGAGCGGGACACCCTGGCCACCGAGCTGGGCGTGTTCGCCGATTTCCAGCCGGAAATTCCCGCGGACTGGAAGACCTCCGAGTACCTGTTCCTGGCCAACATCCATCCTGCGCTGCAGTCCCATGTCCTGGATGAAATGCACGAGCCCCGGTTGGTGGCCCTGGATACCATGAACCTGTGGATCGAAACCACCCCCGACGATCTGAAGGCCATCCTGGCGCGGGTGGATGTCCTGCTGGTCAACGACAGCGAAGCGCGCCTCCTGACCGGGAAACGCAGCCTGGCCCACGCCGCGGCGACCATCCGGGACATGGGACCGCAGCGGGTCATCGTCAAGAAAGGCGAACACGGCGCCCTGTATTTCGGAACCGATTCGGTGTTGGCGGTGCCGGCCATCATACTGGATGACGTGATCGATCCCACCGGGGCCGGCGACTGTTTCGCCGGCGGATTCATGGGCAGCCTGGCCGAGGCCGGGGCCGACCGCACCAGCAGCGACGAGGTGTTCCGCCAGGCCATGCTCGACGGCACGGTGACCGCCAGCTTCTGCCCCGAAGGCTTCAACGTGGAGGGGCTGCTCAGGATCGATGACGCCGCCTATGCGGCCCGCATGGCGACCCTGAAAAGCATGATGGTTCCCTGAGCGGGTCCCGCCGGGGGCAACCCGTTATGATCATTCGGGTCAATCCCATGAACTGTCGTCAGATCCGAAGTACCAGTTGTTTGATTAATTGGTGTGTGGTAACATGCCATGAGCTTCCACCCATACCCTTGAATCCGGTGGAGCAACACATTTCCTGGGGAGTACATCTTGGAGTGGGAGCCCAACGAGCGGGATGCCTGGGTAGCCGACGCGCAGCGTTGGATCTGCCAGATCAAAGGCGTCCTGCAGTGCAAAATCGATCTTGACGCCGCCGGTGAAATCACCGGTGTGCATGTTGTTGCCGACCTGGAACGCGAACCCCGTCATATCGTCAGGGACGTGGAGAGCCTGCTCAAGGCCCGCCTGCAGATGGATGTCTACTACAAGAAAATCGGTGTGGTGCAGGTCATGGGGAATTCCGGTTCCGCGCCGGAGGAAACCC
>JBDLKA010000149.1:0-6812 GCA_039714075.1 Candidatus Krumholzibacteriota bacterium | reverse complement strand
CTGAAAAAAAGGGGCGGAAAACCGTTCCCGCCCCGTGCCACCATGCGGATCAATGTTACCGGAACAGACTCTTGATGTCGCCCCAGCTTCTTTCTTCGATCGCGACCGGATCGCTGCAGCAGATCACGTCGCCCCACATCACGATTCCGCCCGGGAATCCGGAAGTGGCCACCAGATCAACCCAGCCCGACCCCCAGTTGTTCCAGCTGTAGCAGGGAACCGGGAAATCGTCGGTGATCAGGTTCGCGGCGAACAGATTGGGGAAGTGCATGGACAGCATGTACCAGTACGGAGCACCGGTGGGATCGGTCATGTACGCGCATTCACAGGTGATGGGAATGCCGATATCGTACGTGCCAGGCACGTCGATGGTGACCGCGTAGGTGTCACTCCGGCAATCCTCCTCGCCGGGGATCCAGCACTGGAGAACATTATCCCACCAGGCGTCCTCCAGATCGCACCACACCTCGAACGTGATGGGATAGTTCATGGTGTCGTCGAAATCCAGCAGCATGTGCACCTGTTCGAGCTGGAATCCGGCGGGACAGTCCAGCTGTTCGACCGGGTTGAAGAGGAACTTGTACTCCTCGGCCCCGGTGAACCAACCCGAGATCCTCCAGTAGCCTGGATTCAGGTTGCCGACCAGGCCGGTCGTTCCCGACATCATGGTCCGCGCCGGGATTTCAGCCGGATCAATCTGCGTGATCGTGGGAGCATCTTTGGCAACGGCGGTGGCGCCCGTTACCGCAAAGCAGACGAGCACCAGCAGAAGCAGTTTGTGTTTCATGGAATCCCCCTTTGAAAAGCGGAGACCGGTCGTTCCGCCGCGGAGCGCAGTGGTGGCGGCTGCAGGATGGCGGCACGATCGGTAACCATCGATCGGAGGAGCGTTCTCGAAGGGGGGAATGGCGGAAGCTGCAAGTCCAGATGATGAAGCAATCCCCCCATGCTCCATCCGTCCCCATATCATAGCACAAATCAGCACTAATTGGAGATAGTTTATCAAATTTAGGGATTTTTCCGGTGGCCCGGCATTTTTTCCACCACAATAAGTTGGTCACACACCGTGCCGTCTCTCCATAACATGAGTATTATGGTCCTCATTATGCCCCCCGGGGGGCACTCGGCTTTCACCCGACAAGGAGGACCAGGTTGTACATCGCCATGAACCGATTCCGCATCGGCGCGGGATTTGAAAACGGATTCGAAGAGATGTGGCGCACAAGGGATTCGAAACTCGGCGAGGTGCCGGGTTTCCAGGAGTTCAAGATGCTGCGCGGACCCGAGCTCGAGGGCGGAGGAACGCTGTTCATTTCGCACTCCATCTGGGAATCGCAGGACGCATTCCGCGCCTGGACCGAATCGGACGCCTTCAAGGCCGCCCACGGCAAGTCGCGGGCGCCGGACGGGACCTACCTGGGGCCTCCGCAGTTCGAAGGCTTTGAAGTCGTGATCAGCTAGGAAGGGAACACCATGAAGATCCGGAATTACCTGAAAACCTTTGCGACCTGCCTGGTCTTTATGGTTCTCGCCCAGTGGGCGGTCGCCCAGACCGCCCACTATACCGTCACCTTCGACGCCACCTGGAGCGCCCTGACCCACCCCACCGACTTCCCACCCAACCCCCATTTTTCGGGTTTGGTCGGCGGCACCCACGACAATTCGGTTTCGTTCTGGGATGAAGGGAGTTTGGCCAGCCTGGGCATCAAACGCATGGCCGAATGGGGCAGCCAGGTGGACCTGTTGGCCGAGGTTCAGGCAGCCATCGACGCCGGCATGGCCGAAACCACAATTGCGGACGACCCGCTGTGGACCGTGCCTGGCACCACCAGCATCGACATCCAGCTCACGCCGCAGTTCCCGCTGGTCACCATGGTGGCCATGATCGCCCCCAGTCCCGACTGGTTCATCGGCGTGAGGAATCTCGACCTGGCGCCCGGTGGAATCTGGGTCGAGGAACTGGTGGTCGATCTGTTCGCTTTTGATTCCGGAACCGACAGCGGCGTGGCCTACACCTCGCCCGACCAGCCGACCGTCCCACCGGTGCCCGTCTTTCCCATCAACGGATATCCTTTTGAACCCGGCGTTCCCCTGGGCACCTTGACCTTCACGAAACAGTTTGTCTCCGCCGTTCCGGAAATGACCGTCCTCCAGGCCACGGCCTACCCCAACCCGTTCAATCCCCGGACCACCATCGCCTGGGAGTTGCCTTCGGCAGGGCACCTCCGGGTGGACATCTACGATGTTTCAGGTCGTCAGGTCCGGCATCTAAGGAATGAGACGTCCCCCGCAGGTCCAGGACAAACCACTTGGGATGGACGCAATAACACGGGCCGGGTTGTCGCGGCGGGTGTGTACTATTTCCGAATGGAATTGGGGAATCTGCACCTGACACAAAAACTGACCTTGATCAAGTAGGTTGTTCAATAATTAAAGGTCTGATTTATTCCGGCCAGGAGGCTGTTGACATTATATTTTCAAAGCTGTAGTGTCCTACCCAGAACAATGTTAGGAACGTTACCGGGAGCAAGGGGGATTCCTGAAATGAAACGTTTATTACTGATTTCCATCTTCATTCTGCTGACAACCTTCTCCACCGTTTTCGCCCAAAACACCACAGGTAATATCGAAGGCAGGATCATCGGACCGGGCGGCGAATCGCTTGCCGGGGCCCGGATCGATGTCAGCGGACCTCAGTTGCAGGGGTCGCTCAGTGTGAGCAACCAGAACAACGGATATTTCCTGATTCCCGAACTTCGCGTCGGGACCTACACCTTGGTTGTTTCCCATGATCTGTATGCGGAATCGACCTTGCCTGGAGTGGTCGTCTGGTTGGGTGTCACCACCAACACCGGCCCCATCGAAATGACCATGCAGGCCTATGAAATGGAAACCATGATCGTCACGGCCCAGGCACCGCTCATCGACCCGGCCTCCGCTACGGGCGGCGGAAATATCACCTTCGACGAGTTCTCCGAACTCCCGGTCGGACGTGACTACAAGGACATGGCGGTTCTCCTTCCCCACGCCAACACCAGCTACCTGGGTGACGACAACAATATCTCCGGGTCGACCGGCCTGGAGAACAAATACTTCATCGACGGCGTGGACGTCACCGACCCCAACCAGGGTAACGGTGGTACTGAGCTGCCCTACAACTTCATCCGCGAGGTCCGGGTCAGAACCGGCGGTTACGAGGCGGAGTACCGCAGTTCCCTCGGCGGCATCCTCGAGGTGGTCACAAACACGGGTAGCAACGAGCTCCATGGCCAGGTGTTCGGGTTCTTCACCAACAGCGGATTGACCCAGGCCCCCGAAACCAACGTACTCGTCGATGCTTCCGGCGACTTCACGGCCTACGACTTCGGCTTCGGCGTGGGCGGCCCCGTCGTCAGGGACAAGCTCTGGTACTACGCCGCCCTCAACCCGACGACCCGTACGGAGGACATTGCGATTCCCGACCACGGCATCCACGAGAACAGCGACGTGACCTATCGATTCGCGGGCAAGCTCAACTGGCGCGCCAACGAGAGCAACGACTTCGTCCTTTCGGTGTTCGGCGATCCCGGCGGCGGCGACACGGTCTGGCTCTGGCCGGGCCTCGGGACGGTTACCGGAGCCACCAATCCGGATCCATTCCTGCATGACAGTACCCATGGCGGCGTGAATTCGATCCTCGAAGGCAGGCACTGGCTGGGCGACAACGCGATGTTGCGGACTTCGATCTCCTACCTGACGAACACCACGCGCCGGTTACCCCGGACCGAGACCGGCTGGAACGAACCGCTCACGATCGACAACGAAACCAATATCTGGTCGGGCGGCACCGGCGGACAAATTGACAAGAAGGGCGAGGTGTTCACCGGCGGCGTGCACGGGACCTGGCTGCGGGAGCGGCATACCTGGAAGGTGGGCCTCGAGTACAGGGTCATCTGGGGCTACATCGACGAGCGCCTGGATATCCTCCATCGCTATGCCGCCGATGATTGGTACCTCTCAGAGGCCGTGGCAAAGTCGGAAGGATCGAACACGGTGCCCTCGGTCTACCTCCAGGATTCATGGCGCGTCACGGACCCGTTGCGCCTGAACCTTGGCGTCCGGTGGGACGGGCAGATCCTCCGTAACACTGGCCGGACCATCTACGAGATCCTCGACCAGTGGCAGCCGCGAATCGGCTTCACCTACCAGCTGGGGCAAACCGGCACCCAGCAGATCTTCGGCTCCGCGGGCAGATTCTACCAGGAAATGTCGCTGAATCTGTTGGTAGCCGGGTTTTCCACCGGCACCCTCTGGCGGGGCACGATCTACGATCACGATCCCCGGCAGGACCCTTCCGGAGGCACCGTGGATTACGAATCGTTTGGCGGCTTCGTCCCCGAGGGGATCGACCTCGAGGGCCAGCACCACGACGAGTTCACGCTCGGGTACGAACGACAGTTGGGGACCGGTTCGCTGGTCCGGGCGAGGGGTATCTACCGCACTCTGCGGCGCGGGATCGAGGACACCTTCTCGGAGGAGTACGGTGACTACGTAGTGGGCAACATGGGGTTCGGACCTTTTGATAACTGGGAGCCCATGAAGCGAGACTACCAGGCCCTTGAACTGACCTATTTCCTCGAGAAGCCGCGGTACTCCGCGCGGGCCTCGTACGTGCTGTCGCGCACGCACGGCAACTTCACCGGCCTGTTCTATTCGGAAGTCGGGCAGACCTTTCCCAACCTGACCGCCGCCTTCGATGACATCAACGGGATGCCCAATTTCACGGGCCTGTTGCCCAACGACCGGCCCCATGTGGTGAAGCTCTCGGGATCCTACCAGTGGGACATGGGTCTGACCGTGGGGACCTTTTTCACCTGGATGAGCGGCACGCCGCTCAGCGAATACGGACAGACCCCCTGGCACTATCCCCTGCACCTGGTGGAGCGCGGAAGCGCCGGTCGCACACCCTCGATCTGGAGCCTCAACCTGCGCCTGGCCTACCGGCTGCGCGGGCAGTCGGTATCGGGATTTCAGCCCCGGGTCATCGTCGACCTGATGAACATCGGCAGCCCCCGGAAGGTCGTCAACATCGACCAGCAACGTGAGTTCGCTGGAGGTGGCTTGAATCTGACTTACGGCGAACCGACCGCGTTCCAGCCACCGATGTCGGTGCGTCTCGGTTTGGAGGTGGGTTTTTGAGAGGCTAATCGACAGGGAGGCCGATCCGACCCAGGAGTTCGGGCCAGCGGGGGTCGGACACCAGTCCGCGCGTAGTCGGTGTCAAAGGCGGCGAGATCCAGAACATCAACCAATCCCGCTCCTCGATCGCGCGGTCAAAAGCGGCGAAGGCCTCGTCGTTCCTGCCGAACGCAGCGTATATCAACCCCAGGTAGAAGGGTTGGAGATAATCCTCCTCGGCCATTGTTTCCAGTGTATCCAGGATCGCCGCCGCTTCTTCCTGTCTTCCGGAGAGAAGCAGGGAGTAGGCGTAAACCGGTTTCACGGCCAAGGCATTCCCGGAATGGACCACAGCCCTTCGCAGCGGTTCGACCGCATCGGCAGGTTTTCCCTGGTCGATGTATATGCTTCCCTGAATCCAGAGGGAAACCCAGTTGTCAGGTTCCCTTTCGTGGAGGCGGGCGATCTCCGCCAAGGCCTTTTCACTTTGGCCTGCCTGGTGGTACCGCGCGGCCAGGTTGGCTTGGTAGAACCCGTTCAAGGGGTCCACCCGCGCCGCGTGCTTGGCCTGGACCAAAGCTTCCTGGTGCCTGCCGACCACGTTCAGATATTGGGCATAACCCATCATGTCCATGTTGGGGTCAATTTCCCGAGCTCGCGCGAAGAATTCTCCAGCGGCAGGCAGATCCCAGTCGGTATTCCAAGCACGCGACCCCAATAGATCTTGGGAAATAGCGCTATCAGGTTCCAATTCAATGGCTCGGCGCTCATGCCTCATGATCTTCTCAGAAACTGCTGATACCGGCAAACCCGCCATTTGTTGATTAAGATGGTAACTGTCGGCCATTTTGATATGAGCCATTGCCCAATCAGGTTCGATGGCCAGAGCACGGTCAAAATGTTTTAAGGCCAGTTCGGTACCTTCAGCAGTGGCCAAATTGTAGAAGTGCTTTCCGAGAAGGTATTCCTCAAAGGCCTCCGGATCGATTTGCCTATCCCGGGACAGGCTTTCCTCCTCTCCTGGCGTCAACTCGGTCTCAAGTGCGGACGAGACGGCCAAGGCGATTTCGCTCTGCAGATTGAGAATGTCCCGCAAATCCCGTGTGTAGCTTTCCGACCAGAGCAGCCGGTCGTTGTCGGTCGCGACCAACTGGACCGACACCCGGACCCTATCACCATCGCGCTGGACCGAACCCTCGATGAGGGCATCGACTCCCAACTGATCTCCAATTTCTCGGTTGGTTTCAAAGATTTCCCGCGCGTGCGAAGCAGAGCTTCGGGAGATAATGGTCAAAGCTCCGATCTTTTGCAGTCCGATAGCCAGCTCATCGGCAACCCCGTCCGCGAAATAGGCATGGTCGGGATCATCGCTCCGATCTTCAAGGGGCATCACGGCAAGTACCGAGATGGCATCCGATGGGACAAGGAACCCGGGCCAGACAAAAAGAGCTACCAGGATCATCCCGATCACTGCGGCGGCTGCTCCCGCGATCGGACCCCTGCGTCTCTTTTCCAGGCGCCGACCCTTGACCGCTTCGCCCGCGATTACCAGGTCAAGATCAACCAGCAACTCCGCGGCGTCGGCATAGCGATTCCCCCGATCCTTCGCCAGGGCCTTGCCGATGATCCGTTCGACTGATTCGGGAACCTCCTGA
>JBDLKA010000148.1:0-6903 GCA_039714075.1 Candidatus Krumholzibacteriota bacterium | reverse complement strand
GACGATTTCCCGGGCCTTGGTGTAGCCCAGCTCACCGGAAACCATGGCATCCCGCACGGCCGGCAAGCCATCCAGCTGCCGGGCCAGCCGAATGAAATCACCGGTCCGTGATTTGGAAAATCCAAGACCTTTCATGGCGTACTGGTTAATGGAAGAGTAGCCCAACTCACAATACAAACGCCTCCGCATGACCTCGGCGAACCATAGAACGGCGCACTGCCGGGCCTGCTCCATGGCCTTCAGCGACCGGCGCAGGGAAGAATGAACGTGGGCGGCGGACTGGTTGGGAACGTAGGAAACAGCGGACATGATATACCTCCAGGGTTGGGTGCATGGGAGGTACAATCAATATACGAACAAATGACGAAAACAGCAAGAAAAAAGTCAGTTAATCGGCATATTTTTCAGTTGGTTATGGATTTCAATAATCAACCCCAACACACTCTGAAAGGGCCCCCCGGGGGGGCCCTCGACCCCCGCAATAATCAGGGCTTGAACAACATCTCCGCCGCCTCGAAAATCGTCTCCGACAGCGTGGGATGGGGGTGAATCGTCCCGCGCAGATCCGACGCCACCGCGGCCATCTCCATGGCCAAAACCCCTTCGGCGATCAGTTCCCCGGCGCCGGGCCCGGCCACCGCCACACCCAGGACGGCCTCGGTCTCCGGATCAACGATCAGCTTGGTGATCCCGTCGTCACGTCCCAGGGTCAGGGTTCGACCAACGCCTCGCCACGGCAGCTTGGCGGTCTTCACCTTGCGCTTGGCCGCGCGGGCTTCGGTTTCGGTAATGCCGCACCAGGCGATTTCCGGATCGGTGAACACGACCGCGGGAATGGCGCGGGGATCGTAGACCGCCTTGCGCCCGGCGGCGGCTTCCGCGGCCACGGCCGCCTCGCCGTAGGCCTTGTGGGCGAGCATGGGTTCGCCGGCGATGTCGCCGATGGCGAAAATATTCGCCACGGTGGTTCGCCGCTGCCCATCGACCTTCACAAAACCTTTCTCATCCACTTCGATGCCGGCCTTATCCAACCCCAGGTCCTCGGTGTTGGGCCTCCGCCCGATGGCCACCAGCACCTTGGCGAACTTCTGCTTGGTCTGCTCGCCTTTCTTGTCTTCCAAAGTGACCTGCACCCCGGTTTTGAGTTCCTTCAGCCCCGCCACCTTGGTGTTGAGCATGATGGCGTCGAACTTTTTGTCCAGCCGCCGCTTCAAAACCGAAACCAGGTCGCGGTCGCACCCGGGCAGCAGCCCGTTGGTCATCTCCACCACCGAAACCTTGCTGCCCATCGCCTGGTACGCCGAGCCCAGTTCCAGACCGATGTAACCGCCACCGACCACCAGCAGCGAAGCCGGTACGTCGACCAGGTCCAAGGCGCCGGTCGAATCATAGATGCGCTCACTGCCGGGCTCGAACCCGGGCAGCATGATGGGCCGCGATCCGGTGGCGACGATGGCCTGCTCGAAAGCCATCGAGCCGACCGTTCCGTCGGCCGCGGTCACCGAAAGTGTGTTTGCGTCCTTGAACTCGGCCATCCCCCGCACGTAGGTCAGCTTCTTGTGCTGCACCTTCATGCCCAGGCCGCCGGTCAGCTTGCCGATGACCTCGTTCTTCCAGTCGCGCACCTTGTCCAGATCGATTTTGGGCTTACCAAAGGTCACCCCGATTTCGGCCGAGTCCTCGGCCTCGCTCACCAGCTTGGCCACGTGAAGCAGCGCCTTAGACGGGATGCACCCGCGATGCAGACACACGCCGCCGGGGTTGGCTTCGGGATCGATCACGGTCACCTGCAAACCCAGTTCGGCGGCCTTGAAGGCGGCGGCGTATCCGCCCGGTCCGGCGCCGATCACGACCAGTTGGGCTTTGGCGGGAATGGCGGTGTTTTCGCTC
The DNA here is from genome assembly GCA_039714075.1 of Candidatus Krumholzibacteriota bacterium. GTDB lineage: Bacteria > Krumholzibacteriota > Krumholzibacteriia > LZORAL124-64-63 > LZORAL124-64-63 > JAGLCY01. Next base: position 5,013 of record JBDLKA010000148.1, on the reverse strand, counting down.
ACGGGTTTACCCCTTCATCACGAGGTTGATGGGTTTTTCGATGGCCTGGCAGATCCAGCGCAAAAAGCGCGCGCCGTCGGCGCCGTCGATGACCCGGTGGTCGTAGGTCAGCGACAGGGGCATCACCTGACGGGGGTTGAATTGCGACCCGTCCCACACGGGTTCCATCCCGGCCCGGGACACTCCAAGAATCGCCACCTGGGGCGCGTAGACGATGGGGGTAAAAGCCGTGCCGCCGATGCCGCCCAGGTTACTGATGGTGAACGTGCCCCCCTCGAGATCGGCGGGGCTCATGCGGCGTTCACGGGTCTTGGCCGCCGTCTCGTTCAGCTCGACGGCCAGCGTTTCGATGCCCTTGCGGTCGGCGTCGCGCAGCACGGGCACCAGCAGGCCGCCCGGCGTGTCCACGGCCACGCCGATGTGCACGTAATCCTTCAAGATCAGTTCTTTGCGGGCCAGGTCAAGGCTGCTGTTGAACTGGGGGAAAGCCCGCAACGCCGCGCCGCAGATCCTGACCAGGATGGCCGTCATGGTCAGCTTCCCGGCGGGGTCGGCCTTGCGGTTGAACTCCTTGCGGAACGCCTCGAGCTCGGTGATGTCCGCCTTGTCGTACTGGGTGACCATGGGGATGGTCGACCAGGCGTAGCTCATGGCGTCGGCGGTGATGGACCGCACCTTGGACAGCGGTTCCTGGGTCACGCCGCCCCACTTGCTGAAGTCGGGCAAGGGGCGTTGGGCGTGCAGGCCGGGGAACTCGCCCGTCACCGCGGGGGCGGGGCCGCCGCCGGTGATGCGCTGCATGGTTTCGCGCACGAAAATCCGCACGTCTTGTTCGCTGATGCGTCCGCCCGGACCGGTTCCCTGCACCTGGTAGATGTCCACGCCCAGATCGCGGGCCAGACGCCGGACCGACGGTGCGGCGGGTGCGACGCGTTCGCCTTCGCGGACAGGGGTCAGGTCGACATCCTCGGCGGGGGCCGCGGAGGGAGCGGGTGCTTCAGCAGCAGGCGCGGGCTCCGAAGCCGGCTCCGGCGCAGGTGCGGGTTCGGCAGGCGTTTCGGCGGGCGCTGGTGCCGAAACAGCCGCAGCCGTCGGTGCAGGCGCGGCCACCTTCCCGCCTCCGGGCTCCCCGGTCATGATCACCGCGCCGACGGACACGGTATCACCCTCGGCCACCCGGATCTCGGTGATGGTGCCGTCGAAAGGAGAAGGGATGGCCACCACCGCCTTGTCCGTCTCCATCTCCAGCAGGGTCTGGTCGGCCTCGACCTTGTCGCCCACCGCGACGGCCACCGAGATGACCGTTCCTTCGGTCACGCCGTCCGATACTTCGGGAACGCGAATCTCCTGTGCCATGATCTTCCTTTCAACGCGCGGCCCGGCCGACGCGGAAACTCTCAGTCCGTGTGCGGGTTCAGTTTGCCCGGATCGATGCCCAGATCGCCCACCGCCTTGGCGACGACCTCGGGCTTGACGTCGCCGGCCTCGGCCAACCGCTGCAGCGCGGCCAGGGCGATGTAACGCGCGTCGACCTCGAAGAAATCACGCAGCTCGTCGCGGCTGTCGCTGCGTCCAAAGCCGTCGGTGCCCAGGCAGTGCAGCGGGCCGGGGAACCACTGGGCGACCGTCGCGGGCATCACCTTCATGTAGTCGCTGGCGGCCACGAATACGCCCTCTTCCCTGGCCAGCAGGCGCGACAGATACGGTGTCCGCGCCTTCTTGCCGGGATTCAGCATATTCCAGCGCTCGCAATCCACGGCGTCCCGGTACAGTTCCTTGTAGCTGGTCACGCTCCAGATGTCCGCGGCCACGCCGTAATCCTTTTCCAGGATCTCACCGGCCTTGATCGCCTCGTTCAGGATGGCTCCGGAACCCAGCAGATGGGCCCGCGGCGCGGCCTTGGCGCCCTTCAGCCCGGCGGCCTTGAAGCGGTACATGCCCTTCAGGATTCCCTCGCGCACGTCGGCGCGCTTGGGCATGGGAGGCATGGGGTAGGTTTCGTTCATCACCGTCAGGTAGTAGATCCAGTTTTCCTGGTGACAGTACATGCGGGTGATGCCGTCGTGGATGATGACCGCCAGTTCGTAGGCGAAGGCCGGATCGTAGGCCTTGACCCGGGTGGGGGCCATTGCCAGCACGTGACTGTGCCCGTCCTGGTGCTGCAGTCCTTCGCCGGCCAGGGTCGTGCGGCCGGCGGTCGCGCCGATCAGGAAGCCCCGCGCCTGGCTGTCGCAGGCCTGCCAGATCAGGTCGCCCACGCGCTGGAAGCCGAACATGGAATAGAAGGTGTAGAAGGGGATCGTCTGGACGCCGTTGTTGGCATAGGCGGTGCCGGCGGCGATGAAGCTGGCCAGCGAACCGGCCTCGCTCAGACCCTCCTCGAGGATGGCCCCGGTCTTCTTCTCGTTGTAGAACAGCAGGCTGCCCTTGTCCACCGGATCGTACAACTGCCCCGCGTGGCTGTAGATGCCCGCCTGGCGGAACAGCGACTCCATGCCGAAGGTGCGCGCCTCGTCGGGCACGATGGGCACGATCAGCTTGCCGATTTCCTCGTCCTTCAAAAGCTTCGACAACATGTGCACGTAGGCCATGGTGGTGGCCAGTTCGCGGTCGCCGGAGCCCTCGTAGTACTCCTTGAACATGGTTTCGGTCTGGCAGGCCATGGGCTGGCTGTTGTCGACCCGCAGGGGCAGCGATCCGCCCAGGGCCTGGCGCCGCGCCCGGAGGTATTCCATCTCGGGGCTGTCGTCGTCGGGCTTGTAAAAGGGTGCCTCGGCAATGTCCTCGTCGCTGATGGGGATATTGAAGCGCGTCCGGAATTCCTTCAGCTCGTCCTCGTTGAGCTTCTTCTGCGAGTGGGTGATGTTCTTGCCCTCGCCGGCTTCGCCCAGCCCGTAACCCTTGATGGTGTGGGCCAGGATAACCGTCGGCGAACCCTTGTGCTCGACCGCGGACCGGTAGGCGGCGTAGACTTTTTCGGGATCGTGCCCGCCGCGGCGCAGCTTGAGAACCTGCTCGTCGCTGTAGCTTTCGACCAGTTTCAGCAGTTCAGGGTACTTGCCGAAGAAATGATCCCGGATGTAGGCCCCGCTGGACACGGTGTAGCGCTGCATCTCGCCGTCGAGGATTTCCTCCATCCGCTTGACCAGCAGGTCGGAATCGTCGGCGTCCAGCAGCCGGTCCCAGTCACCGCCCCAGATGACCTTGATCACGTTCCAGCCGGCGCCGCGGAAGGTGGCTTCCAATTCCTGGATGATCTTGCCGTTGCCGCGCACTGGCCCGTCCAGCCGCTGCAGGTTGCAGTTCACCACGAAGATCAGGTTGTCCAGGTTCTCGCGGCTGGCCAGGGTGATGGCGCCCAGGGATTCGGGCTCGTCCATCTCGCCGTCGCCGAGCATGGCCCACACCTTGCGGCCACTGCCGGTGCGCAGCCCACGGTCCACCAGGTAGTGGTTGAAACGGGCCTGGTAAATGGCCGTCAACGCGGTCAGGCCCATCGAAACGGTGGGGAACTCCCAGAAGTCCGGCATCAAAAAGGGATGCGGATAGGACGATAGGCCGCCGGCGGGATCGAGCTCGCGGCGGAACCGGGTCAGGTCCTGTTCGGTGAGCCGGCCCTCGAGAAAGGCGCGGGCATAGATACCCGGGCTGGCGTGACCCTGGAAGTAGACCATGTCGCCGATGAAATCCCTGGTCCGGCCGCGCCAGAAATGGTTGAAGCCGACTTCCCACAGGTTGGCGGCCGAGGCGAAGGTGGAAATATGGCCGCCGATGCCGGGCAGTTCCTTGTTGGCCCGCACGACCATGGCCATGGCGTTCCAGCGCACGATCGACTTGATGCGCCGCTCGAGCGAACGGTTCCCCGGAAAAACGGGCTGGTCCTGCAGGGGGATGGTGTTGATGTAGGGGGTGTTGGCCGTAAACGGGATGCTGACCCCGTGCTCCTGGGCCCGGGTCTGGAGCAGGCGCAGGATCTGGACCACGCGCTCGGCTCCCTGTTCCTTCAGCACATAATCCAGAGATTCGCGCCATTCGGCGTTTTCGATCTGGTGGAGCTTGCGGGGATCCCTGTTCGCCATCGTCTCATGTCTCCCGTTAAGTTGATTTCGACAATCATGATTTCGTCCCAAGGATAAGCCGTTTCCCCAAGCCGTCAACAGATGGAAGGGGGCTTTGGGGGAATTGATATATCAGGTTGGAGCAATGCGCTGAAAAGTGCCGCAAAACCCCGAAACTGGGCTCAAAAAAAACGGTCCGGCAGGCGCCGGACCGTTAATTTTGTACAAATCAGGCAGCTTAGCTTTCCGGGACCGCCTCCGACGCTGCTTCCGCCTTCTCGGCCACCATCTTCAGCCGCGCGAGGGCTTCCTCGAACTGGGGACCGATAAACGAGGGCATCAAACCGACAAAATAGCGGGCCAGGATGTTGTTCCCGTTGTCCCCGACCATGGTCCAGACCACCTCGGTGCCGCCGGCCGCGGGCCGGTACTTCAGGTATCCGGTGGACGTGTAGGTGTTTTTTTCAAAGGTCATGACGTATTCGACGCCCAGGTCCGGGTCGCAGCTTATGAATGACAGCCTGCCGTTCCGGGAACCGTCTTTCCAGGTCAGGCCGGCGCCCGCCCCGGTTGTCTGGTCGGCGAAGGTCACGGTCATGTCGGGATTGTCCTCCAGCCAGGGCGTCCATTCGGGCCACCGGGTCAAATCGCCGGTGAATTCGTGGATGGTGCCCTTGGTCGCATCGATGACCACGTTCTTTTCGACTTCGAAGGTACTCGGCAGGAAGAGGCCCACGACCGCCGCCAGAACTGTGGCCGCGATGATCCCGATCCCGATGCGAATAAGAATGCCGCTCGCCATGGGTCAGTCCCTTCTAGTCTATCCAGCGGGTCAGCCAGCCCATGACTTCGCCATGCCACTGGATGGAGTTCTGCGGTTTGAGCACCCAGTGGTTCTCGTCCGGGAAATACAGCAGCCGGGCCGGTACGCCCTGCCGGCGCAGCGCGGTGAAGG
>JBDLKA010000147.1:0-7069 GCA_039714075.1 Candidatus Krumholzibacteriota bacterium | reverse complement strand
GGAATCGGCCTTGTCGAAATACAGATAGGAATGGGGGTCACCATCCCTTTTCCCGAAACGGACATCGTCGAAGCGTTCGGTTTCCGCGGCCAGGGGCATGGCCAGGGTCAGGTAGCTGAACAACTCGGCCCGGTAGCGTCCCCCGTCCATGTCGGCCACCTGGTCACCCTTGGTGTACCAGCATTTCAGCCCGTTGAGGATCCGTTCCTGGTCACCCTTGGTATGCCGGTATTCCCGGTCCGTCCGGAACGCCTTCACCACCGGAAACGATTCCGTGCTCATCATGGGCGTCATGCTGTAGTGCAGCCGGAAACCCTTCAGGTCCTTCAACTTTTCCTGCCCGCCGTAGGCCGCCAGACAAGCGGCCAGAACCTGCCGGCCCTGCTCGGAATCGGTCAGGGGCGTAGCGGATTCGTAGAGCGCCTCGTAGTCCAGCTTCGGTTCGCTGGTGGAGCCGTGGAAGCTGTGCGGATCGGACTCGGCCTGGGCGAACAGGGGCAGAAGAACGAGGCCGGCCAGCCCGATAAAAGCCAACAGGATTACCAGGAGCATGTCCCGCAAATCCACCCGGCCCCGGGCCGGGGAGTGGAGCGTTAACCTCTGCATTGTCGGATTTCCTTCCTTGTGGTCAATGTTGCGGCGCCGATTCGAGAATCGGCAGGGTCACCAGTTGTTCGATGGCCGTTTTGTAGACGGCGACCGCGGAAGAGGCCTCTCCCTTTTGACGAAGGAAACGGCCGAGATGGAACAGCAGTTCCGGATTCCTCGGGTTCAGATCCCGGGCGGCCTGGTACAGGTCCCAGGCCTCTTCGAGCTTGCCCTCGCGGGTGCGGCATTCCGCCAGGTCCACCAGAGCGGGAGTATAGGTGTCGTCCAGGTCCAGGGCGGCCGCCAGTTTTACCGCGGCTTCCTCGTTTCGGTCCTGGAGCAGCAGGGATCGACCCCAGCCGGCCATGGCCGCGACCGAAGTGTTGTCCAGTTCAACGGACCGGGCAAAATTCCGTTCCGCCTCTTCCAAATTTCCCATGGCCAGCTGGATCTGACCCTTCAGGTTGAAGGGAGAGCTGAAGCCCGCATCTTCCTCCACCGCCTTGTCCAGGTTGCCGAGGGCCCGTTCATAGAGCCGTTTGCCGGCCAGCTTGCGGCCCAGGTGATAGTAGCGTGAGGCCTTGGGCTTTGGTCGGTAAACCGGGGTCAGGGAAGCGACGGCGTCCACTTCCCGCAACCCGAGCAGCACTTCGGTCGAGTCGATGATGCGGTCCTTGATGGTGTACGAGTAACCGCTGGGCCCATACCGCAAATGCCCCGACCCATCCACCAGGGCGATGGAAGGTACGGCAATGACGCCGTAGGCGTAGAAGGTTTTCAGGCCTTCATCGACAATAATAGGGAAAGGAAGATCCAGTTCCACCGATGTCCGGGAAATTTCCCGCATCATCGTGGGCGAAGGTTCCTGGCCGTCGACGTTGACGGCGATCACCCGGAAATTGTGGTCCTTGTACTGCTCCGCCATGGTCTTCAGATCCCTCAGCAGGTCCATCGACCGTGGCGACCAGGTGGCCCAGAAAACGATCAGGGCGACCTCGGAGCCCTCGTCACCGGTGCCCGGTTTCCACACGATCTCCTCGCCCGTGATCAGGTCCTTGCCCTTGAACTCGGGAGGCGTCATGCCTTCCTGGAGATATTTGAAGGCCGCCGAAGCGGTGCCCAGGACCATAGCCGACAGGAACACGATGACCAGGATGGTGCGGCTCATGAATTCGCGGTGAAATCGGGTTATCACAGGTCACCACCTCCCAACTCCTCGGTCAGGGCGGTGTCCCAGAACTCGACCGCCGCGGTGGAGTCGTTCTCCGCCAGGGCGATCAGCCCCTTGATGTAGAGGGCGTCCACATCAAGGGGTCGCAGGACCATAACCTCCGAAACGAGCTTGTCCGCCTCGACGGTTTTTCCGGACTCCACCCAGACGCGGGCCAGCAGCAGCTTCAGGCGCCGGGACAGGGGCGCCAGCCGGACACCCTCGGCCAGGGCCGCTTCGGCGCCGGACGTATCGGCGTGAGAAAGCTTGATGAGGCCGATGAAGTAGAAGGCGTCCGGGTTGGCGGGGTCCTCGACCAGAACGGATTCCAGACGGGCCAGGGCCGTGTCGGACTGGCCCGCCGCAAAAGCCTCCCGGGCCTCGGCCAGGAGCGCGCGGCTGCGCTGGACGACCGCCTTCCGGTCGGCTGCCCCGGCCCCGTCCGCCGACAGAATCATCCCCGTGCACAGGCACCCGAGGATGACCATGAAAACTGAAGTCCGGATACGGAAATTCATTTGCGTTTGTATCCTTTCGGGGCATGGCAACCCACCTGGCAGCTGCCCCCGTCTTCTGTCTTGGTGAAGGTGACGGGAAGCTCCCAATCGATGGCCCCATAGGGAACCGACAAGCGGATATGCTTTTCCTGGGTCGAAGCGTGCACCTGGTGACAGGCCTTGCAGGAGCGACCCTTGACGTCCTTGTTGACGTGCAGATGGTGGAGGTTCTGCACGCCGTCCCTGAAGTCGGTCAGGGTCTCGGTCTCGGCCTCCATGGCAATCTGGTGGTTGTGGCACTCGAAACAGCTGGAATATTTTTCCTCGGCGTAGGGCGTATAGAAATCTTCCGGGAAGAACTTGCGCAGGATGCGGTGGAATTCGCTCCCGTGGGGGTCATGGCAGGCGCTGCAATCACCCTCGCTTACCGGGCCGTGGAGATTGGTCTGGGCCTTCACGTAATCCCCGAGTTCGGTGTGACAGGAAAAACAAAGCTCTTCGGGGGATTGCGGGAAGAGCTTGGGGAATTCCGAGCCATGGGCGTCGTGGCAGCTGTTGCACTGCCCGGCGGCCACAGGGGTGTGCTGATGGCTGACCGTGGTGGTGGTCTCCAGTTCCCCGTGGCATTCGAAGCACAGCTCCGGGGGGTCCACGTCAAGCAGTTTGGAAGCCTGGGCGGCGTGGGCCTCGTGGCAGGACATGCAGCCTTCATTGACCGGCGGATGTATGTGCCTCATCGTCATCATGTCGCTGCGGTCGTCATGGCAATCGAAACAGATCTGGACCGGATCATCCAGCAACTGCATCGTAAAGGCCGAGGCGTGTGGGTTGTGACAGGCGTTGCAGTCACCCACGGCAACCGGGCCATGAACCGACTCCCCCACGAAGGATGCCTCCTCATGGCACTCGAAACACAGATCCTTGGCGTCACCTTTCAGGGTGAACCGATAATCCGATTGGTGGGGATCGTGGCAACCCGTGCAATCACCCGTGGCCACCGGGGTGTGCACATTGTCCTCCAGCATGAGATCACGGCTTTCCTCGTGGCAGGCGAAACAAAGCTCCGCCCGTTCCGCGGGGAACGTGAATTTGTGATCCTCCCCCTCGACCGGGGTGTGGCAGACCACACAGGCTCCCACGCCCACCGGCCCGTGAACCCACTCCGCCTTTCCCATCTCCTGGTGGCAGTCCGATGTCTGACAGCTCTGCTGCTGCGGCTGGCCGTACGCCAATCCCGTTGCCAACAACACCACTGCAATCGACAGGGCCCCTTCGATCATCTTGCATTTGCCGTTCATGATCACTCCCGCCAATCAGTTCGCCGTTTCCGGTGATGTGGGTGCCATCTGGGTTCTCCCCTCCAAATGGTCCCAGTCCCGCCTAATTGCTACCACCAGTGAAGCGACAATCAATACCGCCATGAAGGCGGCGCCGAAATAAACCCACGCCGGGACCTTGGTGGCCCCGCCCTGGGCATATGAATGCAATCCCTGAAGGAAATAATTCACGCCGAAGAAAGTCATGACCACCGTCGAGATCCCCGCGAAACTGCCCGCGGCCAGGGCCCAGGGCTTGCGGATCGAGGGAATCAGCCGGATGTGCGAGATCACAGTGTAAGCCAGGATGGTCACCAAACTCCAGGTTTCCTTGGGATCCCAGCCCCAGTAGCGCCCCCACGATTCGTTGGCCCAGATGCCCCCCAGCAGGGTGCCGACGGTCAGCAGGCCCAACCCGAAGATGTTCACGTTGAAAAGAAGGCCTTCCAGTTTGCGGATGCCGTCCCGGATCGCGTACCGGCCCGGTCCCTTCATCAGGTAGAGGATCAGCATCAGGGCGCCGATCAGGGCGCCCAGGCCGAGGAAGCCGTAGCTGGCGGTGATCACCGTCACATGGATGTTCAGCCAGTAGGAATTCAGCACCGGCACCAGCAGCCCGATGGCCGGATCGAAAAATGACATCATCGAGATGCCCACAACCACGAAGGTCAACAGGGAGGCAAGACCGGCCGAGACTCCCCGCCGATCCTTGAGTTCGAACGACAGACCGGCCGCGGCAACCGCCAGGCTGATGAACACCAGCGATTCGTATCCGTTGCTCAGCGGCGCCCTTCCCGAGGCGACCCAGCGCAGGACGTAGGCGGCCAGATGGGCGCCGAACGATACGACAAAAAGCCAGAAGCCGGCCAGGTAAAGGGGGTGCCGCATCCGGAAAGGCCGCCCCCCTCTTTTGATCAGGCAATGGAAATAGGCCGTCATGAGAATCACCGCGGCCACCAGATATCCCCACAGCACCCGGCTGAAGGGGCGGACCTTGTTCAAGAACAGTTCCGAGCGGAGGGCGGCGCCGCCGGTCACGACGGAGGCCCCATACTCCGCCTGGCAGGCCGCGATTTCCGCCACCGCGCCGGCGAACCGGTCGGAATCCCCGTCTTTCAACCCGCCCAGGAAATCGAACCAGATCCGGCGGTACCTGTCCCTGGCGGGACCCGTCACCCGGGGCATGGACTCCTCTATGGAGAGCCAGGTGTTGTTTTCGTCCCCCGGCACGGGAAAAATTCTCAGGGACCGGCCGAGCAGCGCCATGTAGAAAAGATTCAACCTCTCATCGAAGGCGATCAGCTTGCGCTGGAGCTTGGAACGATCCCGGTCGGGGGTCTGGTGGGCGGCCTCCACCCTCTGGGCGAGAAGGTAGTTCCCCTGGTCGTCGAACAGGCTGCGGGCCGAGACGTGGGTGGCGCCGGGCTGTGCCTTCACCAGATCCCGCAAAGCCGGATACTTGGCGTAAAGCAGGGGATAATCCCACCAGTACTGGGGATTGACCAGCCAGCTGAGATACATGTCCATGGGATCCCAGCCGTCGATTTCGAACCTTTTGCCGATTTTCCGGACCAGCGCCCGGGCCAGGGTATCGAGCGGTTTCATGCGGCCCTGGTAGTCCTGCATGATCAGGCCGCCGGCGGACAGGCGGGCATCGGGGGCCATGAGCGTGACATCCACCGGAGGCGGAACCTCGCCCACGCCGGGGAACCGGCCGCTGACATCCCACCCCTGGGCCGCCGCCTGGTCCTGGGGCAGGGCCGCCAAAGCCAGCAGGGCCAGCATGGCTGCCGCTTTGGCCGAACGCCTGGCGGGCCAGATAAGACCCTTGGCGAAAACCAGGATGAAACCCAGGGTGATCAGACCGTACCCGATGTAGGTGGGGATCTTGCCCGGATCAAAATTCACCGTCAGGACGGTGCCCAGACGATCATCGTCGTAGGAGGACTGGAAATGCTTGTAGCCGCGGTGGCTGAGCGGGTGGTTCATGAAGATCCGGGACGGACGGCCCTCGATCCCCTTCTCGGGATCGAACAAGCGGACGTGGCTTTCGTAGTCCACGGGATTATCGCTGCCGGGATAGGTGATCATCACGAAATCGTCGAGATGGATCCTGAAGGGCAGGGGGATTTTGACCGGGCCGTAGCCCAGGCTCACCTGACGGTCGCCCAGCCTGACGTTCGTCCGGTCCCGCAGGCTTTCGGTCACCGTCCCGGTCGCGCTGTGTCCTTCGCTGTCGGTCACGAGCAGGGTCACGGCGGCCCGGCCGGCTTCACCCATGGCTGGGGCCGGTTGGAAGTGCTCCACCTCCACCCGGTAAGTCTCTCCCCCAATTTCCAGACTCCGGGAAATATTCTGCTCGCCGTCCCGGTAAAGGCGGACCGGAAAAGACCCTGATTCCCCACCGACTTCCAGCATGACGTGCGTATCACGAGAAAAAATAATCTCCGAACCGGCGCCCTCGCGAATGTACATGGTGCCCTCGAACCCGAAATACCGGGTGACCGCCGCGCCGGCCAGGATCACGATGACGGCGATGTGGATGCAGACGAAACCCATCAGACGCGGACGGAAGGGCCACCAGCGGCGCAGGGCCAGCACCAGGTTCAACCCGAACAGCCCCAGCACGACCTCGAACCAGCGGGCGTTGTAGACCAGGCTCTTGGCCGCCCCGGTCCCCTGGGCCGACTCGATGAAGGTGGCCGTGGCGATGGAAAAGCCGAACAGGCAAAGCAACGCCAGCGTCAGTCCGGGCGATGCGATAAATGACAGCAAGTTGTTTTTCCCGAAGGCGTTCACATATCCCTTTCTGGAAGTGGGTATTAATGTTAACAAAATAACGTATCGGCGTATAGTCAAGAAATTGTAGACCCGCCGTCCATATATATTAATAGACTGAAAACAATAAGGTTACGTGCGCCCAAGACCCCGTTTTGTCTCGACAGGCCGGAGGCAACCCTGCGACAAGGGATCTACCGTCCCATGACGTCCTTCATGGCCTTGCGCGGGTCGATGCCCAACCTGGCGAACTTCTTCACCAGGAAGGAGGACTGCATGATCATTTTGGTGGATCGCAGCAGGTAATCACGCCGGAATTTGCTCTTGTCCAGCATGAATTCCTTCATCTTCGGCATGTAGAATTTTCCGTAGCAGGTGATGATCGCCAGGTCGATCTCCTTGCGGCTCATGTTCTTGGGTTTGATCACCGGTTCGATCAGGTTGTAGTTCCGATAATCGAAGTCCTGGATGTAATCCTGGTACTCGTCCCACAGATCGGCATAGGGCCAGGGCGTGATGGCCAGGAAGTGGGCAAAATCGGGATTGAACTCGCGGGCGGCCTTCAGGGTGCTGTCGATGGACTCCTGGGTCTCGTCCGGGAAGCCCAGCACGAAAGACGTCTCGGAAATCATGTCATGCTCGGCGATGAGTTCGATGGCGCGGCGCGACTCGTCGAGGGA
>JBDLKA010000146.1:0-7197 GCA_039714075.1 Candidatus Krumholzibacteriota bacterium | reverse complement strand
CTGCCCCTGCAGAAATATCCCTCGCGGATGGCCGGGGCCTTCTGCAGCGCCGATCGCCTGCACGGTTACGTCATCGCGCCGGGGGGCCAGATCTTCAAGTGCTGGCACGAGGTCACCATGCACCCGGACCGGGCCATCGGTTCGGTTCTGGACCAGGAGCAACAGCCCTACCAGAAGCAGAACGAGGACTACTGGCTCAAGTGGGACGCCCTGGAAAGAAGCGGCTGCCGCAGCTGCGCGGTGCTTCCGGTCTGCCACGGCGGCTGCCCCCTGGAGGCCATGGAGCAGGATAACTCCAACATCGGCTCCTGCGACCCCTACAAGCACCACCTCGAACCCATCGTGGAATTGAAGTATTTGACCGAGGCGGGGATCGCCGGCGACCCCGACGCCTTGCGAGGAGAAGCCTGATGCCGTACATCGGCCTGATCGGCCCACCGGACCGCGAGGAAATCATACGGCTGGCCATCTGCCTGGAAGAGCGAGGGGCCGATCCGGTTTTTCTCGATCCCCGGAAGGACGACCCTTTCACCATCGATCCCGACCACGTTTCGGCCTGCGGCGAGGACCTGAGCGACCTGCGCGGCTGCTACGTGGCCGACCTCGGTCTGCGCCGGCCCTACGTCCTGGACGATGACGGCCTGCCGGTCGGGGAGGAAAGCCTGGTCCAGCTCGACGCCTCGCGGCGCCATCTGGCCATGTGGAACACGGTGCTGGAACGGTTGGGTCGTCAGGGTCCCGTCGTCAATCCTCCCCGCAGTCATGACCTGCACGGATTGAAGCCTTGGGAGATGGCGGTCTATGCCCGGAAGGGACTGCCCCACCCCGCGACCCTGAGCACCTGCGATCCCGATTCCCTGTCCGAACCGCCGCCCAGCGCCGGCGGCGAATGGATCCACAAGGGTCTGGTCGGCGGCTACGGTTACACCGAGAGCTTTGCGCCCCCCGCGGACCGGGACGAGGCGGAATCCGCCCTGGCCGACGGACCGTTGCTGGTGCAGGAAAGAATCGCCGGGGACAACCTGCGGGCCTTCGTCCTGGACGGCCGCGTGATCGGCGCGGCGGTGATCGTGCCCGCCCTGGCCGACGACACCGATTCCCGCCGGGAAACCCAGCAGGTGCGCCGCTGCGACCTGCCGTCCGAGGCCGTCCAGACCGCCGTGGCCGCCGCCCGCTGCTGGGGCATGCCGTTTTCCGCGGTGGATTTCATGATCGATGCGGCCAGCGGCCGGCACCTGGTCCTGGAGTGCAACTCGGCCCCGTTCTTCATGACCTTCGAGAAGCAGACGGGCCTGCAGATAACCAAGGAACTGGCCGAATACCTGATCCGGCCCCCCAAGCCGGTGCAACTCGCGTAACCTGGATTCAAGGAGACCGCGTTGACAACGGATCGCCTGCCGCCGCCCACCGACCAGCCGGGAAACGATCCCGACGGACCTTTCCGCACCGCGATGCTGAACCGGATCCTGCGAATTCTCCGTGCGGACCGTGATCCCGAATTCGATTTTCACAAGATTCGCCCCGTGCCCTGGACGCCGAGCACCGATCCGGCCACCGCCACAGTCGCCCTGGTGTCAACCGGCGGCCTGCACCTGCGGGACGACCAACCCTTCGAGGTGCTTACAAATCCTCTGGGGGACACGAGCTTTCGCATCATCCCCCACGGCACCGCGCCGGCTGCGCTCGACCTAGCCGCTGATTACGTGGACGAGAAATACATCCGCAAGGACCCGGAAGTGACCCTGCCCATGGCATCCCTCGATCGGCTGGTGACCGCGGGCCGGGCCTGCGGTGCCGCCGCCCGGCATTACAGTTTCTGTGAGGGAATCCTGCAGCCGCTTCCCGGCGTGGCCACAAGCGCCGCCCGCATGGCGGAACTCATGAACCAAGACGAGGTCGGCGCGGTGGTTCTGCTGCCCACCTGTTCGCTCTGCGTGCAGACCATCAGCCTGGTGGCTGTGGAACTGGAAAAACGGAGCCTGCCCACGGTGGTTATTTCCCTGCTGCCCGAACTGACCGAGCACGTGGGGGCGCCCCGGCCTTTGCATGTGCGCTTTCCCTTCGGCGCGCCCTGCGGAGACCCGGGCAACCGGAGTCTTCACGATGCCGTTCTGGGCACCGCCCTCGCCTGGCTGGCCGAAGCGCCCGGACCGGGTGCGGCCCGGCATTGTCGTTTGAAGTGGCGCGGGAGCGGCGAAGAGTAGGAACGAATTAGGATCACTTCACCAAGGTGAGGCGCCCTACGGCCGCCGGCGTCCCGTCATGGATCACCCGAAAATGATAGGCCCCGCTGGGGAGATTGCGCCCGTTGGTTTCGCGGGCCTTCCAGTCCAGGCGGAACTCGCCCGGCGCGGCATCGATTTCTTGCGAACGCCAGACCCGGCGGCCCGCCAGATCAAAAACCTCCACCCACAGGCGGCCCGGCTCTTCCACCTGGAAGCGTATTTCCGTACCGGCGTTGAAGGGATTGGGGCTGGCGGTCAGGCCGGTGACCGGAACGTTTCGCGGCGCCGACCCGGACCGCGCGTGTGAAGCCCCGTCAAACTCCTCGATGGCGTCCACCGCGATCCAGCCGCCGGGGCCCGCTTCTTCATCCACGATCACCATCCGCACCGTCTGTCCTATAAAGGCACGCGCATCCCAGAATTTTTCCACCAGGGCGATTTCGCCGCCGGGAGCGATGGAGGTCAGCAGCAGGTCCGAAGCGTCGTCCACCAGGCCCACGTAACAGGTCGACGGATGATTCCCCCCGGCCAGCAACAAACGGAAGAACCCCGCGGTGACGACAAACGGGGCTGATTCCAACCGGCCGGTGGCCGTGTCGCCCAGGGCGGCGCCCGGCTGGTTGTTGAGGCTCAAAGGACCACCGTAGTTCTCGAAGCTGCCGAACCAGCCGTGGCCTTCCTCGTTCATGGCGGGGTCGCCGCGCAGGGCCGGATTTTCGCCGAAGGTCGGGGCCGCCGTGCCGACGTCGCCGATGCGCGTGGGCCAATCCGGTCCCAGAGGGTCTATGGGAATAATCTGCGGGGCCAGCCCGCCGGGGTCGAAACGAACGGTGTCGAACTTGGCGGTCACGAACCAGGTGTCGTCGCGCGGATCCTGGTCCTTGGCCAGGCGGGCGAAAATATCCGCACCTCCACCCCCGAGGAACGGCTTTATCTCCGGCGCCCAGCCAGCATCGACCACGGTGCGGCCGGCCATGGACCATCCCGCGGGATCGGCGGCTACCATGTGGCTGGTGGGATGATGTTCGATCGCGGGGTCCTGCTCGGTGAAAAAGAGGTGGTGCCAACCGTCACGCACGATGTACTGCACGCTTTCCAGGGCATGACTGAGACCGGAGGTGCCGTCGTGTTCGTAGAACACCCCCGCGTCCTGCCAGTTCTCCAGGTCGCTGGACACGGCGCGGTGAACGATGCCGCGGCGGTAACCCGGCACACCACCAAGCCTGAGGTGTGCCGTGGAGAGCATGTTCCACTCCTGGCCGTCGTGGAAGATGAACGGGTCCCGGAACGAGCTCCAGGCTTCCGACGGCGACCAGAAATAGGTCACGGAATCAGGTTCGAAAACGGGATTGGCTGTGCTTTTCACCCAGGTCTCCATATCATCGGACCACGCCAGACAGGCCCGCTGCACCATGCCCGCGCCAACCCCGGTGTAGAGCATGGCCCACCGGCCGGACTGGTCGTCGAAAACCACATCGGGAGCCCACATGGCGACCTCGTCCCACCAGTCCGGTCCGCTGGTCAGGACCGGGCCGCGGATGTCCCACCGGCGCAGATCTGTCGAGACCGCGTGCCAGATGGTGTCGGCGTTGGCCGCGTGCAGGTCCTGCTGGGGGACAGTGTGGTAGAAAGCGTGATACTGACCCGCGTGCGGCACGACGCAGAAGTCCCAGACCTGCCGGGTGGGTTGGACCAGATAGGGCGTTTCGAAATCGAAGGAGACCAGGGCTTTGGCCGGGATCTGCCCAAGGACCAAAAGAAAACAAACCAGAAGCAGGGCTTTGAACCTTCCACCGGCTTTATGATGTCGGCCTTGAATCATTTTGTCGCTGGTCCCGGATGAGTGGCACTTGGTGTGGTTCGTGAGGCGCCATTATATCACATTTCGAGGGCACCATTCTGCAGCTCCGTCAAATGCCCCCGGGGGGCGATATTATGTTAACTACCAGTCGCATCACCCTCTGTTTTGAAGGAGTGGGCTTTTTCAAAAATGTGGTAGAGTCCCTCCATGAACGACAAGGCAAAGCGCACCAAGATGCAGAAAACAGGCTTGATCCTGGGCCCGCTCCTGTTCCTGATGACGGTCCTTTTCCTGGATATGGACCCTGACCGGGCCGCGCCCTCCCGCATGGCCGCCGTGGCTGTGCTGATGGCGGTGTGGTGGATCACCGACGCCATCCCCCTTTACGCGACGTCCCTGCTGCCCATGGTCCTGTTCCCGCTGCTGGGAATCCTGCCGGGCAAAACCACCGCGCCCCTCTATGTCAACAGCACCATCTTCCTTTTCCTGGGCGGCTTCCTGATCGCCCTGGCCATGGAAAAATGGAATCTGCACCGGCGCATCGCCCTGTTCATCATCCGGCGCGTCGGCGGCGGACCCTCGCGCCTCATATTGGGCTTCATGATCGCCGGGGCGTTCCTGTCCATGTGGATCTCCAACACCGCGACCGCCATCATGATGGTGCCCATCGGCATGGCCCTCGTCATCCAGATGGAATCACGCTTCGGCCGGGGCGAAACGCGCGTCTTCGCCCTGGGACTGATGCTGGGCATCGCCTACGCCTGCAGCATCGGCGGCATGGCCACCCTGGTCGGGACGCCGCCCAACCTGGCCTTCGCGCGCATCTACGAGATTTCGTTTCCCGAAAACGAGCCCATCGCCTTCGGCACCTGGTTCGTCATGGGGCTGCCCATCGCCACGGTGATGCTGGCGGCGGTCTGGCTGCTGCTGACCCGGGTGTTCTTCCGGGTGCCCGAGCATCTGGTGGTGGACCGGGAAATCGTCGAACAGGAATACCGGGAATTGGGACCACCCCGTTACGAGGAAAAGGTGGTCCTGGGAATTTTTTCGCTGACAGCGGTCCTGTGGGTGTTCCGCAATCCGCTACACCTGGGCTCGTTGACCATACCCGGGTGGTCGGAGCTACTTCCCCATCCTGAAATGATGGACGACGGCACCGTCGCCCTGTTCATGGCACTGTTGCTGTTCCTCATCCCCACGCGCGATGAAACCGCAGACGGTCCCGCCATCATGGACGCCGGCGGTATCATGAGGCTGCCCTGGGGCATCGTCCTGCTTTTCGGCGGGGGATTCGCGCTGGCCAAGGGATTCCAGGTCAGCGGTCTTTCCGACATGATCGGCAGCCGATTCGGGGCGCTGGCGGGCGTGCATCCGCTGCTCATGATCGGAATGATTTGCCTGGTGCTGACCTTCCTGACCGAAGTGACCTCCAACACCGCGACCACGCAGATGATCCTGCCCATCCTCGCCTCGCTGTCGGTCGACATGCAGGTCAGTCCGCTGCTGCTGATGATCCCGGCCACCCTGTCGGCCAGCTGCGCCTTCATGATGCCGATCGCCACGCCGCCCAACGCCATCGTTTTCGGCAGCGGCCGCATCCGGATCCACGAGATGGCCCGGGTGGGCGTCTTCATCAACCTGGTGGGCGTCGTCCTGATCGCCTCCCTTTTCTATCTGCTGGGCCCGACGCTGCTGGGCTTCGACCCGGGATCCGGACCCGCCGGACCGTAAGCTAACCCAGCACTTCGCCCAGGAACTTGTCGTCGGCCTGGCCCACGATCCGCATCATTCGGCCCGGAACACCCGAGAACATTTTGCTCATCAGACCCACGTTCATCTTGGCCAGCCAGACCGAGCCGTCGGCCATTTCGTAGACCGCCCAGCTGCAGGGCATCATCCCGACGAAGCTGGGTGTGTGCGTCAACATCTTGCTGGCGTGGCCCGCGTTGCAGACGAAATAGACCTTAAGGTTGACGAAACCCTCCGGCACCAGATTCTTCTGGGCGAAGGTTTCGTAGAAATTCCAGGTGTCGATGGGAAAACCCCACCCTTTTTCGGTGGGCACGATTTTTTCGATGGCCGCACAGGTCTCGGCAAAGGTTCGCCGACTCCGATGGGCCACCACCATGCGGGTGCGCATGACGCTCAGGAAGACGGCCGCGACGAGAACCGTTCCGGCCACGAATCCGATCAGGAATAAAGCGAGGGAATTCAACGGGAGCCTCCCATGGTTGCGACGGGGTTCGCCTGCAGTTTGAAGAACAGGGGTTCGGACGCCCAGATCCAGTAGGGACTGTTCGTCTTTGGAGTGAGCTCCGGATGGGAGCTGTAGCTGGCGGTCAGGACATCGGTGAGCGTCATTTCCCGCTCGATAAGCTGGGCGAGCGTTTCGACGAAGCCCGCCGGGTTGAACCGGCCCATGATCTCGCCGCCGATCAGTCTTTGATCATCCGCCCGGTAGATGACCTTCACGTCCACCGGTTGCGGATCGGGCATGTTGGCGTAACGGTCGGCTGCTCGGTTGCGTCCGACCAGGACCTCGATCCCGGCGGCGGCCGCGTCGGCTTCGGTCAACCCCGCGCTGCCGTAGGCCAGACCGCCCAGCCTGGTGATGGCCGAGTTTATGACCCCGGGGTAGGGATCGCTGGAATAATCCAGCAGGTTCAGGGCAAGGTGCCGCGCCATCTGTCCGGCGTTCGATCCCAGCTTGCCCGGCACCTCCCGGCCGGTGACCCGGCAGAATGTCTGCGTGCAGTCGCCCAGGGCGTAGATATCAGGCTGGTTGGTACGGAAATAGTCGTCCACCAGAATCCCCGCGGGGCCGGTTTTCAGACCCAGCGCATCGGCGTACCCCACCAGGGGTTTCACACCCACCGCCGAGAGAACGGCCTCGGCCGCGAGGTGCTCGCCGCCGGCCAGGGTCACTCCCGTGACGCGGCCGTCTTGTCCTTCGATCCGTTCGACCATGGCGTCCAGCCGTACGTCGATCCCCAGGCTGCCCAGGTTGTTTTCCATGGCGGCCGCCATTTCAGGATCGATCCGCCCGCCCATGACATGGGGCAAAAGTTCGACCAGCGTCACGGCTTTGCCCATGTGCGCCAGAGAGACCGCGAATTCGAGACCGATGTACCCGCCCCCGACCACCACGGCGCGCTTCACATCCCCCAGCAT
>JBDLKA010000145.1:0-7256 GCA_039714075.1 Candidatus Krumholzibacteriota bacterium | reverse complement strand
GAACATCCACGCTGTCGGCGGAGGCGGCGGCGTCCTGTCCCGGGGAGGCAGCCGGCATCAACAGCAACAAGATCCCGATGATTCCAGGGATCAACCGGCGACCTGAATATCCTGAACCGAGCATCGGGACACCTCCCCGGCGATTCGCCGCATCATTGACTAAAAGACCGCCCGATGTTTCTATCTCCCGTACAGGAAACCACTCGGAATCTCTCCCCGCGAAAGACTTGTGTCCATGAAAATTTCCCGCCATACCCGTC
This sequence comes from Candidatus Krumholzibacteriota bacterium, assembly GCA_039714075.1. Taxonomy (GTDB): domain Bacteria; phylum Krumholzibacteriota; class Krumholzibacteriia; order LZORAL124-64-63; family LZORAL124-64-63; genus JAGLCY01. The sequence goes on along the minus strand of JBDLKA010000145.1, from coordinate 6,996 downwards.
CCGCCCTCCCTGGACCGAACCGGAAATGGAAACCAACCGGATGAACGGGATCCCGGACAGACGGATATTTTCCGCCGTTTTTTTTGCGGCACTGATCAGCCTGCCCGGCCTGGCGCACGGCGATCAGGTCCGCGTCGCGGTGGCCGCCAATTTCGTCGACTGCCTGGAAGCCCTGGCTCCGGCCTTCGAGGAAGCGACCGGGCATCAACTGCTGCTCATACGCGGGTCCACCGGACGGCATTTCGCCCAGATAAAATCCGGGGCGCCTTTCGACGTTTTTCTCGCCGCCGACAGCGAGCGGCCCACCAAGCTCGAGAGCATGGGCCTGGTGGTGCCCGGATCCCGGTTCACCTACGCCGAAGGAAGGCTCGCCTTGTGGATTCCCGACGCGGGTCCTGAAGACAAGCGCCCCGTGGCCGAAATCCTCGAGGCGGCGGAGTTCAACTATCTGGCTATTGCCAATCCGCGGCTGGCCCCCTACGGTCTGGCGGCGAAGCAGGCCCTGGAGAACATGGACCTGTGGGAGGATTTGCGGCCCCGTCTGGTCACCGGCCAAAGCGTGGGCCAGGCCTGGCAGTTCGTCGCTTCGGGAAACGCCGAAGCCGGGTTCGTGGCCTATCCGCAGATCCTGGCCGCGCCGGCCCTGCGCGGCCGCTGGTGGAAGATCGATCCGCCGTTGCATGAGCCCATCCTGCAGCAGGCCGTGGTGCTGAAAAACGCGAAATCCCCCGCGGCCGGCGCCCGGTTGCTGGAATTTTTGCAGGGCTCGGTGGCCCGCCTGGTGCTGATAAAGTACGGGTACCTGATCCCGGAGAACTGATGTTCCATCCCGACGACCTGACAGCCCTGGGCCTGACCCTCAAACTGGCCGCCGTAAGCACGGCGGTGCTCCTGGTACTGGGCACCCCGCTGGCCTGGTGGCTGGCCATGACCCGGCGCCGGGTGCGGCCGCTGGTCGATGCCCTGGTGTCGCTGCCCCTTGTCCTGCCGCCGACCGTACTGGGGTTTTATCTGCTGCTGTTCCTGGGACCGGACGGGCCTTTGGGCCGGTTGATGACCGCGGCGGGCGGACGGCCCCTGGCCTTCACCTTCACCGGTCTGGTGATCGGTTCGGTGATCTACTCCCTGCCCTTTGTCGTACAACCCATCCGCGACGCTTTCTCCTCGGTCGGCCACCGCCCCATGGAAGCCGCGGCAACGCTGGGCGCTTCGCCCCGCGACCGGTTCTTTTCCGTGGCGGTGCCCCTGGCTCGGCGCGGCTTTTTGACCGCCGCCACCCTGGGCTTCGCCCACACCCTGGGCGAGTTCGGCGTCGTGCTGATGATCGGCGGCAACATCCCCGGTAAAACGCAGGTGCTGTCCATCGCCATCTACGACCATGTCGAGGCGCTGGACTACGCCCGGGCTCATGTGCTTGCGGGAACCCTGCTGCTGATCTCGTTCACCCTGCTGCTGATCGTGAATCTCGTCGTCCGACGGCAGCCGGGGGTCCGGACATGAGCCTGCAGCTGAAATGCCGGCTGGAACGGCCAGACGGCGCCAAAGGGCAAAACGGTTTCCGGCTCGATGTGGACCTTTCCCTGCCCGGCCGCGGCATCACCGCCGTGGTGGGACCCTCGGGCTGCGGCAAGACCACTTTGCTGCGCTGCGTCGCCGGCCTCGAACCCCGTACGGCCGGACACGTACTGATCGGTGACAAGACCTGGCAGGACGACCGCCACTTTCTTCCGCCGCACCGCCGCCGCGCCGGCTATGTCTTCCAGGACGGGGCGCTGTTTCCCCACCTGGACGTGCGGGGGAATCTCGCCTACGGCAGAAAAAGATCTTCGGGAAAGTCCGGAGAAATCGAGGAAATTTCCACCCTGCTGCGCCTGGCCTCTCTTCTGGACCGCGACGTGTCCGGATTGTCCGGCGGCGAACGCCAGCGGGTCGCCCTGGGACGGGCCCTGCTAGCCGGTCCGGAGCTGTTGCTGCTGGACGAACCCCTGGCGGCCCTGGACCGGGAGAACAGGCTGGCCATCTATCCCTATTTCGAGCGGATCGCCGCCGAAACCGGCCTGCCCTTCCTGTATGTGACCCACGCCCAGGACGAAGCCGCGCGCCTGGCCGACCACCTGGTGCTGATGGAGGACGGACGAGCCCGCCACCACGGTCCGCTGGCCGAACTGCTGACCAGCCCCGACCCGGGTCTGGCCCATGGGGACCACGCCGGGTGCGTGGTGTTCGCCCGTATTGTCGGCGTGGACGACGAGTACCATCTGGCCCGCCTGGAATTTCCCGGCGGCACCTTGCTGGTGGCCGACCCCGGCATACCTGAAGGCCGGAAAATCAGGGTGCGCATCCACGCCCGGGACGTCAGTCTCGCCCTCGAGCCGGCGGAGGGATCGAGCATCCTCAACATCCTGCCCGCACGGGTTCTGGAGCTGATTCCCGACGGCCCCTCACGGGTCCTGGTACGGCTGCAGGTCGGGCGCACGATCATGCTGGCGGCGGTCACCCAGAGGTCGGCCGCGGCGCTGAAGCTGCGGCCCAACCAGGAACTGTTCGCCCAGGTCAAGAGCGTGGCGCTGTTGTAGTCAAAGTGACTTGTCCGGATCCTGTTTCAAGAAGGAACAGGGTCTTGTTTTTCCCACCGGAAATGTAGTAATATCAATTACCGAATCAGGGGCATGGGAACCGCAAGGTATTGTCATGGCGACCATGGCCCTGTTCTTCGATCACTGGCGCCTCCTGCTGCTCACCCCCTTTTTCTTCTCCCTTGTTTTTTGCCAAGGTTGCAGCGATGACCCGGCCGGTTTGCTCGGGGACCTCGACCCCGATGTTCCTTTCGCGGTAAACGATCTTGCCGTGGCGGTCCTCGGCGACACGATACGTCTTACCTGGACGGCTACGGGCGATGATGGGCCCAACGGAACCGCCACCCGGTACGATCTGCGGGAATATGACCAACCCATCACCGATACCAGCTGGTCATCCGCCTCTCAGATTCCGGGCACACCCCGGCCCCAGGAGGCCGGCAGCCGGGAAAGCTTCGACCTCCCGGCGGGAAGCTCTGAAACAACATTTTACATGGCCCTCAAGGTCGTGGATGACCACGGAAACCGGTCGGGACTTTCCAACGTGGTATTCCTGGACCGCCAGCCACCCGCTCCGGTGACGGATCTGACCACCGGCCGGATAACCGACACCTTCGCCGTCCTCGAATGGACCTCTCCGGCAGACGACGGTCCCCTGGGCCGACCGTACCGTTACGAAATCAGGATCAGCCAGGAGGCCCTGACCGAAACCAACTGGATGGACATTTCGCCTCGGGACGGGCCCAACAATCCGGTTGATGCCGGTCAGACCGAGGAATTCGTCCTTCCCGGCCTCGCCCCGTTGACCAGCTACTACGCGGCGGTCCGTTCCCGGGACGAGTCAGGCAATTTTTCCGAAATTTCAAATTTCCTGGAATTCACAACGCAAAACATTCCCCTGGGCTGGGGGGACGAATTCGCTGATCTGGATATCAACGACCGTGTCAACACCCTCTATTCCCTCGGGGACACCCTGTATGTCGGTGGGCCCTTCTCCAGGATCGGGACCGCCCTGACCTGGGGAATCGCAGCCTATGACGGAACCGATTTTCGGGCCATGGGCACCGGTCTCGCCGGGGGACGATGGGGTCCCCAGGCTTTCGACATGGCCTATTACGATGGGGCCCTCCACGTGGCCGGATCCTTCTATAATGCGGGCGACGTTCCCGTCGCGAACCTGGCCCGCTGGACATCATCCGGTTGGGAAAGCCTGGGAGACGGCCCCTCGGACAATGCGGTCCATACCCTGTGCGAGTTCAACGGAGATCTGTATTTCGGGGGAGCCTTCTACGACAGCGACAGCAGTCCCTTCACCTGGCTTACACGTTACGACGGCAATTCGTTTCATTCCATGGGGTGGCGTGACGGCGTGGGCGGGTGGGTCCTGGGCCTCCTCAACTTCAAAAACAGCCTCGTGATAACCGGTGGTTTCGACGATGTCCCCGGCCATGACGCGGAATCGGTGGCCCTGTGGAACGGAATCAGCTATTCCATACCCCAACCACACCTTGTGGCGGAATGGGAAACCCCCTTCATAATGGCCTCGTGCGAATTCCAGGGAGATCTCATCCTGGCCGGGGACTTCACCGGCAACGGCCAAATTGGCCTCAACCATATTGCCCGCTGGGACGGGAATTCCTGGCATCCCCTGGGAAGCGGAATATCGGGCGGAGACAGGATTACCATCCCCGCCATGGTCGTCTACAAGGGATTATTGGTGGTCGGAGGGCAATTTGAATCCGCCGGCGGGGTGGCGGTAAACAACATCGCCATGTGGGACGGAACCTACTGGAGGGCCCTTGGCAGCGGGGTCGAAGGCAGTGTTTCCGGGTCTCCCCATGTTGGCAGCCTGGTCAGCCATGACGGCGGCTTGTATGTGGGTGGGAATTTCCTTACCGCGGGCGGGAAACCGTCTCCAAGCCTCGCGCGCTGGGACCTTGACTGAGGCTCGTCCACTCTCGCAATATCCAGCCGTCCCTGCTATATTGGGGCGGCTTTTTACAGATACTCCCCACTTCCTGGCACTTTCCGGAGGTCCCCCCTTGCGACCCATGACCATTCTCCTGTTCTGCCTTGTTATCGTCTTGACCGGAACCGTCTTCGCGGCCGATGAGGAACCCGCCGTCGAGAAGCACCCCTTCTCCGTCCACGACATGCTGGCCATGGACCGCCTCGGCGATCCCCAGGTCTCTCCCGACGGCAAATGGGTGGCCTACCAGGTCAGCACACCCGACGTGGATGCCAACAAGAGCAGGACCGACATCTGGGTCACCAGTGCGGACGGCGAGACCACCAAACGTCTGACCAGCAACCCCGCCGCGGACTACAACCCGCGCTGGTGTATGAACGGGACCATCTATTTCCTGTCGACGCGGAGCGGCAGCGCCCAGGTCTGGAACATCGACCCGGATGGCGGGGAAGCCGTCCAGGCGACCGAGTTGAAGCTGAGCATCGGCAGCATGGAAATCGTCCCGGACCTGCGGGGCATCCTGCTGACCATGGAGGTCTACCCCGGGCTGGGCGTCCAGGGAACGATCGACCGTGACGCGGAAATTGCAGCCGACCCGACCACCGGCATGGTCTACGACGAGCTCATGTTCCGCCACTGGGACACCTGGGAAGACGGCAAGCGCAGCCACCTGTTCCTGCTCAAGGGCGGCAGCGAGGAACCCGTGGACCTGATGCCCGACCTGGACGCCGACGTGCCCACCTTCCCCTGGGGCGGTATGGAAGAAGTCGCCGTCTCGCCGGACGGGTCGGAAGTCGTGTTCACCGCCAAGATTTTGCCCGGCAGCGAGCCTGCGTGGAGCACCGATTACGACCTGTACGCCGTCAAGACCGACGGTTCGGGCGAGATGCGCTGCATCACCGAAGCCAACGAGGCCTGGGACACCGAACCGGTGTTCACCCCCGACGGCAAGACGCTGTGCTATCTGGCCATGGACCGGCCCAACTTCGAGGCCGACCGGTTCCACATCGAAATGATGGACTGGGCCACCGGGGAAAGCAGCCGGATCGATTTTTCCTACAACGGCCTGGACCTCAGCCCCCACGGCCTGAAGTTCGCCGGCAACGGCAAGACCATCTACGCGACGGCCGGTTACCTGGGGCAACGGTCCATCTTCAAGATCGACGTCAAAACCGGCAAGGCGACCATCGTGCAGACGATGGGCCGCAACTCCAGCCTGAACCTGCTCAAGGGATCCCTGCTGTTCGGGCAGCAGTCGCTCGAATCGCCCACCGAGCTGTTCACCATCAGCACCAGCGGCAAGGGTCTCAAGCAGATCACCGACTTCAACGGCGAGAAGCTGGCCGCCGCGCTGATGGGCGAACCCGAGCAGTTCACGTTCGCAGGCTGGAACGATGAAACCGTCTACGCCTACGTCGTCAAGCCCTACGACTGGACCGAAGAGAAAGCCGCCTCCGGACAAAAATGGCCCGTGGCCTTCCTGGTCCACGGTGGTCCCCAGGGCAGCTTCGGCAACGATTTCCATTACCGCTGGAATCCCCAGGCCTATGTCGGAGCGGGCTTTACCACCGTGGCGGTCGATTTCCACGGCTCCACCGGTTACGGCCAGGAGTTCACCGATTCGATCAGCGGCCACTGGGGCGACCGGCCGCTGGAAGACCTGGAAAAGGGCCTCGCCGCCGCCCTCGAGAACTACGGCTGGATGGACGGCGACAGGGTCGTGGCGGCCGGCGCCAGCTACGGCGGCTACATGATCAACTGGATGCACGGCCAGCCCTTCAGCAAGAACTTCCGGGCCTTCGTCAACCACGACGGCAACCTGGACGAACGCATGGCCTATTTCGACACGGAGGAACTTTGGTTCCCCGAATGGGAGCACGGCGGCACCCCCTGGACCGAGGGCAGCGGCTTCGGGACCCACAACCCGGTCGACCACGTGCAGAAATGGCATGTGCCCACCCTGGTGGTCCACGGCGCCCTCGACTACCGGGTTGTCGATACCCAGGGCCTGAGTACCTTCACCGCCCTGCGCCGGCAGGGCGTGCCGGCCCGGCTGCTGTATTTCCCGGACGAGAACCACTGGGTGCTCAAGCCACAGAATTCGATCCAGTGGCATGGTGAGGTCATGGGCTGGCTGACCCGCTGGATAGACTAGGAGGGACTGACCCATGGCGAGCGGCATTCTTATTCGCATCGGCATCGGGGTCATCGCGGCCACCGTTCTGGCGGCGGTCGTGGGCCTCTTTCTGCCGAGCACCTTCGAGGTGGAAAAGACCGTGGTCATCGATGCGACCAGGGGCACCATCCACGAATTCACCGGCGATTTGACCCGGTGGCCCGAATGGACGCCCTGGTTGGAGGACAATCCCGACATTACCGTGACCTTCGCCGACCTGACAACCGGGGCGGGCGCCGGCCTGACCTGGGAAGACGGTTCCCGGAACGGCCGGC
>JBDLKA010000144.1:0-7335 GCA_039714075.1 Candidatus Krumholzibacteriota bacterium | reverse complement strand
GTGGGCCAGGCTGGCGGCGCACACGTCGAAGGGAACGTACCGCTGCTACTTTCCAGTCCTGACGGAGTTAGTGCTCCGGCGTCACGCCGGGCCTGACCCATCATATCCCGGGGCTCCCGCGGCGGGAACCCCCTTGGTCTTCCAGAATCTTGGTGGAGATGAGCGGGCTCGAACCGCCGACCTCCTCGTTGCGAACGAGGCGCTCTCCCAGCTGAGCTACATCCCCAATCAAATCAAAATGATACCAGCGGTCCGGTCCGGCCGCCCGCGGAATCCATACCCGCAAAAGCCCGGGCAGCCCCCCGAAGGCAGAAACTGGCGGAGAGGCAGGGATTCGAACCCTGGGAACCCCTAAGGGCTCAACGGTTTTCGAGACCGCCCCGTTCAACCACTCCGGCACCTCTCCGCGATCACATATTCCCGGCCGGCCGAAAATCCGGGTGGCGGAGAGGGAGGGATTCGAACCCTCGGTACCTTGCGGCACACACGATTTCCAGTCGTGCCGATTAAGCCACTCTCGCACCTCTCCACCGGAACAAGGCGGGGAATATAGCACCGGTCCTGGGGAAAATCAACACGGCCCGGGACCGGATACGGGACCGGATTCAATCCCGGCGCGACTGGAAAAATTCCGACAGGACGGCGCCGCAGTCATCCGCGGAAATGCCCCCCACCACTTCGATCTGCTGGCGATAGGGATTGCCGTCCAGAAGGCGGCCCGTCGAGACGACCGCCCCGGCCCTGGGGTCGGCGGCCCCGAACACCACCGCACCGACGCGGGCCAGCAGAATCGCCCCGCAGCACATGGTGCAGGGTTCCAGGGTCACATACAGGGTGGCGTCGGCCAGGCGCCAGCTTTCCCCGTGCCCCGCAGCGGCCCCGATGGCCAGGATTTCCGCGTGGGCGGTCGGGTCGCGCAGCGATTCCACCTGATTGTGCCCCCTCCCGATGGCCTGCCCGTCCCGGACCACCACCGCACCGACGGGGACCTCCCCCTTGTCGCCGGCCAGCCGGGCTTCCTTCAGGGCCTCGGCCATCCACCTTTCATGGGTACGGAAGGCCGCAAAAAGTCCGCCCTCGCTCAAGGGACATCACCTTCCGTGAAAGCGGTGTTTCCACCCAGGTCCCGCACTTCGATCCGAATCCGCCAGGGCACAGGTCCGGCAGGCCGGCCCGGCCGGGGCCAGACGACCTTGGCGGAGAAATTTTCCCGGGGGCTGTCGCAGATTCCGTCGGCGGGATCCAATCTTTCCAGGGTGCCGTCCGGCAGCCGCAGCTGGGCTCCGGCCAGCACGCCACCGTCATCCTGGGCGGTCAGGTCCACCTGGAATCCGTCCGGCAGCTCCTTGAGCCTGAAACCGGTAATCTCCGGTTCGGTATTGTCCACCGTCACGGGCCCGAGGGTCCGGTTCGTGGCCGCCGCCCGGCCGCCCGGATTGTCGGGGCTGTCGCTGGCCGTCAACCGGATGTAATACGCGCCGTCGGGAACCTCGGAAGTGTCCCAGCTACCCAGGAATTCGGATTTGCCGGACTGGATTTGCCGCCAGGAATTCTCGCCGGTGCGCTGGTATTCCAGATCGTAGAGCACGCGGTCGCCGTTGGGATCGGTGCCCTCCCAGGTGAAGACGCGAACCGGCCGGCCCAGGGCGCTGCGGTCCGGTCCGGCAAGGCGGTCGGCGGTGCTGTTCCTGCTGAACTCGGCCTTCAGTCCGCTGCGAAAGGTCTGGGTGATGTTCTCGTTGTGGTTGTTCATCATTCCCAGGTGGATGTCCTTCAGGTACTCCTGGGTGAAGGAGACGATCACCGGCGGCCTGTTGTCCTGCCAGGCGCTGACCGACACCGCCGTCAGCTTCAGCGGGGTCTTACCGTCCGTGGCGGGAAATTCCACCCGCCACTGGAGAAACCGGCAGGGTTCCAGGGGCAGGGTCCGGTTCTGATCGGTCCAGCTGTCCGACCAGGCGGTCCAGCTGTCGTCGGGCTCGGAACGATTGCCGCCACGGACAGCCCATTTCAACTTCCCGTCGCCTTCGTTGGTGGTCCAGTTCAAACGGCCCCAGCGGACAGGGATTCCCCCATCCAGCGGGGGGCTCAGGGCTTGCCGGGGGGCGTCCCCGCGGCTGCCCAGAATCGTCACGCTGCCGGGGTGGGCCTGGCCGACGACGATCGAATCATCATCCTTCCCGCCGGTCTCCACCAAAAGGTCCAGGATATCCCCGCCGGACCACCCGGCCGCCGGATGATGGCCCGCGGGGGGTGTCAGACGGTTAAGAACGGTTCGTCCGGAATCATCGGCCAGGGGCCCTCCGCCGAGCCAGCCCCAGCGCGGGCTCCAGGCGGCGATCATCAAGTCCACGTCCCCGACCCACCAGGGAACAACCAGACCATCATCCTCCAACCGGTACAAGGCGGCCCGCTGTGTTTTCGGACCATTGCCTTCCATCATCAGGGCCATCAGCGCCGGCGGGGGCATGTCCCCCCCGGGCCGGACGGACATCCCGTTGCCTTCCGGCACGGATTCATCCGTATTGAGAGCCAGGACAAAGATCTGGTCCTCGGGGCCGGTAATGAACTGCCGCGCCTCGTCCTGGGCGGTTTCGAAAAGAAGCCGGGGCTGATCGGCCCGGCGCGTATCCAGGCTGTAGATCAAACCGGGGCCCTGGGTGCACACCAGTAGTTTCCCCTGCCGGTCGAAAGCAAGGTCGAGGGCATTCTGGGCCGGCAGATCCAGGGCACTTTCCAGGGTGCCCGTTTCGGGGTCGAAGCTGTGGACAGCCGCCGGGCTCCCGGTGGCCAGCCAGATCTTGCCGTCCCGGGGATCGGCCGCCATGGCCCAGACATAACCGCCGGCCACGCTGCCCAGCAGATCCGCCTGGCCGTCGGGGCGAACCCGATACAACTGTCCCTCGGGCCCGCAACCGGCCAGGAGGTCGCCGTCGGCCAACATCAACAGGCTGAATACCTCGGTCCCTTCCAGGCGGGCCACCAGCCGGTTTTTATCCCCGGAGGTGGTATGGTGGATTTCTCCCCCATGCCCCGTTCCGGTGTAATAGCCGCCCTGCCCGTCGGAAATGATCCGCCAAAAAACCTCGGGACCGGCCGGACCCGCCGTCCTGCCGACCAGGCCCGCCACCAGGTTGCCTTCACGGTCCAGGGCCGCGCCCTCGAGTTCCATCTCGGTGAACGGCCGGTCGGCGGGCCAGTCCCAGAACACCGGACCGGCGCCCCGTGCGGCTTCGACCCCACCGACTGCCAGCACCAGTGCCGTGGCCCACAGGACATACCTTGAATCGAATTTGCCGGCCATATTCCTGATCATGCTCATGGTCGTCTTTCTTCCTTGAAGGTTGCCGCGGCCGCGGGCAGTACCAGAGCCCGGACGGCGTGTCCGTCCAGCACCCATTCGGTTGTCCGGTCGCTTCGTACCGCATAGTCAGCCAGGGTTTTGGGCGCCTGCATGTTGCCCGACTGGATCAAATGGGAAACACTCCCGGGCAGATTGTGCATTTCCCGGCCCAGGATGATCCGGTTGCGTCCGGGCGCCAGCAACGCCACGACCAGCGTGCTGCGGGAGCGGCTGGTGCGCAACAGGTCGACGATGGCGCCCAGGTCCGCGACCTGGAAGCGTCCGGCCGCCCGCTGGGCCTCGAATGAAAACAGTTCCGCCGCACTCGCGGCCAGGATGCGATAGGGTCCCGGCTCCAGGTTCGCCGGCAGGACCACGGGTATTTCCACGATCCTCTTTTCACCCAGCCGGGGTTGCAGCGCCACCTGGAACACCGCTTCGCCACCGGGCGCAGGCAGGGACCGGGGACCGGACACACCGACGATGGTGGCCGTCGCCATGGGCCTGGTCATTTCCAGACGGGCCCGGACCTCCAGCAACCGCGCTTCGGCGTAGGGATTGTTCAGCAGGATGTTCAGGGGCGCCATCCATTCCCCCGCCAGCCCCATGGCCCCGCCCGGACCCGCGGTCACACCTTCAATGATCAAAGGCTCACCGGCCAGTTCAGCGGGGCTTTCCCACACGGTTTCGATCCGGTACTTCATGGTCTGCAGGCTGGCATCGTCGCCGGCGGCCAGCAGGGAGTTGTACAGCGCCCAGAAAACGAGGGTCGGCGCCAGACGGGGATCGTCCGCGACCTGGAATGCATAGGACCTGTTTTCGGGACCGGCGCCGGACGGAAGTTTCACTTCGACGCCGACCGGTATCATGGCGGGCGCCGGACCGGTCCGTCCGGACAGTCCCGCGCGCTGGTCATGGTGCACGGTTCCGACGATCCGGCCGATGGATCCGAGTTTGAAGGACATCTGGCGGCTGGGAAAAACGGTCAGGACTTCCGCCGTGGCCAGGGGCCATGCCACCGGCCCCCGCTGCATGAAGGGATGTCCCATCATGAGCACCTCATCGTCCTGCACCCAGGTGACCGTGCCGATGGCCCCCAGTTTGGCGTCCCCGGTGATCAACGGGACCGCACAGGCGCTGCCCGGCCGGAAGGCCGGACCGGTCGCAGGTTCGGCAGGTGCCCCGCCGCCCGTCTCACCGGAAAAACCGATGGGCTGGACGATCCAGTTGTCGGGACCGGGTCGCCGCCCGGTTCCCTCCCAAGCCAGGTCGGCCAGCAGATCCATGATCATTTCCCGCGGCGTGGGCCAGGCCGCGGCAGCCACAGCCGCGGGCGGGTCGGTGGTCTCTTCGATTGTCATGGCGGGAAAAAGGTCCTGCATCAATTCCCGGTCGGGCGATCCGGTCGCCAGGAGGCGGCGCAGATCCGGGGCCGACATTCGGGGACCCGGTTTCGCTCCGGCCGCCGGTCCGGTCGGCAGGGCCAGCATTTCCGCCGCGGGCGTCACCCCGGCGATGGGCTTGAGGGCCCCACCCCAACCAAAGGCCAGGGCGCCCGCAAAACGCCCCTCCAGATAGATCGGGCTTCCGCTCATGCCCTGGGCGATGCTCGAAAGCTCCAGACCATGGCCGCCGACCTCGACGATCAGCAGGCTGCCGTCGGCGCGGACATTGTCCTGCACTCCGACGACCGTGACGCTGAAGGTATCGATCCTGGACCCCTGGAACACCGTCAGGCCGTAGCCGGTCATGCCCCGGGAGATCTCGGCCAGAGGGATGAAATCCCGGTCGGAGTCGGCCGCGGGGCAGGAACCGGGGCTCATCAGCCCGCCCAGACCCATCAGAAACAGGAATCCGACCATGATTCGGGGAGTGCATGACGAAAAACTGGTCACAAGTGATCCTTCCGCACCCACCGGGATGCCGTTTACGCGCGATTGGGGCCCGCCGTTCCCCAAATTCAGCCAAAACCGGATTTATCGCAAAAAACAGGCCGTCAGGGCTGGAATTTGATCCCCACCCTCAGAAAAAACCCGGTGTAGTTGAAACGCAGTTTGTCATCGAGACTGTCCGGGTTCAGGACCGCCTGCCCGTCCACCTTCACCGTGCCGATGACCGCATGGCGAAAACCGGCCTCCGAGAACAGGGACCAGCTTGCAGCCACCTCGGCGTCGACGATGGCGTAACCGGCAAACAGGAACCCATTGCCGTCGAAAGGAATCTCCTCATCGATAAACACCACCGGATCCTCGAGGCGCAAGGCCGCTGCACTCTGGATCATACCCGCGTTCGCCCCCGCTCCAAAGCGGATCTTCCTGCCGTTGACCGGCAGGTAGTCGATGAATGCCTGATAGAGATTGGCCGGAAGATCGTATTCCAAAAGATACCCTTGGTCTGAAAAGCTGCTTCCGGCCCAAAGCCGTGTATACCCCAGCCCTGCCCCCAATTCAGGTGTCAGGGCGTAACCCACGGACAAACCGGCGTCAAGAGCGGAACCGATGTGATCAAGCAAGGGCCCGCCCGCCTCACTGTTGAGCCGGTCCAAGCCGTCGTTGACATCCTCGGGATTGAGGGAGGAGATCCCCCCATGGGCCTTGAAGAACAGGGGGCCCGCCCCGGCCCCGAGGGGAATCGCCAGGAATACCAGGCCCGACAGGAGCCATGCCGCGAAAATCCTGTTCATTCCCACCTCCAAAAAAAAGCCCCGCGGAAAGCCGCGGGGCCAAAAAATGGTACGCCCAGGAGGATTCGAACCCCCAACCTCCTGGTCCGTAGCCAGACGCTCTATCCAGTTGAGCTATGGGCGCACCTTTTCAGTCAAACCTGTCAGTCAATCCGTGACACAATATAACGAAATTTGTGGCGGAGAGGGAGGGATTCGAACCCTCGGTGAGTTTCCCCACACACGCTTAGCAGGCGTGCGCCTTCAGCCACTCGGCCACCTCTCCGAATCCTGGCGGAGGGCGGGGGACTCGAACCCCCATGGGCTTTCACCCGGCGGTTTTCAAGACCGCTGCCTTACCAATTAGGACTAGCCCTCCGGATTTCCGACCTGGGGACTACCGTTCTTCGAACCCAGGCATTTCCAGCCTCTCGGATCCCATTGGTATCGTGCCAGTTCCCGCGGGATCATCGGTTTAGCCACACCGGGCGAAGCCTCAAATCCGTCAGCGGAAAGGCACGGTACTATTTGGGTTTCCATTTGTCAAGGCGATCACCGATAACGGTACGGTACCGATTCCCTACTTCCGCCGCAACCGGGCGAAGTCCACGCCCACGGTGGGGCGGGCCGCCTGTCCGGTCAGTTTCAGCGGCAGGTTGATCCTGCCTTCTTCATCCCGCAAACCCTGGGCCAGGAAAGAGAAATTCCCCAGGTCGGGCGTGAACCCCGGCGGGAGTTTTACGCCTATCGCCAGGGCGATGTTTCCCTCCTGATCCAGCCAGCCTCCACCCATCCAATCCGTGTCGCCGCCGGACAGGACCAATTCCTCTATCCGGTACCGCCCCTGGGCATATTCAAAGCGATGGACCAGGTCCCTGAAGCGCACATCCTTGAGGTCCTGCCGGTCACCCAGATAGGGCGTGGCGTCATGCAGCCAATCGGCCGCGTGCAGAACACCCGGGCCGCCCGTCATCCGTCCCCGGACCGTCAGCGTCCGCCTGACGGTGGCCTTGTCCCCCAGATCGCACTCCCCGGTCAACCGGGAGTCCAGTTCGCAATCGAGCCTGCGGGCGATATCCGGGGACCAGGGCTCCAGCAAAGCTCCTGCGGGAACCTCCTCTACCTGGGCCGCGAAGACCAGATGCCCCTGGGGATGAGCCGCGAAGTCGACCGAAAGTTCCCCCGTCAGGCGGCCCGTCGATCTGCGGGCGGTCAACGACGTCACCCCGAGTACCCTGGAGGCAAATCCCCCCTCGAGGTCGAGGTCGGTGTAGGGAGCGTCCTGAAGGACCAGCGTATCGGCCGTGGCGGTGAAGGAAAAAGTCAGGTC
>JBDLKA010000143.1:0-7638 GCA_039714075.1 Candidatus Krumholzibacteriota bacterium | reverse complement strand
GGGAGGCGGGTCATGAAATATCGGTTTGTGCTTTCACTGTTTGTGCTGGCCGCTTGTCTGCCGTTTCTGCTGGGGGCGGGCAAGACTTCCATCGTCAATTCGCCGCACAACCTGTCGGTTTCGGGGCCGGGCGACATCAAGTCCCTCAAGGAGACGAGGATCTGCATTTTCTGCCACAGCAGCCACAACGCCTCCAAGGAGGGCCCGCTGTGGAACCACGTCACGACCAACCCCGGAAAATTCAAGGCCTATGAACGGTCGACCCTGAAGGGCCTGCCCGAGCAGCCGAACGGGGCGACCAAATTGTGCCTGTCCTGCCACGATGGGACCATTGCCGTCGGGGCGGTGCACGGGATTCCCGGGGGTATCAGCATGCAAGGTGTGGGGGCCGACGGCGGCATACCCGGAGGAAGGTCCAGTCATCTGGGCACGGATCTTTCGGGGACCCACCCGGTGTCCATCAAATTCAACCAGGAACAGGCCCTGGCGAAATCCTCGCTGCGGTGGCCGCCCCTGGATCCGCAGAAGGAAGTGGGGGTGGACGCCGACGGGTTCGTCCAGTGCACTTCGTGCCACGACGCCCACGGCTCGCGATCCGAAAAGCTGCCGTTCTGGAACAAGGAAACCTTTGGACAAGTGTGCCAGGTGTGCCATGCGTATTGACGTGATCAGGAATCATAGCCAAGGAACTTCCCGGGTGGCCCTGGTGGCCGTTCTCGCCGTCCTGACGTTGTGGGGAATCGGCCCCGCCCTCGGACACGTGGGCAGCCCCCAACTTGCCGATGACTGCGGCGGCTGTCACGTGGGTCACGGCAAGCCCGGCGAACCCATGCTGGCCAAATCCGAAGAGGATTTCTGCTTCCAGTGCCACGGTTCCGAACAGGAAAGATCGCGGATGATCGCCGACGGCTGGTTGATGCCCTCGGCCCGTCTGCTGGACATGCGGCCGGAGTTCGACAAGCAGTACAGCCATCCGGTCGATCGGGAAGGCCTGCATTCCCCGACCGAAAAGCTTCCTTCGGTCGGCGGCGCGGAAGTATCCCATGCCGAATGCGTGGATTGCCACAATCCCCATCAGCGCTTGGAGGCCGGCAAGAAGGTGGATTTCGCGGTCAGCGGATACAGTATTTCCGGGCAATACCTGGAGCGGAGCCTCTACGAATACGAGATCTGCCTCAAATGCCACTCGGACCGGATGGGGATCAAGAATACGGAACGGAGTCTCGACCGGGTTTTTGCCTTGAGTGTCCGGTCCCAGCATCCGGTGACGGTCCAGCCGTCCGGAAAGACGATACCCAGCCTGATGGGCAAGGCGATGGACCGGCAGAGAATGAAATGCTCGGATTGCCACCGCAGCGGGGACCCGGAAGGACCGAAGGGACCCCATGGTTCCGATAATGAATTCATGCTCAGCGGCAATTACAACCGGGACGTCTTCGTGCAGGAATCGGCCTATGCCTTCGAGTTCTGCTACTCCTGCCACGACCGGTTGAGCATTCTGGGCAACGAGAGTTTTCCCTACCACCGGGAACATATCGAGGGGGACCCGTTCAGCGGCCGGCAGGGCACTTCCTGCTTCACCTGCCATGCCTCGCACGGTTCACCCGACAACACGAACCTGATCCAGTTCAACCTGCAGGCGGTCACGGGTGAGAAGATGAGCCGCCGCGTGGAATACCTGGAAACCGGTTCGGGGTCGGGGACCTGCGTGCTCGAATGCCACGGGTACAATCACGCACCGGGAGGGTACTGATGCCTGTCCTGAGATTCCTTTCATTCAGGAACCGGCGCGCCGGGCCGGCCGCGCTCGTGTCCCTGTTGGCCTTTCTGGTTTTCTGCGGCCCGGCTTCCGGTGCCGAGGTTCGCTATGTCAGCTCCATCCTGGATGGGCCGTCGGCGCCCACGTCCCTGTCGGTCGACGGGCAGGGCATCGGCGTTCTGGAACCCTACTCGAGCCAGGTCCAGGTGTTCACCGCCGATGGAATTCTGGACGGCAAGGTCGATATCAACGGCGATGCCCGGGGACTGGCCCTGCTCAGGGACCGGGTCTATCTGTTCTGCGATGACGAGGCGGCCACCGTGGCGGCCATCGACCTGGACAGCGGCGGGCAAACGGTCTTTTTGGACAATCTGGACCAGCCGGTCGACGTCCTGGTTTCCGGAGGGGAATGTTTCGTCCTGGACGGGATCCGCCGTACGGTTGTCGTCTGCAACGAGTACGGCTCCGTCACCGAAACCGTGAACCTGCCCCATCCGGTGGGAGAGGAACAGGGGTGGCTGGCCGATCTGGCCTGGGATCCCTTCCGGGAGATCTTCTACGTTTTCGACCAGACCCATTCCCGGGTTCTGGCCTACGGCCGGGACGGCGGCTTCCAGGGAGGGTTCTGCGGGTTCGGGACCCACGACGGTGAAGTTTCGCGCGGGGGGGAAATCGTCTGTGACGCCGAAGGCTGGATCTACGTTACGGACCGGTATCAGGGCCGGGTGGTCGTTTTCGACGCCGAGTGGTCTTTTGTCGTCAACGTGGATCCCATCGACCTGGGGCGGGACCGCCTGTTGACGCCCACCGGAATCGCCGTGGACGGCGCCGGGTTCCTTTACGTGGCGGCCACCGAAGGGTCCGCCATCCACATCTTCCACGTCGACAAGTCCACCACTGCGGCGGGGCAATACCTGACCCGGGCGGTGAGCCCCGGTGCCGGGGACGACATGCCCGTCGACAATCTTCAGTTCGTGGCGGGGATCCAGGCTCCCTTGGCCCAGGCTTCCCAGGTGGCGGTCGATTTCCGGTTGTTCGACATGGCCGACCTCCTGGATCCGGTCGCGGAAGCTTTCGATATTCCCCTGGTGGGCGGCACGGCGCTGGGCGACATCGTGATCGGCTCGGTCAGCTGGCGGCCGGACGTTGTTCTGACCGAGGGCCGGTCCTACGGCTGGCAGGCCAGGACCAAGGCGGGTTCCAACCAGGGTGAATGGATGGCCCTGTGGAACTTCGTGCCCACGGCCGCGCCCCTGCCGTTCCGGCTCGAGCAGAACACGCCCAACCCCTTCAATCCGCGCACGGTCATCGTCTTCAGCCTGAAGGATGATTCCCGCGCGAACCTGACCATCTACGATGTCCGCGGCAGCCAGGTCTGGAGCGCGGATCTGAGCGGATACGGACCCGGAACGCACCAACTGGTGTGGGAGGGACAGGACAACAACGGGACCACCCTGCCTTCGGGGGTCTATTTCTACCGCCTGGTGTCGGGCGTTTCGGCGGCCACCAGGAAAATGGTCTTGATGAGGTAGGTAATGTGATGAAACGCATTTTGACAGCACTCGGGGTCCTGCTGACGCTGACGGCGATCCCGGCAGCGGGCGCGGACGATCCCCACGGGAGCCTCAACTCCATTGCCTGCGAGCAATGCCACATCAATCACAGTGCCCTGGGAGACATCCTGGTGGAGTCGACCGACGGCCTGGTTTCGACCCTGTGCCTGTCCTGCCATTCGCCCGGCGGTTGGGTAGGTATGACCAAGGAGTTGTCTTCGGCAGAAATCGCCGATCCCGGGGTTTCCGGATCCTCCCATGCCTGGGATGTGAACGCGGACAATGCGGCTTTGGGGGCCGAGCCTCCCCTGACGGGAGCCCTGCTGGATCATCTGGCGGCCGATGGTTCGATCACCTGCGCCACCTGTCATGACCCACACAGCAATTCGATTTCTCCCTTCCTGAGGCTGGACAATTCCACGGACGCCCTGTGTCTGGATTGCCACCGCTCCAGGGATATGGCTTCGGTCAAGACCTACACAGGGAGCGACCTGTCCCATCCGGTGGGGGCGACCCTGCCGGGGACGGCCACGTATCACAATCCGCCCCTGGATGTGGACGGCAATCCCCAGCCTTCGGACGGAAATACAACGAACGATTTCGTGCTCACCGGCGGGGTGGTGCGCTGCACTTCCTGCCACGGGGTTCACAAGACAGATTCCAACTCGGGCACCGTTGACGGTTTCTAGGAGGGATGTCGCATGCGCGGCGCTAAACGGCATTTGAACAACGCAACAAGACAGGGCCAAGCCTGGATTCTGGCGGCCGTGCTGCTGGTCGGCACGCCCGCCCTGGCGGTCGACGTGGTGCCCAACGGCACCTTCGATACGGATCTGTCGTCTTGGACTCATACTCCGATCCAGAACAACGGCACACGTTCTCATGACACATTCCACGGGGGTTCGCTGAAATACGAAGTCACGGGCAGACGAATCACATACGAGGGTAACGACGTAACCACTCTGAACGGGACGATCAATTCCACCGACACGGTAAAATTGAGTTTCTACTGGTACAAATCCGCTGCCCTGAGAATTCCCCAATTACACGATATATACCTTTATGCCGTACTGCCGGGGGGCGGCGGTGATGTGGAACTTTGGAACAACATCAGCATGCCGGGAGCGGATTCGTTCATTGACGGCACGGTGACCGATCTGGATGTCTCCAACCTTTTTACAGCTGATGGGACTTATGAATTAAAGATTTACCATAATATGCGTAGTGGTTCCCATTTGTCCGCCCAAACCCAGTTCAATATCGACGACATTGTTCTGGATGTGCAGGTGGCGACCAACAATGCGCCGGCCGTAACAGCCGGTGCAACCCAGGTCAGCGTTTCCCCGGTCAACAGGTTTGGCGCCAACACCACGGCTATCTCCACGGTGTTTAGCGATTCGGACTCTCCCGGCGTGGGCGCCTTCAATGTCACGTTCAAGATCAGGGAACCGGACAACAGCACCGAACTGACCCTGGTCAACAACCAGCCCAACGGCGGTGGCGGGCTGACGATCACCGACCAGGGGGGTGGCAACTATACCGCCAGCTACACCTACAACCCCTCTGATGTCCAGACCACCGGGCTGTACGACCTCTATTTCGAGGTTACCGACGGCACGGACAACATCATCGATGACTACCCCGCCAATCTGGACGAACTTGAGATCAACGAGGTGCTGCCCAACAACGCCCCAACGATCACCGCGGGCGCCACCCTGGTCAGCGTTTCACCAGTCAACAGGTACGGTACGAACACCACAGTGTTCTCGACGACCTTCAGTGATGCCGATGATCCCGGGGTGGGCGCCTTCAACGTCACCTTCAAGACCCGGCAGCCGGACAACACCACCGAACTGACACTGGTCAACAATCAGCCCAACGGCGGCGGCGGCCTGACGATCACCGACAACGGCGGCGGGTCGTACACGGCCAGTTACACCTACAATCCGGACGACGCCCAGGTCCAGGGCCTGTACGATCTGTATTGCGAAGTGACCGACGGCACCGACAATGCGATTGATGATTTCACCGCCAACCTGGACGAACTCGAGATCAACGAGATCCTGCCCAACAACGCGCCCACGGTCGTGGCGGGGGCGACCCAGGTCAGTGTTTCGCCGGTCAACCGGGTGGGCGCCGTAACCACGGTGGTTTCAACGGTGTTCAGCGACTCTGATGTTCCCGGCGTGGGCGCTTTCAATATCACCTTCAAGATCCGTGAACCGGACAACAGCACCGAACTGACCCTGGTGAACAACTTGCCCAACGGTGCGGGGGGACTGACCATCACCGACCAGGGCGGCGGCAACTACACCGCCAGCTACACCTACAATCCTTCCGACATCCAGACCCTGGGATTGTATGACCTCTATTTCGAGGTGACCGACGGCACCGACAACGCGATTGATGATTACCCCGGCAACCTGGACGAGCTCGAGATCAACGAGGTGGTGGCCAACAACGCACCGGTGATCACGGCGGGGGCCACGACGGCCAGCGTCAACCCGGTGAACCGGGTTGGGGCGGCGACGACGGTGATCTCGACCGATTTCTCGGACGCCGACGTCCCGGGGGCCGCGGCCTTCACGGTGACTCTCAAGGCCCGGGAACCCGACAATACAACCGAAGTGATCCTGGTGAACGCCCAGACGGACGGCAACGGCGGACTGACCATTGTCGATCAGGGGAGCGGCAACTACACCGCCCAGTACACCTGGAATCCGAGCGATATCCAGACCCTGGGATTCTACGATCTGTATTGCGAGGTCAGCGACGCCGAGGATAACGCCATCGACGGGTACGCCAGTAACGACAACGAGCTCGAAGTCGTCGATGTGCCGCCGAACAACGCGCCGGTGATCACCGCGGGCGCCACCCAGGTGAGCGTGTCCCCGGTCAACCGGTACGGTTCCAATTCCACGGTGATCTCGACGGACTTCACCGATGCCGATGATCCCGGCGTGAGCGCCTTCAATGTTTCCTTCCGGGTTCGTGAGCCCGACAACAGCACCGTGGTGACCCTGGTCGACAACCAGCCCAACGGCGGCGGCGGGCTGACCATCACCGACAACGGCGGCGGCTCCTATACCGCGAGCTACACCTATGATCCAGACGATGCGCAGACCATCGGTTTGTACGATCTCCAGTGCGAGGTCTTCGATGGATCCGACACCGCCACGGACGCCTACACGGGCAACCTGGACGAGCTCGAAATCGATGAAACCCTGCCCAACAACCCGCCGGTGATCGTGGCGGGAGCCACCACCGCCAACGTCAACCCGGTGAACCGGGTCGGTCTGGCGACGACGACCATCTCGACCGATTTTACCGATGCCGACGACCCGGGCGTCGGTGCCTACACGGTCATCTTCAAGGTCCGTGAACCCGACAACACCACCGAGCTGACTTTGGTCAACAACCAGCCCAACGGCGGTGGCGGGCTGACTATCACTGCCAACGGCGGCGGTTCATATACGGCGAGCTATACCTGGAACCCGGACGACGCCCAGACCCTGGGACTTTATGACATGTACTGCGAAGTCCGGGAAGGCCTGGACCTCGATATCGACGATTACGCGGACAACGACAACGAACTCGAAGTGGTCGACGTGCCGCCTAACAACGTGCCGGTGATAACCGCCGGCGCCACACAGGTGAGCGTGTCCCCGGTGAACCGTTTCGGATCCGAATCCACGGTGATCTCGACCTCCTTCAGCGACGCGGACAGTCCTCTCGTAGGGTCTTTCACCGTCAGTTTTCGGGTACGCGAACCGGACAACACCACCATCGTGACCCTAGTCGAATCCCAGAGTCATGGTAACGGCGGGCTGACGGTCACCGACCTGGGCAGCGGCAACTACACCGCCAGCTACACCTATGATCCGGACGATGCCCAGACCATCGGCACGTATGATTTGCAGTGCGAGGTGTTCGACGGGTCGGACACCACCACGGACGCCTACAACTCGAACGCCGAGGAACTGCAGATCAACGAGATCCGTCCGCCGGAAATCACCGCGGGGGCCACGACGGCCAGTGTCAATCCGGTGAACCGGTTCGGCACGGCCACCACCGTGATTTCAACGGACTTCACCGACGCGGACGCCTCCGGTGTGGGGGGCTTTACGGTGACCTTCAAGGTCCGTGAACCAGACAATGCCACCGAATTGATCCTGGTGAACGCGCAGACCGACGGCAACGGCGGCCTGGCCATCACCGACCACGGCAGCGGCAACTTCACGGCCTCGTACACCTGGAATCCGGACGATGCCCAGACACTCGGCCTGTACGACCTTTACTGCGAAATAAGCGATGCCCAGAATACCG
>JBDLKA010000142.1:0-7657 GCA_039714075.1 Candidatus Krumholzibacteriota bacterium | reverse complement strand
ATCCGCGGTTTCGGCTCGCCCATGGTTCGCGAAATGCTGATGACGGGAGAGGCGATTACCGCGGAGCGGGCCTTCCATGTGGGATTCTTCAACCGGCTGGTGGCGGCCGGGGATCTGGAGGAGACGGCCGCCGGTTTGATGGAAACGATGGCCAAGGGCGGGCCCGGGGCGTTGCGGGGAACCAGGCGCATCCTGAATCTTCTGGAGGAGGCGGAGGTGTTGCCCGACGAGGCGCTGGAGGAGATCGCCGAGCTCCGACACCAGTCGTGGTCAGGGGAGGAGTTCGTCAAGGCGCGGGATGCGTTCATCAGCAGGAGGCCGTCGCCGTTCGGAGAGTAGGGCCGGGATGGCGTGGTTTTCGGTATTTCGATCAAACCGAATGGCTGGATTCAAAATATGTGATATCCTGGACGTGGGTTTCAGGAGGTGATTTTCCGGTTACCCGTCGAGATGTGGAGATTGTTCCTGTCGTAATTCAAGGGGGATGCGCCGTGAAACGATCGACTACGGTTATTTCGGCCATTTTAATACTGCTTCTGGCTTCCAATGTGAATCCGGCACTCGCCGAAAAGGCGAATTCTGATTCCAAGGATTCCATCAATGCGTTGAAGGAAGCCTTCAATCAGAAGCCGCGCCAGGTCAGATCCAATCACGCGATGATGCCCACGACATATATCGAATATGACCAAGTCCTCTACTACTACGTGATCCCGCGACGGCTCCAGAGGCTGGGAGAGTCCGGAGAAGGCTTCACCATCAAGAAATTCCGCTTCAAACCCGATCATGTCGACATGGAAATCAGGTCGGTGTCCGGGGCGAAGTTGAATGTCAGCATTATGTCGGAACAGGAAATGGACCAATTTTTCTACGATACTATTGTCCAGTGTGTTGTCAGAGACCTGTTTGAATTCCGTGACCCGTGGTCGTTCCAAGGTGTTATCGCGAATACACAATCGAGAATGGTTCATTTGGCGGGAGCCAACCATCTTCCTGCGCCGGAACTTCGTGAAGAATTCGAAAACCTCCAGGAGGCCGAGTTCGCGGGCTTCGAACCCTGCACCATTTGTTTCGAACCCGCGCACTGGATTCCCATGGAAGGTTATTTCGCAGCCCGCAAGGCGGCCATCGAGGCAGCCCGGACCCAGGAAGTGATCTACCCCCCCGTGGAGGATGAAGCAATCCAGGCAGAACTCCAGCAACTTGGGGAGAAGATTGTCGCCAACTTCCCCGTCGCCACCATGGGTTTTTCATACGAGTTCAAGGTCCTGCATTCCGAATTGCCATGGGCGCAATCGTTTCCGACGGGGTTTGTCTTTATCTCCGACCGGCTGCTTGGGATGATAGAGGACCCCTGGGAACTCGAGTTCATTCTGGCCCACGAAATCGCCCATGTGGAACTCTACTTCCTGGGAATCGATTCGGAGTCGGGGATCCCTCCCCGCAGTCCGTTTCAGGATTCAGCATTCAAGTCGTACCGCGGGTTGTTGAGGGCGCGGGAAATGGAGACCGATTTTACCGCGCTGGTCCATTTGGCTACGGCTTATAGGGATTCGAGCGTTTTGGGATCCGCGTTGACGGCCCTGAGGAAAATCCAGTCCTATGGGGAGGCTGTTCCCGCGAGGTCCTCCGGTTTATACGATTCCCATCCCACGATCAGGGAAAGGACGGCCAATCTGGAAGACAATTTTTTCATTCCCAGGTCCTCGATCCAGCGGTTTTGTGATCTGTATGATGATGAAACAGTCCTGACCGCGGAGGTAATGGGAGTTCTGCGGGTTGATGAAGGCATCAGGTTGGTTCTCCTCATATCGGCAAACGACCTGATGAACAAGGCCGGAAAAGTTCCGAAAAATGCACGCATCTTCGATGCGGGGGGAAAGAAGTACAAACTGGACCGGACCGGTTATCCGGAATATATCGGGAGGAACCGATGCCGGATATTCCATTACGACGTGGACTTCACCCGATTCGACGATGCTGAGGCCATTTTTGAGAATCTGGGGAATATTTCAGGACTCGACCTGGGAAACATCGGCGGGGCGTCGGATTGGGGGGTGTGTTCAGACTTACCGAATGACTAGAAGTTGAACTTGTCGAAGAACTCGAACATCCAGTCCCCTTCACGCGTCCGCGCCGCCTCGAACCGCAGCTGAAGCGTGTCGATGTTCAAATGAAATCCCGCCCCAAAGGAAAACATGCTGCGCCCGGCTTCGGCCCCGTGGAACCAGGCATCCCCGGCATCCGCGAAGAAATGAAACCCCGCCCCGATGATTTCCCCGCGCGGTGATATCGGCATCAAAAACAGCGGCGCCCGGTACTCGGCGCTCAAAAGATAACCCTCTTCACCCTCTCGCTGGGCGTAGGGATACCCCCGCACGCTTTCCGGCCCGCCGAAGTACAACCCGTTGTCCAGATTGGTCGCCCCGTCGGTCTGCCGCCCCCAGGCGCGCAGGGCCAGAACATGCTTCCGAATGGGCAGCGGCACGAATAAACGCGTGTCCAGACTGGTCTCCAGATATGATTCGAAACCGTTGCTGCTCCACCCGCGGGCCATGCCCTGCACGAAGATCCCGCGCCGCGGATAGTAGGGGTTGCTGCGAGAATCCAGCCCGATCGCGCCGCGGAACACCCAGTGGTTTTCGGCCGAGGCTTCGTACCGCACCGAGCCGGCGGGCGGCACGACTTCACGCACGGGCAAAGTCCAGTTGAACGGGTCGCGCTGCCGGAAATAACCGTAGTCGGCGCCGCCCATCACGAAAAACGGCCCGGCGAATTTCCACTTCATTTCCCAGTCCAGATCCCATTTGCGGTAGCGGGTGGGGCGGTAGACGAACTCGGCCTGTTCGCCGGTGGCGGTGAGGGTGCCTTCCAGCCCGTCGATCCCCAGCAGCCAGGGCCGGTGCCAGGACAACAATCCGTTCTGGATGTAGTAGGCCGAGAATTCAGCCCGCGCCGTCTCGCCCTTGCCCCGCAGGTTGCGCTGCTCCGCCCAGGCGCCGAGCATGTACTTGTGCCGCCGGCTGTACTTGATGACCGGGCCGTAGAAGGTGGTCATGTCCTCTTCGACGATCACGTTCAACACGACCTCGCCGTCGGCGCTGTCGTCGTAATCGATCTCCACGAAACGGAAATAGCCACAGTCCTCCAGGGCGTCCCAGGCGTCGTCGGTCTGGTCCATGTTCAGGGTCTGGCCGATCTTCAGGCCCATGATTCGTTCCACCAGGACGGTGTCCGCCTTCTGGTTGCCTTCGATGTTGATGGCCGTCAGGACGGGGTCGGGTTCGGGAACGAAATCCGGATCGGTTTCGGCGACGACGGGTGTGGTGAAAAGCAGGAATGCCAGGCAGACAAAAAAGGTTGATTTCAGAATATACGACACTGCAGATCCTGCCTCGGGCAAGGAAGAGGGGAAGCCGGGCTCATCCCGGCCACTTGATTCAATTATGCCCAACACCGTTCAGATGTCCAGCGGTCTCCTGGGGTCCCACGGTGACGAATTCGTTTTCCACCGGAGGGGCCGCCGTATAGATGGCCAGGTTGACGCAGGCCAATCCGCAGGGGGCCAGGTCGTCGGCCAAATCCTCCGGGGTCAAACCGGTCAGACGGGACTGGATTTCGGCGGATCCGGCGGTTTCGGCATGGCCGAACGTATGGTCGAACATGGTGCCCAGGATATCTTCCATCACGCCGCGCACCATCTGGTCGATCAGCCGGACCAGAAACTCGGGCTCGGGCATTTCCGGGGTGTCCAGGAAGGTCCGGAAAAAGCGGGCGGGCCCGTCGATGGTCAGACTGCACCCGCCGATGAGGGCCTCGTCGCGGCCCTCACCCATTCGCAACGGGGTCTTGCGCGACCAGTTCAGGTTGATGTGCCGGTCGGCCGCCAAAAATATCAGCTTGCCGTCCGCGGGCACCTGGTGGGTGCCGTGCCCGATATCCAGATAGTGGGCGCCGTCCAGATAGACCGCCTTCAGGTCGCCCTCCTGGACCAGAAGGGCCATCTGGCCCGGTTCCAGCGCCAGGGAAATTTTCCTGCCCCGCAGGAATTCCAGATCCAACGGTCCCTGGATCAGGCCCTGCCGATGGTCCACGGTCCATTCGATGGGGCCTTCGTCCGCCGGCAGGGATTCCCAGTCCCGACCGTTGTCCAGACCCGCGGTGGTCATCAGATCGCTGCTCATGATCAACGCCCCTCCGTCCATTGAAATTCGGATTCCCAACCGAGTCCCAGCAGATAGTTGCGTTCCTCGGTCATCTCGCTGAAGCAGGCCAGCCCGATGGTGAGCCGGTCCGCGTCGGTCTTGAACCAGCTTGCCGCCGGCACGTCGGTTTCCAGGTTGCGCACCAGGTTCATCGCCTCTTCCATCATGAGGATCAGGCGCGTGTCCAGGTCCTCGAGTTCGGCGATGGTCGCCGCGCTGTCCCCGACCAGGTGCACCTCGCCCTCCCGGTCCAGGCGGCGAAAGATGAGACTGATCCGGTCGATCAGACCGTCGATCATCTGCTCCATCTCGGAGCTCAGGATTTGGGATTTGGTTTCGGCGATCCCCAGCAAGTGCTCGCCGCACTCCTTCAGCATGAAACCCATGGCATGGCGGAACACGCGCTCGGCTTCGGCGGCCTCGGCGGCGGAACGGTACTGGGAGTAGGTGGGCATCTTGGCCATCAGGTTCGACATCTCGGGAAAATTGAGGCTTGCTGGGTTCGTCATGTATCGGCTCCGCGTGCAGGTGTGGGCCCCTGTTGATGTCCCGTCGCGGACCGGCCGTGTTGCGACCTGCCCGATCGAAAGAGCTAACGCACCAGGAACGGCAAGGAACGTTCCACCACGCGGGGAAAGATCGCTCCCTTTCGGGGGAATCCGGGAGATGCCTGATTGAAGGGGATTTAGACGGGTCGGTGGGGGCGGTTCAGATTCGAAATGATACTGGGAGGGCGTCTAAAACCCTCCCGGGCATGGCATTCCGCAATATCGGTCCCCTATGAATGGATCTAGGCGGGCGGTTCCCACCGCGTGACGGGATTGGACAGTGTGCCGATGCCCTCGACGGTCACCTCGACCGTGTCGCCGGGCTTCAGGAAGACCTGCGGATCGCGGAACACGCCTACGCCGCCGGGCGTGCCGGTGGAGATGATGTCCCCGGGCAGCAACGTCATGTTGCGGCTGATGTAGCTGATCAGATGGTCCACCGGGAAAATCAGCTGGTCGGTGTTGCTCTGCTGCATGACCTCGCCGTTCCAGCGGCAGGTGATCTGAAGACCGTGCGCCAGGTCGGGCAACTCGTCGGGCGTGACGATCCACGGTCCGCAGGGCCCCCCGGTATCGATGCTCTTGCCCCGGAAGAACTGCTTGTCCGAGTACTGGGCCTCGCGGTCGCTGACGTCGTTGAAGCAGGTGTAGCCGGCGATGTGGTCGCGGGCATTTTCGCGGGCGATGGCGCGACCGGGCTTGCCGATGACCACGGCCAGTTCACCTTCGGCGTCGACCTGCTGGAGATCCTCCGGCAATTCTATCGGCAGCCCCGGCGCTTGCAGACAGGTGGTCGCCTTGCTGAACAGCAGGGGTTTTGCGGGCAGCTTCTTGTTCTGCTCCTCGGCGTGGTCCCGGTAGTTCAGGCCCACGGCGATGATCTTCGAAGGCAGGATGATCGGCGCCAGCAGTCTGGTTCGGCCCAGATCCAGGAAGGGCAGGGGCAGGTTTTCCCCGCCGCCGACCAGGGATTCCATTTCGCCCAGACGATCGAAGTGTTTGTCGAGCACGGCCCGGGCCTTGCTCAAATCGGGCAGCAGGGCGTGCCAGTTGCCCGGCAAGGACGGATCGGCTGTCGGCAGATCGAGACCGACGGTTTCGCTCAGGGCCAACCCGGGCCGCGGGTCGGTTCCCTGCGTGGTGGTGATGAGTTTCATGGTGTCACTGAACCAGGTCCGCAAAGGAGTACAGGTCGCGTAGGTTTTCCGGCCGGGATTGTTCCGCCAGGTTTCTCTGGGCCTCGTAGATCAGGAACATGGCTCCCTGGAAATCGTCCGGATAGGTGCCATAGGGCTCAAACGCCGTGTGGCCCCAGCGATCGAAGCATTCGATGAGGCGGGCCAGGGAGGAATCATTTTCGGAGGCGTCGAGGGAGTCCTCGACCAGGATGAGTTGCAGCTTCACTTCGTTTTTGGCGGCTTCACGTTCGGCTGCGCTCGGAGCGTTCTGGGCCGTTTCCACGAGTTTCCGCAATTTGTGGGAATCGACCTGGACCAACCGGTTCAGGATTTCGTCCAGACGGTTTTCCCCTTCCAGGCGCTTTTGATGTTCCCGGTAGATTTTCGCATAACGCGTCCCCGAAGGAAATTCGGAAGGATCCACGATGCCGGGATGCTCCTGCGATTCCAGGCGGGCGATGACCGCGTCCCGCCGACCGTGGAACCGATCCCGAAAGCCGCTGATGATTTTCTGGTAGGCCCCGGCGCCGTCCATATCGGGAAAGAAGCCCTGGGCAAACTGATCGATCTCCTTGTCCAGGCCCATCTTCTCCTTGGCCTCGAGCAGGGTTTGAATGCGGGCAAAGGATGTTTCCACCGTCTCCAGGGATGACCGGGCCACGCTTTCCAGGGCCACTCTTTCGGCAAACTCAAGTTCCTGATCGAAAACCCCGTTCTGGATGGCCAACAACCGATACATGAGCTGCGTCCAGACCAGCTGTCCCCAGCCCCGTTCCCGCAGGTAGTGGTTGGTTTTCTGGTCCGGGCTGTAGTTGCCGAGCATGATGGCCAGCGAATGGAATCCGGGCTCCAGGGCCTTTTCCATTTCGGCCAGGTTTTCCTCGTTGAGCCATTCGCCCGCGAAGTTCGCTTCGATCATGTGCTTTTCGACTTCAGGGGAGCGACTGCGCTGGGCCCAGGCGGAATTCAGGGCGCAAAATGACAAAACAAGAATAAGAGTTGCCGTGACGGTCTTCATGGGGACACCTCTATTCATTCCAAAATTCAGTTTTCCGATACCTGGATACTACAACGAGCGGAATTTCCTTGTCAACAAATCCCTTAGCGAATCCCTCGGAATTGCCCCGGGTCGCAGGAAAAATCACGGCCGCTCGTAAACAGCAAAAAATCGGTCGATCGGAGGATCTTCGTCATCAGTGTAGGCCGAAAAATCCCTTTCAACCAGTCCGGCGGACAGGAAGCCGTCGATTTCCTCCCGGTCCAGGGGGATGGGGAAGGCGTCGGGGATTTCCCCGGTTTCGCGCCGTCGGCAGGAGACCAGGACGCGGCCGCCGGGGCGGACCAGGTCCGCAATGGCGTTCAGGGCCTCGAGCCGCAGATCCCCGTCCAGGATCTGGATCGTGTTGCATTCGAAAACCAGGTCGAACCCTTGGCTCCAGGCGGGTGGAACCGCAAACAGATCCATGGTCACATAGTCCACCGGGCTGTTGGGGAAGCGTTCGCGGCACATTTCGATGGCGGTCGCGGAGATGTCGAAAGCCGTCACCTGAAATCCGCGCGCGGCCAGGGCTTCGGCATCGTCTCCGAGCCCGCAACCGATGGTGATCGCTTTTTTTCCAGGAAAAGCAGCGGTATTTTCGAGCCAGGACAATAGCCGGGGATTGGGTTCCAGGTCGGCCCATAACACCTTGTCGGCGTCGCCGTCGGCCTGCAGGTAGATGTCCTCGAA
>JBDLKA010000141.1:0-7806 GCA_039714075.1 Candidatus Krumholzibacteriota bacterium | reverse complement strand
CAGCGGCACCCGCCGTGACGAACTCTTTTTCAGCGAAGAGGAATTCGACGCCCTGACGCTTTTGCGGCGCCGGGTCGTCGCCGCCCACCCCAAGCCCGCGATGGAGGGCATGCTGAAGCTGATGGAAAAATATGACAGCAACGAAGCGCTGTTGGCGGGAATCTCCGGCGAGTGATCACTCCCACCTGAAAACCCGCCCGCTAGCGTTTTCCATGGTACAGGGCTTTGACCGCGCCCCAGGAGGAGACCTGGACCGCAACCGGATGGTCGGTATAGGTTTCCAGCCGGTAGAGCCGTTCGGTGTTGTACTGGACCTCACCCACGCCCTCGGAGTACCAGGCATCGGTCGTTAATACCTTGTCGGTCATCGACTCGCCCCACAAGGTGAAGCCGCCCTTGATGAGGGTCTTTGTCCCGGGGTCGGGGGAGCCGATGCCGAAGGCGGGAAACACGCCCGCCGGCACGGTCAGATCGAGGGACTCGTGCACCATCAAAGTGATTTCCGCGGTCTCGACAAAGACGGTGTCCGGAAGGGAGTAGAGATCCACCGTCGTGGTCCAGGTCTTTCCCACGGATAGGGGGGCGTCCAGCATGCGGATGGGCGGCTGGTAGAGGTATCCCCAGCCGTTCCGGAAAAACCCCCAGAGCAGGACATCCCCATCGGCTTCCGAGGTCCAGTAGTTGACCAATCCCTGGTTGTTGGCGCTGATCGGGTACTCGATTTCGTAGGGGGATCCCGTGAAAACCGGCACTTGCTCTCCCACGAGGCGCATCTCCTGGACCCCGTCATCGGCGACATAGGTCCAGAAATAACCCGTTTCCAGGGGCAGGAAATCTTCTCCGGAGGATGGGCCCGCGATAATCAATGCCAGGATGCATGCTGCGAGGGATTTCATGTTCGGCCTTCCCGTTTGGACCCAAAATGGAGGATGTTCCGGTTTTCCCATCCTTGATTATAGCAAATAGGGAAGGGTCTGTGCGCCGCATCCCACGCGCCGGGTACACGCCGGGGACCGGCTGCGGTTCCGGGCTTGATGCTGTAATTTCCCCTGTATCGACGGGAGAACGGAATGGACGGCAGTGACAAGGCAACACCGGCCTATCTTTCCCTGTGGCGATCGGGCGAGCTGAAGAAGCGGGCTGTCCGGGCCCGTGAGCATCTCCGGAATTGCGATCTTTGCGCCCGCTACTGTCGGGTGGACCGTCTGCAGGGAACCGCGGGCGCGGTGTGTCATACCGGGGAGAAGGCCGTCGTTCACACCTGGGGACCCCACCACGGCGAAGAGAAGCCCCTGCGGGGGATCCACGGTTCGGGGACGATCTTCTTCAGCTGGTGCAACCTGCGCTGTGTCTTCTGCCAGAACTGGGACATCAGCCACAAGGGCGCCGGGAAAGCGGAATCTGTCGACCGGCTCGCGGCGATGATGCTGAACCTGCAGTCGCAGGGCTGTCACAACATCAATCTGGTCAGCCCCAGCCATGTGGTGGCCCAGATCCTGGCCGCGGTGGAGATTGCCGCCGCCGGTGGATTGCGGCTGCCGCTGGTCTACAACACGGGTGGATACGACAGTCCCGAGGCCCTGGGCCTGCTCGACGGGGTGGTCGACATCTACATGCCGGACATCAAGTACGGCAGTTCCGGGACGGCCCGCCGCTACTCGGGCGTGCGGGACTACGTGGCGGTCAACCAGGCGGCGGTGAAGGAGATGCACCGCCAGGTGGGGGATCTGGAACTGGATGCGGAGGGTCTGGCCCGGCGCGGCCTGCTGATCCGCCATCTGGTCATGCCCGGGCTGCCGGAAGAGACGCGGGCCGTGCTCTCGTTCATCGCCGATGAGCTCTCCCCCGACAGCTACCTCAACCTGATGGACCAGTACCGGCCCTGTTACCGGGCCACTGAATATCCGCCTCTGGATCGCCCTCTTGGCAGGAGCGAATATCTCAGGGCCCAAAGCATGGCGGAGGAAGCAGGGTTGCGGCGCCTCGATTAAAATGATTGTTTTCAACAAGTTAATGGAATAAGCCAGAACGAAAAATTACAATTTGTCCGCGAATTTGTTGACATCGGCCAATATTTGAATTACTCCTACCAAATTGGTGGGAATTAAACTGGGTACTACCCAAGCCAGGAGGCGGGCCCTTGTCCGATTACAAATCCGTGCTGAGCGACGAACTTTTGAAGGGGTGCGCCGAGCGCTCCGGGACCTACGACAGCGAGAACAGCTTTTTCTTCGAGGATTTCGAACAGTTGAAAAAGGCGGGCTACCTGACCGGGCCCATCCCCACGGAATTCGGGGGTGGCGGCCTGAACCTGCTTCAATCCTGCCAGGAGCAGAGCAAACTGGCCTACCACGCACCGGCCACCGCACTGGCCCTGAACATGCACCTGTATTGGATGGGTGTGGCGGCCGACCTGTGGCGCAGCGGCGACAAATCGCTGGAGTGGATGCTGAAGGAGGGTGCCGAAGGAGAGATCTTCGCCGCCGGCCACTCCGAGCGCGGCAATGACCTGCCCCTGTTCCTTTCCACCACCAAGGCCACGCAGGTCGAGGGCGGCTTCAAGTTCACCGGGCACAAGATGTT
This sequence comes from Candidatus Krumholzibacteriota bacterium, assembly GCA_039714075.1. Classification (GTDB taxonomy): domain Bacteria; phylum Krumholzibacteriota; class Krumholzibacteriia; order LZORAL124-64-63; family LZORAL124-64-63; genus JAGLCY01. The sequence goes on along the minus strand of JBDLKA010000141.1, from coordinate 5,223 downwards.
CGGCAGCCTGACCCCGGTCTGGACCAGGTTCGGCATTCACGGCATGGACACCGACCATCCCGACGGCCCCCGCATCATCCACGCCTTCATCCCGCGCGGCACCGAGGGTGTCGAGATCAAGGAGACCTGGGACGTCATGGGCATGCGGGCGACCCGCAGCGACGATACCATCCTCGAAGATGTGTTCATTCCCGACGAATACATCGTCGATATCGTTCCGGCGGGCCAGGGCGACCCCTTCGTCCTGACGATCTTCGCCTGGGCGCTGCTTGGTTTCGGCACAATTTATTGCGGGGTGGCGAAGCGGGCCATCGACCTGGTGCTGCCGGTCGTGAAGGGCAAGACCTCCCTGGGCCTGTCGCGGCCCATGTCCTACCACCCGGAAATCCAGCACTCCGTCGCGGAAATGGTGTTGGCCTACGAGACCATGAATCCGGTTCTGGAACGCACGGCGTCCGACTGGGTCGCCGGAGCGGACTACGGCCACGACTGGCCGGCCAAGATCGTCGGTACCAAGTACCACTGCGTGGAGACCTGCTGGAAAGTGGTTGACCGGGCGATGGATGTCTCCGGCGGGAACGGCATGTTCAAGGGCAGCGAGTTGGAACGCCTGTACCGCGACGCCCGCTGCGGCCGGTTCCATCCCGCGACCTCGAACCTGGTGCACGAGATCGTGGGCAAGACAGCGCTGGGTATCGATCTGGGCGAGGAACCGCGCTGGGGTTGATCCCAGGCCGGAACCGATTGGTTGCGAACGACGGCGGCGGCCTAATACGGGGTCGCCCCGGGCAGGGGATCCGGGAGCTCCGCCGTGTCCCAACCCCGCTTGCGGAGATGATCGACGAGGATGCGGCCCGCCGCCTCGGCCGTGGGCAGGTCGGTTTCCGGGGTGGGGGAAGTGTGGTCGGGGAGGTCGTGGACCTCCAGGGCCGGATCGACGAGGTCCAGGGAATAGACCCGCTGTCCCACGATCATGCTGACGCGTCCCATGGAGAAGAACGGGGGACCCGCAACCGCGTTGTCCACCTCGAAGGGTCCTGCGGGCACCACCCGCCGCAGGATGTCGCCGCGGAAGCCGGTGCTGAAGACCGGAACGGGGGTGGAAGCGGGGCCGCCCAGCAGGGAGCGGCCGTGCATCCACTCCGGCGGTTCCAGACCCAGGTAGTCCACGATGGTCGGGGCGATGTCCAGGTTCTGGACGTTGGCGGTGATCCTCCCGGCACGATCCCCCTCCGGAAAGATGAACATCAAAGGCGTCCGTTGACGGGCGTCCGAACGCATGCCGTGGTCCGAATAGATGACAATCAGGGTGTTGTTCAGCACGCCTCTTTCCCGCAGGACCTCGACCAGTGAGGCCACGGCGCCATCGAACTCCAGGATGGCGTCGTCGAAGAAATCCGGCATCCAGTCCTGATCCTGGGTCTGTCCCGCCGAAAAATGGTTTCGTGACGGCGTGAAATGGGCACCGTGCGTGGCCATGAAATGGGTGTGCACGAAAAACGGTTCCGGCGTCTGCCGCAGCACCTCGACCAGGCCGTCATAACGATCGGCGTCGGTGTGACCGGTCAAACGCTCGGCATGGGCGGCCTCCTGGTAGGCGCTGGGCAGGACGCTCAACCCCGCGGTATGGGCCAGGCGAGCCGCGATCCGGTCGACGATGGTCTCGAAGAAGAGGCCGGCCTCCTGTCCCGCCAACCAGACGAAACGGGGCAGGGCCTGGGCAGCTCCGCGGTCGCGGAAGGTGGCCCGGTCGAAACCCTCGCGCATGTTGACGTCGAAGGCGTCCCCGTAGTGGCGGATGCTGATCTGTTCGGTGACGTATCCCAGCCGCTTCAACAGCCCCGGCAAATGCAGGTAGGCCTGGTCCCCGGCCAGAATATCGGGCGGGTAGGTGACGTGTGTTGCGGTGGGAGCCCGTCCGGTCAGGATCGAGGCCAAAGAACCGGTGGTGTGGTCGCAATTGGCGAAGCTGTTCTCGCAAAAGAGGCTGTAGGGAATCAGTTCCTCGAGGTAGGGGGTTGTCGCGCGTTCGTACCCGTAGGCGGAAAGATGAGTGGAATTGAGACCGTCGCCGCCCAGGAGAAGGATGTTGGGTGGAGGATTCGACAGGTTGCCGATTTCCGCCGGGTTCAGCGCCAGCGGGGATGCTCGCCCACCCCCTCCGCCGACCAGAATCACCAGTGATATCGCCAGACAGGCGATTGCCAACCCCGTTCCCGGGATTGGGTGTAAAGAAAAAAACCGGACCCAGGCCCGGGCCGTGCGCAGTCCCAGAAAGAAGGCCGCCGCCACCACGACCACCGCCGCCACCCGGCCGAACCCCGAGCTGCGCTCGAGGGACCAGCCCAGCACCGTGTTGGTGAAGTTGTCGGCCATCAGCAGGAACAGGGCGCCCAGAACGGCTGTTGGAACCAGGATTCCCAACCGGCCCAACAGCCCTGCAACACCCGGTTTGTTCTGCCACAGGCGTGCGGCCAGGGCCAGGGGAAGCAGCAACCCGCAGACCAAAACCAGCAGGGGAAGGGGTGTCAGTCCGAGGACCAGCAGGCGCCGGCCCGTTCCCAGAACCGCCAGGAACGAGGGCTTGGTCACGAAGAAAATCCACTCCATAAGCACCAGCAGTTGGATGCTCAGAACGGTCGTCACCGCCAGGATCAGCCAGTAGGTTCCAGGGGAGCGGCGGGGAGCGGACAAACGGAGCCTTTCGGAATTGGGGTCCCGGCTAGAACGGATTGGTCGCGAAAACGGAAAACTCGGGAATGAACCCGCGGTCGTCGATCTCCAGGGCGCCGACGATGGCCGCGGCGATCTCCTGCGGCCGCAGCTTCTTAGGCGACAGTTCCTGCTGGACGCCTACCTTGGCGAAAAACGGCGTCTGCACCTCGCTGGGATTGACCAGCATCACCCGCACGTTGTGGGGCCGCAACTCGGCGCGCCAGCACTCGGTCATGCCGCGCAGGGCGAACTTCGATCCCGAGTAGGCCGAAGAGGTCCTCCCGCCGGACAGACCCGAGGTGGACGAGATGTTGATGATGGTCCCGCTCTCCTGTTTCACGAAATGGCGGGCGGCCTCGCGGCCCATCAGCATGGCGCCGGTCACGTTGGTGGCGAATACGGCTTCGAATTCTTCCCGGTCCAGATCAACGAGGGGGGCGAAGTAACCGAAACCCGCGTTGTTGACCAGGATGTCGATGCCGCCGAACTCGGTCACGAACTGGCTGACGGCGGCCTGGGCTTCCTCTTCCACGCTGACATCACCCTGGATGCCCTTGACGCCCAGTTTCTCGACCGCTTCGTGGAGTTTCTCCTGGTCCCGGCCCATGACGGCCACGTGGGCGCCCTTGGCGGCCAGGGCTTCGGCGATGCCGTAGCCGATGCCTTCGCTGCCGCCGGTGATCAGGGCTTTGGCTCCGTTGATATCCATTCTTCTCTCCCTGAAAAATGCTCCAATAGAATTTGTTGGGTGTCCGCGGACCCTACTTCAGGGTACCTGCATCTCCACGTTTCGCAACCCGGATAAAAAAACGCCCCGGCTGCGGCGGTGGGGGCCGCGGCCGGGGCGCCGGGAAAGGATCCGGGTCAGCCTATTTCACCCTTCCGGTAATCGTAGTGATCGCCGCGATGGCCCGGAGCCACCATGCGGATGCCCGGGAAATCGTTGCGGCAGCGGTCGATGAAATCCTTGTACCTGTATTCGGAGTTCAGGGAATGCAGGGGGATGAACACCCTGGGCTGCAGTTTTTCCAGCGCGTAGTTCACGCCCAGCCGCACGGCTTCCTGGTCGCCGAAGCCGCAACCGGACACGGGCATCAGGGCCACGTCGGGCCGGACCCCGACTTCGGCCAGCCAGTCGATCTCGGCGCAGTAGGGGCCCGAGAAGTCGCGCTGCCGGTTGGCGTGGTCCCCGGCGTGGTAGATGGTCATCCCGTCGACCTCCACCACGAAGCCCACGCCGCTGTCGTTGGACTCGATGGTCCTGACCTTGACCCCGTCGAAGTCCCGGACCTGCCGGGGCTCGACCAGGTCATAGGGTTGATCGGTTTCCGCGGGGCAGCCCATGACGTACCGGATGTCGGGCACGTCGGCGGTCCATTCGAAAATGCCGGGCGTGAAGTGGTCGCGGTGCTCGTGGGACACGAAGACCGTCACGTTCATCCCGGCGATCTCCTTCGGGTCGATGTACCCGTTGCACAGCGCCGGTTCGTCCGGTCCGCGGCCGCCGGGGAAATAGTCGAACACCAGCAGGTTGTTCTCGGTCTGCACGGCGTAACCGCTGTGTCCAAGGTACCACAAACGGGCTTCGCCCCCGGCCAGGGACATGCCCTTGGCCGACGGGTTGTCCTTGCAGACGGCCAGGCAGCCGGATTCGGCGGGACACGGCGAATCGTCCTCGCCGGGGACGGCTCCGGTGGCGGTCAGTGTTTTGGCCGAGGTCTTGTGCCCGTAGGTCCGGGCCAGATCCAGCGGGTTTTTTCCGTGATGGTCGCGGGCCTTCAACGAAGCCCCGCCCTTGGCCAGGGATTCGACACAGTCGCCGTACCCCGACATGGCGGCCAGGTGGAGGGCCGTTCGGCCGCAATGGGCCTCGCGGGTGTCGGGCTTGGCGCCCGCCGCGATCAGGATGTCGACGTTGGCGGTCTTGCCCTGGCGGGCGGCCCTCAGCAGGGGGGTCTCACCGAAGATGTTGGCCTGATCGGGATCGGCACCCGCGGCGATCAGGGCTTTGACCGCGTCGGATTCACCCTGACCCGCGGCCACCCACAGGGGTGAGCGTTCCCAGTCGTCGATCCGGTTGACATCGGCCCCGGCCTTGATCAGGGCCTTCATGGCCTCGGGCTGTCCGCGCCAGAGGGTATTCAACAACGGGGTGATGCCGTGCTCATCGATGATTTCGGGATCCGCGCCTGCGGCGATGAGCCGGGCGATCATTTCCGGCTGTCCGCCCGAAGCGGCCCAGTGCAGCGGTACGGCTCCGGTATTCGACTTGGTGTCGGGATCGATTCCCGCGGCTACAACCTTGTCGAACACGTCATTCATGCCGCGCATGGCGGCGAAGTGCAGCATGGTCACCCCGTCGGAGTTCTTCAGGTCCAACGGTGCGCCGGCCTTCATCAGGAGATCGACAACTTCCGAATTGCCTCCGGACACGCCGAAGGTAAGGGACCAGGCCCCGTTGTTGTCCTGGAAGGCCAGGTCGGCGCCCTGCCCGATCAGGTAGTCGAC
>JBDLKA010000140.1:0-7970 GCA_039714075.1 Candidatus Krumholzibacteriota bacterium | reverse complement strand
AGAAGGAATCGCCGAGGGCGAGATCCTCAAGTGGTACGTCGCCGAGGGCGGCGAGATCGGCGAGGACGAACCCCTGATGGACGTCGAGACCGACAAGGCCGCCGTGACCATTCCTTCGCCCCGGGGCGGCAGGATCGCCGCGTACAAGGGCAAGGTCGGAGACATCGTCAACGTGGGCGACGTCGTGGTGGTCATCGACGACGGCACCGGGGAAGCCGCGGAGGTCGAAGAAGCGGCCGCCGAAAAGATCTTTGCCGAACCCGACGCCGCCGAACCGGTCCCCGTGCCGGAAACGGCGGCTCCGGCGTCCATGCCCGGTGTGCGCCGGCCCGTACCGGCGGCCCCGGCCACGCGCCGGCTGGCCCGCGAACTCAAGATCGACATCAACCTGGTTTCGCCCACGGGACCGGGCGGGCGGGTCATGCCCGAGGATGTGCACCGCTTCGCCGACCACGGCGCGCCCGCTGCGGCCGCCGCCGAGCCGGCCGACCATGTGGCCGCCAAGCAGGTGCGGGGCGATACGGCCTTCGCCGAATTCGCCGCCCACGCCTCGGCCACCATTCCCTTCCTGGAGCTGGAGCCGCTGCCCGACTTCAGCACCGACGGTCCGGTCGAGGTGGAAGCCCTGCGCTCCATCCGGCGCAAGGTGGCCCGCAAGATGGTCACCAGCATGTCGCTGGTCCCCCACGTGGCCCACATGGACGATGCCGACGTGACCGAACTGGACAAGTTCCGCATCCGCGAGAAGGAACGGCGCAGCGGCGGGGCGGGCGGCAAGCTGACCCTGCTGGCTTTCGTGATCAAGGCCATCACCGCGGGCCTGAAGGCCGCGCCCGCGTTCAACGCCAGCCTGGACCCCTTCCGCGAAGAGATCATCTACAAGAAGTACTACAACATCGGATTCGCGGCCGACACCGGACGCGGCCTGGTGGTGCCGGTGGTCAAGGACACCAACAACAAGAGCATCATCCAGATCGCCGACGACATTTTCGAGAAGGCCACCCTGGCCCGCGACGGCAAGCTGCCGCCCGAGGACATGCGCGGCGGCACCTTTACCATTACCAATGTGGGACCGCTGGGCGGGACGGCGTTGCTGCCGACGATCAACTATCCCGAAGTGGCCATTCTCGGCATGGGCAAGGTCCAGGAGAAACCGGTGGTGCGTAACGGCGAAATCGTCATCCGCAAGATCCTGCCGCTGACCCTGGCTTTCGACCATCGCATCGCCGACGGTGCGGACGCGGCCCGCTTCGTCGCCGAGCTGGTGCGTCAGTTGTCCGACCCGAACCTGCTGTTGCTGGAAACCTGATAGGAGCGTCCGGTCATGGTCATGGGAAGCCTGCGTGAAGAGACACAGGTCGTCGTCATCGGCAGCGGTCCCGGCGGTTACGTCGCGGCCCTGCGCCTGGCCGACCTGGGCAAGGATGTTCTTCTCGTCGAAAAACGGGAACGTCCCGGCGGCACCTGCCTGCTGGAAGGATGCATCCCCTCGAAGACCCTGATCCACGCCGTGGAGATCCAGGAAACCGCCCGGCACGCCGGCCAGTTCGGCCTGACCTTCAAGGGCATGGAAGTGGATCCGGCCAAACTGCGCGCCTGGACCGACGAAGTCGTCGAAGGTCTTTCCAGCGGCGTCAAGGGCCTGTTGAAAAGGCGCGGGGTGACCGTCATCCAGGGTCACGCGCGTTTCGATTCGCCCACCAGCCTGAGCATCGAAGGCGGCGAGGTCAGCGGGATCGATTTCGAGGAGGCCATCATCGCCACCGGCTCGAGCCTGAACCGGCTGCCCGAGGGCATCGTTTCCTCGGTCTGGTCCAGCGCCGACGCCCTGCGACTGCCCCGCGTGCCCGAATCGCTGCTGGTCGTCGGCGGTGGTTACATCGGCCTGGAAATGGGTCTGGTCTACCAGGGGCTGGGCGCCGAAACCTCGGTGGTGGAATTTTTTCCGCGCCTGCTGATGGGCGCCGATCATGACCTGGTCGACGTCATGGTGGGCCAGGTCACCGAACGCCTGCACGAGATCATGCTCGACTCGAAAGTGAAGTCCATCGCCGAAACCGGCGGCGACCCCGCCAACGGGTTCGACGTGGAGATCGAGGTCGAAGGCAAGGTCGTCAGCAAGCATTACGACCAGGTGCTGGTGGCGATCGGCCGGCGGCCCAACACCGACGACATCGGGCTGGAGAACACAAAGGTGGCGACGGACGACAAGGGATTCATCGCCACGGACGAGGTGTGCCGCACCGGGGAGGCCAACATCTTCGCCATCGGCGACGCGGCGACCGGACCCATGCTGGCCCACAAGGCCAGCCGCGAGGGAAAGGTGGCCGCCGAGGCCATCTACGGTGGCGACGTGGCTTTCGACAACCGGGCCATTCCCGCGGTGGTTTTCACCGATCCGGAAATCGCCTGGACCGGCCTGACCGAACGGGAGGCCGAAGAGCAGGGCATCAACTTCAAGGTGGGCAAGTTTCCCCTGTCGGCCCTGGGTCGCGCTCGCACCCTCGGGCGCACCGACGGACTGGTGAAGATAATCGCCGATCCCCGCAGCGGACTGATCCTCGGTGTCGGCATCGTGGGCCCCATGGCCAGCGAGCTGATCGCCGAGGGAACCCTGGCCATCGAAATGGGCGCCACCCTGGAAGATCTCATGGTGACCATCCACCCCCACCCCACCCTTTCCGAGGCCATCATGGAAGCCGCCGAGGTCGCGGCCGGCGAAGCAATCCACATCAACCCTCCGCGCAAAGTACGATGACAGCCATGGCGGACCTGGCCACGGTCCCCTACGATCTTGACGACGAGATGCTGACGCGCACCCGGGACGACAACCTGCCCCGGGTGCGCGTCTATGAACCCCCGGGTGTGGCGGTGGTCATCGGCCGCGGCGGCAAGCAGGACCTCGAACTGGACGCCGCCAACATCGCCGCCGACGGCGTCACCCTGTACAAGCGTCCCGGCGGCGGCTGCAGCGTGGTCCTGGATCCGGGCAACCTGATCGTTTCGGTGGCCGCGCCCCTGGACGGTATCGGCGGCATCAAGACGGCCTTTGCCGTCATCAGCGACTGGCTCATCACCGCACTGACCGCCTGCGACGTGCCGAGCGTGCGGCAGCGCGGCATCTCGGATCTGGCCATCGGCGAACGGAAGATCGGCGGGTCGTGCATCTACCGCACGCGCGGGCTGGTCTACTATTCGACTACTCTACTGCTGGACCCTGATCTGGACCTGGTCGACCGGTATCTATTGTATCCCCCGCGTGAGCCCGACTACCGCCACGGGCGGTCGCATCGGAAGTTCATGGGATCGCTGAAGGCGTTGCATCTGCCGCCGGGGAATGCCGATCTTGCTTATCGGTTGAATATCATGCTCAATCTTCGGCTTGAAGAGTTGGTGGATGCGTTGCCGGCGGGTTGACCGGGGTTCGCTGGAATTCAAAAAATTATCTCGTTTATTGGCAATAAATTATCTGCAAAAAGTGTCCCCGGGGGCACTTTTTGCAACTATTCTGTTTGTTTTCAATGGTTTAAAAACTGAATCCGGCCACCATCAGAAACATGACAACATATTTATAGTCAACTTCCCAGAAACGTAAACAAATATGTTGTCACAAAACACCCCCCGGGGGGCGTTCCTCACAGTGATATCCGATATCCCGGCGCACCCAAAACCACCCCCGCGCCGGACACGCCCCCACTTGTTGAAGGGGGTTTGAGGCCAAGGGTTCGGGCGGAGCGTTGGGCATCAGGCCGGCAAAAGGAGGGTGCGGCACACAGGGGCGGCCCGGGTAATCCGCAGGCAGCGATTCTCCGAATCGCAACGAGGACATCCCGGGCCGCCCCTGTGTGCCGCACCCTCCTTTTACCGACCTAATGCCGCATCTGCTCGACGGTGTATCCCTTTTCCTCCATCAGCCCGATTATACCATTGGGCCCAGAAAAATGCCCCGCGCCGACAACAACGTAGATATCGGTATCACCCTTGAGCCACTCGTCGATCTTCTCGGCCATCTTCACGTTGCGATCGTCGAGCAGGGCCCGGTAGAAGGCGGCCATGGCGGGATCCTCGCCCACCTGGTCCTGCAGGAATCTGTCCAGACCCACCACATCCCCCGCCTGCCACAATCCCACCATTTCTTCGGTGATGGGCACGATGTCCTCCATCTGGTCGAGGAACTCGGCCACCAGGATGTCGTCCAGCTTGTCGTCGATGCTCAGGAACAGGTCCAGCTGGGCCTCGACGGATTCCAGTTCGCGGATTTCCTTACCCTGTTCGCGGGCCGCGTCGAGGAAGTGCTTGTCGATGCCCAGTTCGGGATCGAAACCCTGTTTCTTGAATTCCTCGAGCACCAGAACCATGGCCACGATGCCCGGTTTCAGCTTCGAGTACATGGCCAGGTTCACGTTGTTCTCGGCGGCGTAGGTCTCGACGCGTTGCCAGAGCTCGGGAGCCAGCATGTCCTGCAGGGTGGTATCGCCCGGCAGCATGCCTTTCTGCATCATCAGCGCGGCCGATTTCTGGAGATTGACCGGGTCGGTCATGTCAACTTCCACCGCCAGGACCGGAGCCGCGGCGAAGGCCTTCTCGAACGGTTCGGCCAAGGGGAAGAAATCGGGTTTGCCCACGTGGATCGAGCCCACCAGCGACACGGTGGCGGTCTCGGACGCCACCTGCCACATGAAGACGGGTTTCTCGCCGGCACAAGCAGGACCGGCCGCCGCCGCCACGAGGGCGACGGCCAGCAGTCCGAGCAGGAACCGGCGGGCCGTGAAGGCCGTTCGGTGCGACATCATTGCGAATCACCTGATTTCAGGAAGCGGTAGAAGTCCGAATCCGTGGACAGGACCAGCGAGCTCTCCTTGTCCAGGGTGGCCTTGTAGGCTTCCATCGTCTTGAGGAACTCGTAGAACGAACGGGTCTCCGCCGACCTGTCATAGGCCGCGGCATAGATATTCGTGGCCTCGGCGTCGGCGTTACCCTTGATCTCCTGGGCCTTCCTGTAGGCTTCGGAACGAATCCGCAGCAGCTCGCGGTCCTTCTCGCCGCGGATGCGGAAGGCTTCGCCCTGCCCCTCGCTCTTGAAGCGGTCGGCGATGCGCTGGCGTTCGGAAATCATCCGTTCGTAGACCTTGCGCTGGACATCGGCCACGTAGTTGATGCGCTTGAACTCCACGTCCAGGATCTCGATGCCCAGGTCGGCCGTCCGCTTCTGCGAGTTGGCCAGGATCTCCAGGCGGATCTTGTCACGGCCGTGATAGATTTCCTCCAAGATCACCTCGTCCTCGGCGGCCACCTCGGTTTCCATCGGTTCGCGGTTCGTGATGCGCACCACCTCCACCAGATCGTACTTGGCGATGGCGTTGCGCGTCTCGCCGTCGAGAATGTCGTCCAGACGGGTCTGCGCGCCGCGTTCGTTCTGCAGGCGCTGGAAATACAGCAGCGGGTCGGTGATGCGCCACCGGGCGTAGTTGTTGACCCAGATCAAGCGCTTGTCCTTGGTGGGCAGCTGGTTGGGGTCGCCGTCCCATTCCAGGAAGCGTTTCTCGAAACGGTGCACCTTCTGGATGAAGGGCGTCTTGAAATTCAGGCCCGGCGTCATGACGGGATCGCCCACCGGCTTGCCGAACTGGGTGATGATGACCTGATGCGGCTCCTGCACCACGTACATCGAATTGAACAGCACGAGTACGACAACGATAATCAGAGGTATCAGCAGCTTGTTCATGCTACTCACCTCCCTTGGACTTGGATTCATTGAGATTGAGCAGCGGCAGCACGCCCTTCAAATCGTCGTCGACGATGATCTTGCTCTGCACCTGCGGCAGCACCTGGGTCATGGTCTCCAGGTACATACGATTACGCGTGACGGCGGGCGCCTTGCGGTAGGCCTCGTAGATGGCCGTGAACAACGCCGCGTCACCCTGGGAGCGGTTGACCCGGTCCAGGGCGTAACCCTCGGCCTCCTGGATGGTCTGCTCGGCCTCGCCCTTGGCCTTGGGAATCTCGCGGTTGTATTCGGACTGGGCCTGGTTGATGAGTTTGCTCTTCTCCTGCTGGGCCTCGTTCACCGCGTTGAACGACGGTTTCACAGGATCGGGCGCGTTCACGTCCTGCAGCACGACCTGATCGACCTTGATGCCGGTCTCGTACTGGTCACACAGTTCCTGCAGTTCGGTGGTGACCTGCAGGGCCACCTGGGCGCGGCCGACGGTCAGCACCTCGTTGAAGATGTGGTCGCCGACCACCTTGCGCATGACCGCCTCGCTCATGTCGCGGAAGGTTTTTTCGACGTTGCGCACCTGGAACAGGTACTTGTAGGGATCGGCGATCCGGTACTGCACCACCCACTCGACCATCGCGGCGTTCAGGTCGCCGGTCAGCATGTTCGATTCGTCCTGGTACGGCTTGACCGAATACTGGCTCTTGACGCCGGCCTTCACCGTCCGGAAACCGAACTCCTCCTTCAACTGGCGCTGGATGGGCACCTTGAGCACCCTTTCGACGCCGAAGGGCATCTTGAAATGGAGTCCGGGTTCGGCACTGCGCACGTACTTGCCGAAGCGCAGCACGAGGCCGGTCTCCTCGGGGTCGATGGTGTAGAAACTGGTGAAGGCCAGGATCAGGACCAGGACCGCCCCGACTATGAAACGGAGTTTGCCGGCATCGAACTGCGGCAGCTTGATCTCCGGTATCTGGGGGCCCTGGGGACCCTGCGGGCCCCGGTCGAACCTCTGATCATCGTTCATTACAATCCCCTCACGTCATGGCGGACCCCGAGGCCCGCAACGTTTCCGGTGGAAAGGTTCCGAAAGGTGTTTTCTGAATCGGAATGTACAGGTAAATACCCGGCAAGGCACCCGTTTATTCGGAAAAAGAGTCCAGGTAGTGGCTACGGAGGAAATCCTCCTGTTTCTCGAAGGACCAGTGCACGTCCCGCACGATTTCCGCCGCCCAGGCGAAGTCGCCGGCCTCCAGGTGGGAAATGATGTCCTCGTGCTCGTCGATCGCGGCCTGTTCCCAGGCCTGGATGAAGGTCCGGCGGCGGGGAAAATCGTACAATCGCTGCTTCATGGCCGCGACCGCCCGCACCAGTTCGCCGTTGCCCGAAAGGTGGAGAAAGGTGTCGTGAAAGGCGAGGTTGGCCCGGTGGTAGCGGTCGATGTCGTTCACCGCCAGGGCGGCGCGCCCCTCGTCGTTGTGGCGGCGCATCCGGGCGATCGTTTCGTCGGTCAGCGCCGCCGACTCGGCCACCAGGACCGAGGCCTCCAGCGCCCCGATCATCTGGTACAGATTGCGGATGTCCTGTTCGGTCAGCCGGCGCACGCGGATGCCGCTGCGCGGCTTGATGACCACGAATCCCTCCAGTTCCAGACGCAGCAGGGCCTCGCGCATGGGGGTGCGGCTGACGCCGAGCCGGGCCGCGATCTCGTCCTGGCGGATGGTGCTGCCGGGGGAGAGTTCGCCGGTGTCCAGCTGCTCGCGCAGGATTTCGTAGACCTGTTCGCGCAGGGAGGAGCGGTTGACCGCAGGGTCGTGGTTTTCCATGGAATGCCGCCTTGGCCTGGTTGGAGAGCGATTCTGATATCTAATATATCAATTACCCGGAAACCGTGCAAGGTTTTGTCAGGAAAGGTTATAGAAAACACCAAAAGTGTCCCCGGGGACACTTTTTCCGGGGGAAGCCGGCCGGTCAGTCGGCGCTCGAGGTGTGGTCGTGGACGATCCGCCAGCCATCGTCGAACCGGCGCAATAAAAGCGTGAACAGGCCGTGGGGCTGGTCGTTTTCGCGCTCCAGACGCCAGGCGCCGAACGCCAGAGCCGAATCCTCCCCCAGAACCGTGATGTTCAGGTCGCTGAAGACCAGCCGGCCCATCGCGGCGCGGTCCGGGTAGCGCTTAAGGTAGCCGTCCAGAGTTTTTTGCCAGCCGTGCGTCACCTTGCCGCCGCTCGCGAAGCGCAGCTCCGGGGAC
>JBDLKA010000139.1:0-8012 GCA_039714075.1 Candidatus Krumholzibacteriota bacterium | reverse complement strand
TCGCATCGTGGGCCACGCCGAAGATATTCCCGGAGCTGCCGTCCTTGAAAAGCCAGTCGGCGCCGTCAAGCTGGAAACTGTCGTTTTCGTTGCACCAGTTGCCGCCGATATTGAAACCGGGAATGCCGTCGTTGATGGGATGGTTGGTATTGAGAACCCCGTTGTTGCACAGGTCGTTGTCAACCGGACCGGTGATGCCGAACACCGGGCCCAGCAAACCGGGGATGGTCCCGTTCCAGATGGAATCAAAATCATCCATGCCGATCATGATGCCGCGCCCGCTGGCGAAGAAATCGCTCAACACAATGGCTTTGGACTCAGTGATGGCATTGTCGGACTCGGCGATGACCAAACCGTCGATCGGGGTCAAATCATCGGATTCGTAATTCACTTCCTGGAAGGCGAACAACCCGGCCAGCTGGGGATTGTCCAGAAGGAAATACAACATGTCGCTGGAATAAGAGCCTCCCACGCCGATGACGGGGACGGTGCCGGCGGGACTGTTGGCGACGGCCGCGTCGTAGGACGACAAGCGGCTGTGCAGCAGGGAAATCTCCTCGGCGGTCAATACCGGGAAGAACTCGCCGTCCGCGTTGAACGATCCGCTGGGCGTGATGCCTTCCACCACCGCGGCGGCGGCGGCCTGCATGGCCAGGGCGGTCGAGTCGGTCTTGACCGTACTGACGGCAAAATCGAGGGTACCCGCGCCCACGTTGCTGATGGTGACGATCTGGTCCTGCTGCTCACCTGTGATCAGTGAAGCGGTCAGGGAAGCCGGGGAAGTCGACACGACAGGAATCCCCAGGGTGGTTCCCATGACGATGTTTGAAATCGGCGAAGGGTTCCCGTATTCGTCCCGGACCTTGAGGGCGAAGTAGTAGGTGGTCAAAAAATCCAGGCCCCCGACGGTCACGCCGTCGGGCTGTCCCGGCGGTGCGGGGTACGGAGGGTCGGCCACCGCGACGGCGGTATCGAAATTGGTCGAGTCGATGGGGAAGGTCGCAAAACGGATATCGTAGCTGCTGGCGTTGCCGATGTCGCCGTCGTCACCGGTCGCGGTCCAGGTCAGGGAGATCCAGTTGGAGGCCGTTTCGGATACTCCCAGGTCCACTACGGGAAAGGGAGGAATGCTGTCCGGTCCGGAGAGGGCCTTGGCGGCGTTGATCCGCGCGCCGGTCAACCACAGGCCCGCCAGTTGCGGTAGAACATCGGCCGAGTTGAAGAGCAGGGTCTTGGACGCATCCACGGTGATGCCCGGGAACCGTCCCCGGATCAGGGCCAGAACCCCGGAGACATGGGGCGTCGCCATGGACGTACCGCTCTTGAAAGCGTAGCCACCGTTCGGAAGGGTGCTGTAGATGTCCAGTCCCGGGGCGCCGATATCAACCGAGACGGGCCCCCAACAGGAACCCCACGTGCCCGTGTTGACAATGTCGTCGTTGTGGTCGGTGGCGCCGACGGCGACGATGTTGGCCGTCGTATAACTGGAAGGATAGTGGGGATTCACGTCATTGTTGGTGCCGGAGTTGCCGGCCGCGGCCACGAACAGGATGTCCGCGGCGTAGGCGTCCTGGATGGCGGCTTCCAGGGCGGTGGAAAACGACCCTCCGCCCCAGCTGTTGCTGGTCAGATCGACGCCCATCATGGTGGCGTATTCGACGGCGGAAACCGCGTCGGCCGTGGTGCCCCCGCCGCTGGCGCTCAGGAATTTTATGCCCATGATCTTGACGTTCCAGTTGACTCCGACCACACCCAGACCATTGTCTCCCACGCCGCCGATGGTGCCGGAGCAGTGGGTGCCGTGGCCGTGGTCGTCCATGGGATCGTTGTCGTTGTTGACGAAGTCCCAGCCGTGGACATCGTCGATGAACCCGTTGCCGTCGTCGTCGATGCCGTTACCCGCGATTTCGCCCGGGTTGGTCCAGGCGTTGGCGGCCAGGTCGGGATGGTTGTAGTCGACGCCGGTGTCGATCACCGCGACGAGGACGTTGCTAGACCCGGTGAACTGGCTCCAGGCCTCGGGTGCGTCGATGTCCGCATCAACGGTGCCGCCGGTCTGTCCGGTATTGTGCATGCCCCAGAGATTGGGAAAGTCCGGATCGTTGGGAATCGTGTCCGCGAAATACAGATAGTTGGGCTCGATGTACTCGACCAACGGGTCGTTCTCGAACTGCGCGATGGCCTCGGCCACCGTCATGTCGGTGAGCTGTTCCAGATAGGCGCCGATGCGGGAAAACTCCCGCAGCCGGATGGAATTCAGCTGGCTGGACAGCGTGCCTATCTCCTCGCCGGTCGCGGTGTCGGAATACTTGATGATGACCTCGCCGGGCACATAGGAACCCTCAATGGGTTCAGCGAAAGCCGGCAGAAAAATCAAGGAGGTGGCAATGATGGTCAGAAAGAAGAAAAACAGCCCGAATGATCTGTGCTTGAACATGATTTCCCCCAATAGAATTGCAGTGACCGACAAACAAATAGGCGAGGATAATCTTGGTTCCGAAAGTCTCTTGAACGTTGCGTGAACGTCGCGCATTCCGTTCCGAATCGCTCCGCATCGGACGCGTCGTGATTGTACAAAAATTGGTTCGAAATTGTCAACCCGATTCCTGGGAATTCCCTATTCGGGCAATCACTTCCATTCACGTGGACCTATTTGAAAATATATCAATTAATCAATCGGCAGATGATCCACGATCCCCACAACCACCGACCGAACCGGCATTTCGGCTCCACCCAGTATTTGCCGGGCACCATTGCCCTCGTCCAGGACAATCACCGTTTCCCCCGCCCCGGCACCCACTGAATCCACGGCAATCACATAGCCCCCGGTCGGCTCCCCCGCGGGATCGAGCTTGTCCAGGACCAACAGGCGTTGGCCCTCCATGTCCGGATGATGGATGGTCGAGGTGATCCGGCCTGTCACCCGGGCGAGTATCATGGGCGGCCGCCTTCCGGGCCCGCCGGGTCGATCCGGACATCGATCTGGATGTCGTTCACGATGCCCACCACCGCATGATCCACCGGCACGAACCAGGGGGTCAAAGTCAGGGCCGCTTCGCGGCTGGCTTCCCAGTATATGATCTCGCCGGGACCGGCCATGCGGGTGCCGTCCGCGCAGACCATGGGCTGCCCCTGCGGCCGGCTGTTCTTGTCCAGGGGTTGCACCCACAGCATCGGCACGCCCTGGAGTCCTTCGTAGACCACGGCCGGCACCACCCGTCCGATAACCTGTCCCAGGAACACTTTTCAACCCTCCAGGATTTCGGCGCCCACGGGCACCCGGGTCGCGCACGCGTTGAACAGCGTGCCTTCCGCCAGAACGCCGCGCAACGTTTCATCGAGTCGCGGCAGCAACGAGGAACCGCACAGGACCGTGTTTTCTCCCAGGTGGCCGCCGAACCGCTCCAGCGCTTCCTGCACGTCGGGAAGCCGTCCGTCGATGACCGCCAACGCGCGCCCCCCCAGGTCGTCCGCCAGACGGATTTCCACCAGGTCGACCGGCACGGCCTTGAGCACCGCGTCCACCGCCCGCAACAGCCCCGGCGATGTCGAAACTTCCACCACGCCGACGGCCTCCCCCTGCGGGGCCGCTCTTTCCCCGGTGACCGCGGCGGCCAGCAGCGGGTGGGGATCGGGCAACAGGATCTGGTCCGTCAACGCATTCAGGTCACCCGCCGACCGAATGCCCGCCGCATGGGCCTCTTCGGTGCTGGCCACCGACCCGCCGACCAGCGCCAGATACCGTCCCGGGTGAACCGAACCGCACCGCAACAGGGCGATGGGCGCCTGCTTGAGCATGCGGTCGACGGCCAGGACCCCGGCCGCCACGCTGTCGAATTCCAGTAGTGCGAGGGCCTGGTTCATCGTCACCTACACGATCCTGAAGTGGTCGACCATCACGCAGCGGCGGCGGCGCGAAAAGCTGACCGGATAAGTCAGTCCTTCGCCGGTGGGGCTGGCGATGGTGAAGCTGGTGTGCCCCTCCCCGCCGGTGCCCAGGCCGGCCACGATCGGTCCGTTCTTGACGAAGATGCTGGTGTTGATGACGCGGGCCATGCGGCTCAGGGCGTCGATGTTGCGCGAGTGCATGGACGCCGAATGCCCGAAACCGTGTTCGGCCTCCTTGGCCAGGGCGATGGCCCGGTCCACGTCCGGAACGCGAACCACCGGCAGGACCGGCATCAGCTGTTCGGTCCAGACCAGGGGATGGTCCTCGGGTACATCGGCGATGATCAACCTGGTGTCAGCACCCGCGGTCACGCCGATCCTTTTCAGGATCTCACCCGCGTTTTTCCCCACCAGGTCCTTGTTGATCACACCGTGCGCGCGCGGGCCCCGGTTTTCGGTGAAGATTTCCTGTTCCAGCCGGGCCATTTCCCCCTGGTCCGCCACGTAGGCACCGTTGGCCTTCATGGCGGCGATCAATTCATCGGCCACGCCGGCCACGACAAACACTTCCTTTTCATCCACGCAGATGATGTTGTTGTCGAAGCCCGCCCCGTACACGATATCCCGGGCGGCCTTGGCGATGTCCGCCGTCTCGTCCACCACCACCGGCGGGTTGCCCGGTCCGGCGCTCACCGACCGCTTGCCGGATTTCATGGCCGCCTGGACCACGCCCGGCCCCCCGGTCACCACCAGCAGGTCGATGCCCTGGTGATGCATCAGTTCGGTCGCCGATTCGATGGTGGGTTTGCCCACCGCGGTGACCAGGTTGGCCGGTCCCCCGGCCGCGACGATCGCCCGGTTTATCAGCCGGACGGTGGCCATGGAACACCGCACCGCCCCGGGATGCACGTTGAACACCACACTGTTGCCCGCGGCCAGCATGCCGATGGTGTTGCAGATGATGGTGCTGGTGGGATTGGTCGTCGGCGTGATGGCGCCGATCACCCCGAAGGGCGCCCACTCCATCAGCGTCAGACCGTTGTCACCGGTGGTGGTCTCCGGCCTGAGGGCCTCCGTGCCCGGCGTTTTCTCCGTAACAAGGCGGTTCTTGAGGATCTTGTCTTCGTAACGGCCGAGCCCGGTTTCCTCCCAGGCCAGCTTGGCCAGCTCGTCGCCGTGCTCCCGCATGGCGGCGCGGATGGCGGTGATGATTTCATCACGCCTGGACAGGCTGGCCGCGCCCAGGTCGACGAAGGCTGTTCCGGCGGCGGCGATGCAGGCGTCGACCGTGTCGAAGACGCCGTCACCCGAACCGGCAGTCGCAAGCGGTACCTCGATCTTCGCCGCGGCAGCACCCGGGGGGCCTTCCCTGGCCCCCCCGGGATCCACGGCCGCACAGGACGTCCCTGTCCCCACCTTCGCGGCCAGTTCGCGCGCGATCATTTCCACCTGTTGATCCGTCAACCGGCGCATCAATCGTCGCCTTTCCGGTACCGGTCTTCACCGTCGATATCCCAGCTGTCGACGATCGCCATGATCACCGCGTCGACCGGTTTGCCGTCCGTGGCCACGGTCTGTCGGGCCGACGAACCCGAGGCGTACAGGACGAATTCGCCTTCGCCCGCGCCCACGGCGTCCACGGCCACTACGGTCGTACCCGTCAGTTTTCCGTCAGGCCCGGCGGCGCCCAGCATCAGGAGTTTCAACCCCTCGATGCTTTCCTCCTTGCGGGACGCCACCACCCGTCCGAGCACTTTCGCGAGATTCACGGCACACCTACGCTTCGGCCTGGCGACCCAGCGGGATCACCGCGTCGACATTGGCGTGCGGACGCGCGATCACGTGCACCGAGACGACCTCGCCCACTCGGGTGGCGGCCGTCTGACCGGCGTCGCAGGCAGCCTTGACCGCGGCCACGTCGCCGCGCACGATCGCCGTCGTGTAACCGCCGCCGGTTTTTTCATAACCGACCAGGTCGACCCGGGCGGCCTTCACCATGGCGTCGGCGGCTTCGACGGTCGCCGTGAAACTTCTGCATTCGATCATTCCCAGAGCGTCAGCCATCTTCTTGTCCTCCTGTTATTGGCTACTTTTTGACTTCTCTACCGTCAATCGCTTCCAGCGCGGCCAGCGCGGCCGGCCGGGCCACTTCGATATCCTTTTCCTCGCCGCCGATGTACACCCGTCCGAAACTGCCGAAGGCCCGCACTTCGAGGATGTTGATGCCGGCCGCCTTTTCCGCCTCGTTTGCCGCAAGTGCTGCATAAGCGGCGGGTTCGCACTCGAGCACGAACAGCGTCTGACCCGCCAGGATCAGGTTGCCGTGCCGCATGCGGTTGATGAGCATGCACTGGTGATCGTCCAGGTGGCGCACCGCCTGGTTGGATACGACGCGCGGCTTGAGCCGCTGCTCCTTCGACAAGTCCAGCGCGTCCAGGATGGCCTGGCCCGCCTGCCGCACGTCGGCCTGGCTGTCGGAGTGCACTTCCAGCATCCCGAAATGCCGTTCGACGATCTGCATGCCCGGCGTCACGTTGGTGGATTTGAGCGCGATGTCCATCACCCGGTTGATCTCGATTCCGGGCGCGATCTCCACGAACAGGCTGGCCTGCCCCACCCGCGGCAGAAACCCCTGCGCGACCGTCGCCTGGAACGAGGCGAACTGCGGCTGCAGGCTGTCGATCACGCAATAGGCTCTCAGGTCTACCATTTCACTTCCTTGTCCCGGTTAGGCCGTGACCGTCGCTTGCCGTGCTTCCTGAACGATGGCGATGCTCGCGCTGGCCCCGATCCTGGTGGCGCCGGCCGCGATCATCCGCTGGGCGTCATCGAAGGACTTGATCCCGCCTGACGCCTTGACTTCCATGCCCGCGCCCCTGACCACCGAGGCCATCAGGGCCACGTCGTCGGCCGTGGCGCCGCCCGAGGCGAATCCCGTGGACGTCTTCACGAAATTGGCCCGGGCCCGCTTGGCAAGCTCGCAGACCCGCCTCTTTTCCTCGTCGTTCAGCAGAGCCGTCTCGATGATGACCTTGCTGACCGCGCTGCCGTCCCGGCAGGCCTCGGTCACCGCCAGGATGTCCTTGAAGACGAAGTCGTCATCGCCGCCCTTGAGCCGGCCCACGTTGATGACCATGTCTATTTCCTTGGCGCCGTCACGGATGGCCTTGCGGGCTTCCATGCCCTTGATGTCCGGGGTGTTCGCCCCCAGGGGAAAGCCGACCACCGAACAGGTCAGCACTCCGCTCCCTCTTAGGCCATCCGCAACGGCGCTTACCCAACACGGGTTGACGCATACGCTGCGAAAGGAATGTTCACGCGCTTCGACGATCATCCGGTCGATCATGTCGCGCGTGGCGTCGGGCTTAAGAATTGTGTGATCGATGTAACCGGCCACGTCGGCGGGAATGGTGCCGGTGGTGTCGGGCCCGGCGCTGAGCATGCGCGCGCCCAGTTCGATGAACTGCCGGGCCGTATCCGGACAACTGCCCACGCAGGGGCCGCCGTGCCAGGCGTCGCCGCTGCCGCCCAACAGGCCGGTGAGACGTTCCACGATCCGGGCCAGATCACTTTCCGAAAGGTCGGCCAGGCCCAGACCCGCGGCCGGGGCCAGGTTTCCGACAATGGCGGCCGGGGTCTGTGCTGCCGTGGTCTGGGCCGACGTTACCATCGGGGCCGCGGCCCCGCCGACATCGGTGATCATGGCCACGCGGCGCTTGTGCCGGGGTTCGGTGCAGTCGGTGGCCAGGAAAACGTCGACGATCTGGGCCGCCAGGCTGGATCCGATCAGCCCCGCGCCCAGGGTCAGCAGGTTGGCATCGTTGTGTTCGCGTCCGTTGCGGGCGCTGGACAGGTCGTAGGCCATGGCCGCCCGCACGCCGGGCACCTTGTTGGCCACCATGGACGAGCCGATCCCCGCCCCGTCGATCATGATGCCCCGTTCGGCCTGGCCGGTGGAAACCGCTTCGGCCACCTTGCGGGCGAAAACGGGGTAATCCACCGCCGCAGTGGAAGTGGTTCCCTGATCCAGGACCTGATGACCCGCGGCGGCCAGATGTTCCACCAGCCTGCCCTTCAGGTCGAAACCGCCGTGATCTGCTCCTATGGCGATCTTCATGCTTGGG
>JBDLKA010000138.1:0-8020 GCA_039714075.1 Candidatus Krumholzibacteriota bacterium | reverse complement strand
AATTGATCGGTGCGCGACTTGGAAAAACCCAGTTCGCGTACAGCGTATTGATTGATGGAAGAGTGACCCAGGTCACGAAACAAACGGCGCCGCATAACCTCGCCGAACCACAAAACCGCGCATTGTTGGGCATGGTCCAAGGCGACCAGGGAATGCTTCAAGGAAGCGTGGACTTTGGCGGCGGGTTGACCGGAAACATAGGAAACAGCGGACATGATATACCTCCAGGGTTGGGTGCATGGGAGGTGCTATCAATATACGAACAAATAGCGAAAAAACAAGTTTTTATTAGGATAATTCCATATATTTTCAATTAGTTGCCAATTATGATGGTTTTCGATAATTTATATTCAATTACTCCCTTTCGTATCTGACCAACCCAGCTTTTCCGAGAATCCATCCAAATAATTTCAAACCTTTTCCCCCCGGGACTCGTCATAAATCAAACCCCCGTTTTTTCCCCATCCCGGAGGATGATGATGCGTTCAAGATATTCCCTGACGACCACCCTCGTTGCGGTGGCACTGTTGCTCGTCGCCGGCCAGGCGGCCGCCTTTTCCTTCGGGAAAAACAACATCAAGGGTTCCGGCGACATGGAGACCCGGACCCTCGACCTGAAAGATTTCCACGCCATCGACGTCGGCGGCGCCTTCGACCTGGACATCACCCTGGGCGACAAGCAGAAAGTCGTCATGACCATCGACGACAACCTCTGGGACAACCTGGAAGCGGAAGTCCACGGCGGCACGCTGGAAATCGGCTGGGACAAGAGTTGCAATCCGGACGGCGACTGCCGGGTGGAAATCGTGGTCCGCAAGCTGGACGCCATGGATATCCATGGCGCGGCGGATGTCGGAATCCGGGATTTTCACGGTGATTCCTTCAGCTTCGACGTGAGCGGCGCCGCCGAACTGGATATGGACGGCACCGTGGACAAGCTGGACATCAGTGTTTCCGGTGCGGGCGATATCGACACCCGCGACCTGAAGGCCAAGGTCGTCAAGATTTCGGTGTCGGGCGCCGGCGAGGCCAAGGTCTTCGCTTCCGAAAGCTTCGAAGGCCGGGTTTCGGGAGTCGGCAACATCGACTACTGGGGCGATCCGGAACATCAGAAGACCAAGGTCAGCGGGATGGGCGATATCAGCAGGAAATAGGCCGCCCCCAGTGAGACCGGACGGCAGGGAACCCCACCTTCCCTGCCGTTGTATTACCCGGTTGCCGTCCCGGTGGCGGTTTTTTACCATGGCCGCGGGGCGTGAATACCTTTATTCCGGAGGATGGACCATGAAAGCAGCTGTCATCGTGTTGTCGGGAACCCTGATGCTGGTCGGTGCCTTGGCCCAGGCGGTCGATTCTCCCGCGGCCGAAACTCCCGCGGTCGAACCCACCGAACAGGTGCTTGTGCCCGCCGGTGAATTCACCATGGGCCGGGCCGACAGCAGCGATGAACTGACGCCCCACCAGGTCAAACTGGACGCTTTCCATATCGACAAGCACGAGGTCACCAACGCCCAGTACCACGCCTTTTGCGTGGCGACGGACCGAAAACTGCCCGTGTTCTGGGGACTGGATCGCTTCCGCTGCTCCCTGGATTACCCCGACCATCCCGTGATCGGGGTCAGCCAATCCGACGCCCGCAAATACGCCGAATGGGTGGGCCGGCGCCTGCCCACCGAGGCCGAGTGGGAATACGCCGCCCGCGGCGGGCTGGAAAACCTGGGCTACGACACCGCCGACACCCTGAGCGACACCGGCGCCAATACCAAATCAGCCAAACTGGATGGGCCCGTGGCGGTGGCATCCTTCCCACCCAACGGCTACGGCCTGTACGACATGGTGGGCAACGTGCGCGAATGGGTAGCCGATTACTACGCCGAAGACTACTTCTCCCACAGTCCGGTGGAAAATCCCCAGGGACCGGAAAAAACCCGGTGGCGGGTGATCAAGGGCGGCGGCTGGTTCTCGGGCAAGGGCTGCAACATGGTCCACGTCCGCAACGCCCTGCCCGGTGGCTGGCGGGACTTCAACGTCGGCTTTCGCTGCGCGCGGGACGCGGACTGACCGCGCGGCTTCCGGCCGAACCAGCAGCCTGATCAGGGACAGGTCACCCCGATGTTCGGCGCGAGCATGGACAGATCCGTCAGGTTGATGGCCCCGTCGAAATTGAAATCCGACCGGTAATTGTACACGGCCGAAAAGAAATCCATCGCGAACAAACCGACATCCGTGAGATTGACGGCCAGGTCCCCGTTGATGTCCGGACTGTTGTAGGACACGGTGACCGGCGTGGGAATGGGCATCCAGGCACCGGTGACCTCCAGCACCCAGATCAAGGTCGGGCCCTGGACCCACCCGCCTCCGTGGTACGCCAGGGAGAATCGGGTCTGTCCCGCGGCATTGCTCGGCCCGTCGGCCAGGTTGGGCGCATGGGCGGGCGGCGGATACCAGGAATTGGCGCACCAGGCCAGGGGCGACTGCAACTCCTCGATCCGGACATCGGTGGCCGGGACCATGGGGACCGGCAGGCCCGTGACGTCATTCAAGGTGACCAGGATGTACACGTTGGTGATTACTCCACCGAAGGCGTAGCAACCGGCCAATTGCGTCCCCGTGCCGTTGGGAACCAGGAACATGGAAACCGGCGGCGATCCCACGGGCATCAGGACGGCCTGGCTGCTCGCGGCATCCGGCGTACCCTGGCCCCGAGCCTCGCCCGCTCCCAAAAGAAAAACGGCCGCAGCCAGAACCAGGGCCATCAACAGGAATCTTAACGATCGAGTCATGCCTCTACTCCCCTCGTTACTCCCATCCGCCGGGACGAAATTCGCAGAGGCATCACAACCGCTGGTCTTGTTGCTGGCGCACCGAAGGGAGGACTGGCCGCGGGAAGATCCCCTGACATGGCGGAACTTCACATACGTTATTCAAATTCGGGGAATCCGACCACTACGCAGGCACCGGCAGGATCAGCGGAGCAGCGTCATCTTGCGTTCGCGGGATCCCTGGCCGGTGGTCAGACGGGAAATGTATATCCCGCTGGGAAGATCCTTGCCGTCGAACGTGACCGAATGGGAACCTGGGGCCATGACCCCGTCCACCAGGTTGGCCACCATGCGGCCCCGGAGGTCCAGAATATCCAGGCGCACGCGTGAGGAAACCGGCAGGGAGAAACTGATCACCGTCCGGGGATTGAACGGGTTGGGAAAATTCTGTTGCAGAATCGCGGCACCCGGGACGCCGTCATCGCCCACCGGACTCGGGCCGCCGTAGGGGTTGCCCACGACGATGGTCAACGGTTTCGAAGCGGCGGCGATGGCCCCGCCGGCGGCGGTGTAATCCTCGCCGAAGCCGAAGGTGAAGGTCCGGCCCGCCCCCGACATGCGGGGAACTAGTTTGTCGGGCGAGGTATTGAGAACCCTGCCGAAACCGAAAACCGTCATTTCGGGGGTGGACCCGCTGGTCTGGCCCTGGGGGCGGTAGGAGTCTTCGTCGGCGTCCCCCATGTCGTCCGACAGGTAGAGAATCCGCGGAGCACTCAAATCGCGGAAGTAGACCCAGGAGGGAACCGGCAGGACCTCTTCCCAACTGAAGGCGTAATCGAAGGCGCTGGTCTGGGGACCCGAGGAACGGATGACCTCGTCGCCGGCATCCATGAGGCCGCCCACGACGCCTTCGTACAGGAACCAGTAATCGCCCCCGTTGGAGGTTCCCACCGTCTGCACGGTGATGCGGGCGAAAGTGGGATAGAACTCCCACAGAACCTGCCAAAGGTTACCGGGAACGTCGGTCTCGGAAAAAACCGTCACCTTCAGGGGTCCCGAGTTGACGATATTGCTGTGCGCGTTGGTGAAGCCGGGATGAAAGAAGCTGTTCTCCAACTGGCCCGACTGGAACACCAGATTGGGCAGACCCCGGTACTCGCCGGCCGACTTGCTGCCGGCGATATCGTGAAACGCAATCCAGTCCTGGCTGTCGTTGTCGATCATGCTGGCCAGACCCGCGCCCTCGGTGTGGTATTTGTAGACCGCTCGCGGGGTATCGACCACGTAGGTCAGCTGGTTTTCGTAGGTCAGGCTGTCGACGGTCACCGGCACGGGCACCGCAGGGGGCGAGGGGCAATCGCCGCAGGCCCCGATCACATCGAACCAAAGCTGGTAGTAGCGGGTGGTCACCGCCGGGGTGACGCCGTCCATGACGAAAACCAGGGTGCCCGATGCCTGGAGCGCGGGATCGAATCCGGGATCGGGATCGAACTGGAACAGGACCCCGGGGTCGAGGGGCGTGCCGGAGGAATCGACTTCGGCGACCTGCAGGGTGCCCAGGTCCAGGGACCCGCCCACCAGGGTCATGTAAGAGGTCAGGTCCACCGGGGCGTCCACCGGATGGTCGAGGCGGGCCGCCAGGGATGAATCCACTTCGATGGGCAGGACATGGGACTGGGCGGCAAGCCCAGTGCCCGGCAAAACCAGGCCCGAAGCCAATATCAGGTGTATGGACAGAACCAAAAGAGTGGTTTTGGCCTGGTCCCGCCCTGATTTGTTTTGCCTGGAAATCATCTTTCCGAATCTCCGTTTCACGCCAAGAGACCTTGGCGACCATGCCCTTACGGACATTTCCTGTTGCCTTACATTATATCATATTTTCCCAAAAATCGGCGGGGAATTACCATTTTTCCAATCCGGGAATAATTCCTTTCGATCGGGAGTCGATCACTCTACAATCCTCCTCATTCGGCCTCAAATCAAACCATTAATTCCCGGGGTTTACCGGATCGGAAATTGACCATGGACCAAGGCAGGATCGGACACCCCCACCTGGCGCTTATCCCCGTATTCATCCTGGGAATTCTCCTGGCGTCCATTCCCATCGATTTGGCCGGGGCCGAGGAAACGGCTGCCGAAGACCAAACAGCCGACCGGCCACGGATAGGCCTCTGCCTCGGCGGCGGCGGAGCCCGCGGCGCCGCCCATATCGGCGTCCTGCAGATTTTGAAGGAAATGAACGTGCCGATCGACTATGTGGCCGGCACCAGCATGGGATCCATCGTGGGGGCTTTGTATGCGATCGGCATGCAGCCCGAAGAGATCGAATCCATCGTGGTCGGAGTCGACTGGGACGATTTGTTTTCCGATCGACCGGAACGCACCCAGCGTATACTCCGCCGCAAGCAGGACGATTCGGCCGCCTTCATTCCCGTGGAATGGGGCTGGAGAAACGGGATCGTCATGTCGTCGGGAGTGGTCGCCGGCCAGAAGCTGGCTTTCGCCTTCCGCAGCCCGGCCCTCTACCTGTCAGGGCACCACGGTTTCGACGAATTGCCTTATCCCTACCGCGCCGTGACCACCAACCTGCAGACCGGCGAGATGTTCGTACCTGACAAGGGCAACCTGATCAAGGCCGTGCGCGCCAGCATGAGTATTCCCGGTGTCTTCCCACCGGTGGACTGGGGCGGGATGAAGCTGGTTGACGGTTTCCTGGCCCGCAATCTGCCCGTGGACGTGGTTCGCGCCATGGGGGCGGACATCGTCATCGCGGTGGATGTCGGAGCCCTGCCCGAGAACACACCGCCGGAAAACATCAAGACTCTCATGGGCGTCACCGCCCAGGCGGCAATCATCGGGGCGCGGCAAAATGTTGATCCCCAATTGCTCGCGGCCGACATCATCATCCAGCCCGATCTGACGGGCATTTCCTCTCGGGAATTCAAACGTGTGGCTGAAACCCTCGCACCCGGCCGGCGCGCGGCCGAGGCGGTGGCCGACCAGCTCGAGGCCCTGTCGGTAAACCCCGCTGCCTACCGAGCCCATCTCGAAGCCCACGCCCCGCAGGAAATCGGGGAGTTGATCATCGGCGACATCGTCCTGGTCAATCATACGCGGGTGCACGACAAGGCCATTCTCCGCAACATCCGCCAGCAGATAGGTCAGGAGCTTGATCTCGACCTGTTGAAAAACGATCTGGCTGACCTCTACGACTTCGGGGTGTTCGAGCTGGTTGATTTCGAGTTGGAGCAGGTGGGCGATGAGTTGGTTCTGGTCATCAATACCATCGAGAAATATCACTCCCCCAACATCATCAATTTCGGGGTGTCCTACGAAGGCGGTGAAGGCGGCAAAAGTGATATCGAAGCACGCATGCGCTGGACCCGCCTGGAGATGAATCGTTTCGGCGCGGAGCTGCGGACCGACGTCCAGCTGGGAAAAAATTCCCTCGTGAAATCGGAATACTACCAGCCCCTGACCTGGAGACGGATTCCGTTCTTCGCCCTGACAGGCAACGCCGAAATGGACATCAAGGACTGGTATTTCCAGTCCCGGCACTGGGGGGAGTACAAGACCACCGAATTCAGCATCAAACCAGAACTCGGGATCCGGCTCGGTCATTTCGGGGAATTCCGGGCCGGCCTGGAATACGGTCACCTGGATGCCAGGGACAAGACCGGTCTCAGCCTGACTGAATTCAAAGGGGCCGGGGGCGGCTATTCTGCCCAACTGGTCTTTGACATGTTCGATCTGGCGATTCTCCCACGGCATGGTTTCGAAGCACTGGTTCAGGTATCCCAAAAAAGACCGGAATTCGGTTCCGGCCTGGATTTCGCCAAACTGAACGGGGGACTGGCGGGCGCCCACACTTTCGGTACCCACACCCTCTATGCCGCTCTTGAGGGTGGAACGGCCATGAAAACCAACCTGCCCGAGTTCGCCATGTTTACCCTGGGCGGCCTGAGCCGGTTGTCGGGTTACGCCAAGGACCAGTTCCGCGGCTCGGCGTACGGCTTGGCCAAGGTCGCGTGGTACCATCAGTTCGCGGGCAGCTTGAGCCCCTTTTCGAATTCGTATTACCTGGGTGTTCAGCTGGAAACGGGCAACGCCTGGCGCTACTATGATGAAGCCCGCTGGGACGATCTGCTTTTCGGCGGCCTGGTTTCCCTGGTGGCCCGGACCAACCTGGGTCCCCTGGCTGCGACCTACGGACGGTCCGAGGACGGCCACGACTCCTTTTACCTGACCCTCGGCACCATCGATGGCTTTCTGGATTGACCGCCGGGATCGCCCTGGGTGAATTTTTCGTAAAACAGAATTAAATCCCTCAAACGAGTTGAGGATAATCCCACTCGTGTCTATCATCATGAGATCAACGCATCTTTAACCCAGAGGAAGTAAATCATGTCCTTGAAACTGGGAATCATGGGATTCGGACGCCTGGGGCGGAACATGTTCCGCATCGCCCACGACGATCCCGAGGTGACATTCGCTGCGGTCAGTGATGTCGCCGACGCCGAAACCCTGGCCTACCTGACCAAACACACCACGGTGGAAGGTCTGTTCGAGGGAGAACTCGAGCAGGACGGACACACCCTGGTGACCGAACGGCAGCGCACCCGCGTGGTCCACGGCACCCGCCCGGGCGAAGTGCCCTGGGACGTGCTGGGAGCCGACATCGTGGTCGAAGCCACCGGTCAGTTCCGCACCCGCCGGGTGCTGGAGCGACATCTCGAAGCCGGCGCCAAGGCTGTGCTGCTGTCCACGCCTTCGGTCGGTGAAATCGACCAGATGGTCATCAACGGGGTCAACGACCACGAATTGACGGCCGACGACAAGATCGTCTCCAACGGCAGCAGCAGCTGCCACGCCCTGGCCCTGGTCCTGAAGGTCCTGAACGAAGAGGTCGGCCTGAAAAGGGCCACCATGACCACCGTGCACGCCTATACCAGCGACCAGCAGCTGAGCGACAGCGCCAGCGCCGACCTGCGGTGGAGCCGGTCGGCGGCGCAGAACATCATCCCCAACTCCAGCTGGGCCGCCAGTGCGGTGATGAAGCTGATGCCCGAACTGGAGGGCAAGGTCAACGGCATCGCCCTGAACGTACCGGTGCCCGCGGGGTCCAACCTCGACCTGGTCGTGGAACTGGATAAACCGCTTACCGCCGAACAGTACAACGCCATCTTCGCCGAAGCGGCCGAAGGCAGGTACAAGGGCCTGCTGGGTTACACCACCGAGCCCATCGTATCGAGCGACGT
>JBDLKA010000137.1:0-8029 GCA_039714075.1 Candidatus Krumholzibacteriota bacterium | reverse complement strand
TTTCGGGAGCCCTCGGCCGCGCCCGGGTGGCCCTGGAAAAGGCCATCGCCGCCGAGGATTTCGAAAAGGCCGCCCGCCTGCGGGATGAAATCCACCGCCTGGAAGCCGGCGGTTCCACGGAAGGGGAGTCCTGACCATGATTCCCTTTTTCGAGGACTTCCAGGAGCGGCAGGCGGCATGGCTGGATGCCCGCGGCACGGCCGGTGATATCGTTGTTTCGACACGCGCCCGCCTGGCCAGGAACCTGAGGGCCTTTCCCTTTCCTCACCACGCTTCAGAGGTGGAATTGGGCACCATCTACGGGGATCTCGCCCGTCGTCTGCCGGGATTTCCCGCCTTTGCCGACGGCTGGCTGCTGGACATGGCGGAATTGAACCCCACCATGCACGCGGCCCTGAGGGAAATGAGCCTGGCCAGCCGCGCCCTCGTTAAAAATCCTCAACACCGGGGTCTGGTTCTTTCCGGGGATCTCGCCCTGTCGGGGATGATCAATGAAAAGGATCATGTTCGCCTGGTCGCCTATCGCGCCGGTTTCGATCCCGCCGGTGCCCTGGCCGACGTCCTTCAGGTGGACGACCATCTCGACGACGCGATCGAGCCCGCCTTTGCCGAGGACCTGGGCTACTTGACCGCCAGCCCGGTGGATGTGGGCACCGGGCTGGACCTGTCGGCGCTCATTCACCTGCCCGGCCTGGTTCTGGCGGGGGAAATCGACAAGGTCCTCAATGCCCTGCGGCAGCTCCAGTTTTCGGTCCAGGGCCTTTCCGGGGGCGGAAACACGGTTCGCGGAGCCCTTTTCCGGATTTCCAACCTGATCACCCTGGGTCGGGACGAGATGGAAATCGCCGATGACTTCCGGATCCATGTGGGCAAGATCCTCACCTACGAACGATCCGCCCGGGATCAGCTGTATGCCCGTGATCCCCTGGGTATCGAGGATATGGCCCACCGCAGTCTGGCCGCCGTCCGCAACGCCCGCCTGATCACAGCCCAGGAAACATATGATCACCTGTCCAGCATCAGGCTGGGGACGGGCCTGGGCCTTTTGGAGCCCGTGGACCCGGGCCTTTTGAACAGGGTTCTGGTCCAGCTTCAGACCGCCCATCTGGAACTGGCTGCCGGACAGGCTCTGGCGGGCCGGGAAAAAACCGCCGCCCGGGCCGCCATGTTGCGGGAAGTGTTTGCCGCAGAATAACATCCATCCGATTCCTCACCCTAATCAAGGGTAAAGTTTTCCTCTCGGGAGGCGAAAACCTAGGAGAAGCCCGCTCGGGACCCGGGCGGCTTGGTGCAGGTTTCCGAAGCTCTGCTAGCGTCGGATACGAGGCTCCAGTATATTTTTTTCATGGGTTGCGGTCCGTGCTTGACCCGATATCCGGAAGCTTGTCCGGAATCCAGTCCAGAATCGTCCCAGGCACGGATGGCAATTTACGGCTAAGCAACCCGCGTTCCGCGAACGGAGGCGCCACCGCATGAACGACCGCTTTACCCAGAGAGTCCGCAAAGTTCTTTTCCTCGCCCGTGACGAGGCCGGACGCCTGCAACACGACTACATCGGAACGGAACATCTCCTGCTGGGAGTCATCAGGGAGGGCGAGGGCGTGGCCGCCAACGTCCTGCGCCGCATGAACATCGATTTCGAAAGAATCCAGAAGGCCGTCGAGGATTCGGTGAACGCGCCCATGGGTCCGGTGAGCATCGGGGAAATCCCATTCACGCCCCGGGCCAAGAAAGTCCTCGAACTGAGCATCGACGAGGCGCGGCTCCACAACCACAACTACGTGGGCACCGAGCATCTGCTGCTGGCCCTGATCAGGGAAGGCGAAGGGGTGGCCGCCCGGGTCCTGAACGATCTGGGTGCCGACCACGAGGTCGTCAAGCGCGAGGTCATGAAGTCCCTCGGTGGCGGGGAACCCTTCGGCAAGGCCGCCGGAGCCCGCAAGCGGAAACAGGCCAAGAAAAAAGAGAATTCGGTTCTGGAGCAGTTCGGCCGCAACATGACCGACATGGCCCGTGAAGGGAAACTGGATCCCACCATCGGACGCAGTGCGGAGATCGACCGCTGCATCCAGATCCTCAGCCGGCGCAAGAAGAACAATCCGGTCCTGATCGGCGAGCCGGGCGTGGGCAAGACCGCCATCGTCGAGGGTTTCGCCAGCAAGATCGTCGAAGGCAACGTCCCCGCCCTCCTGCGTGAAAAAGAGATCGTCACCCTCGACCTGGCGAGCGTGGTGGCCGGCACCAAGTATCGCGGGCAGTTCGAGGAACGCCTCAAGCAGATCATGGCCGAAATCAGGGAAAACCCCGACGTCATCCTGTTCATAGATGAATTGCATACCATCGTGGGGGCCGGCGGGGCCGAGGGCGCCATCGATGCCTCCAACATGCTCAAACCGGCCTTGAGCCGGGGCGAGATCCAGTGTGTCGGAGCGACGACCATGGATGAGTACCGCAAGTTCATCGAAAAGGACGGCGCCCTGGAAAGGCGCTTCCAGCCTGTGATGGTCAATCCGCCCACCGAAGATGAAACCACCGAGATCCTGTTCGGCCTGCGGGACAAGTACGAATCCCACCACCGGGTGAAATACGAGGACGACGCCATCCGGGCCACCGTCTGGCTGTCCAATCGGTACATCACCGGGCGCGCTCTTCCCGACAAGGCCATCGACATCATCGACGAGGCCGGCAGCCGCGCCCGCCTGAGCATGACCGTGGTTCCTCCGGATCTGCGTGAACTGGAAAAGAAGATCGAAGAGATCATCACGGAAAAGGAAGCTTCCATCGCCGCTCAGGAGTTCGAGAAGGCCGCCGCTTTCCGGGATGAGGAAAAGGCCCTCAAAAAGGAACTTCAGACTCTCAAGCAAAACTGGACTTCGGAACAGGCGGAGCCTCAGACCGTGGTGGACGTCAAGCTCGTTTGCAGTGTGATCGCGTCCATTACCGGTATCCCGGTGTCCGAGGTCGAAGAGGAAGAAACCCAGAAATTGCTCCGGATGGAGGAGGAATTGGGTAAATGGGTTATCGGTCAGGACGAGGCGATTACCGCCGTGTCCAAGGCGATTCGCCGCAACCGTGCCGGGCTGCGGGATCCGCGCCGGCCCATCGGCTCCTTCGTTTTTCTCGGGCCCAGCGGCGTGGGGAAGACGGAAGTGGCGCGGCGTCTGACCGAATTCCTGTTCGGGGACCAGACCTCGCTGATCCGCGTGGACATGTCCGAATACATGGAAAAGCATTCCGTGAGCCGTCTGGTCGGCGCCCCTCCGGGGTATGTCGGCTACGACGAGGGCGGCCTGCTGACCGAAAAGGTGCGGCGTAAACCCTATTCCGTGATCCTGTTGGACGAGATGGAAAAGGCTCACCCGGACGTGTACAACATTCTGCTCCAGGTCCTGGACGACGGCCAGCTGACCGACAGCTTCGGCCGAACGGTTGATTTCCGGAACGCCGTCGTGATCATGACCAGCAACGTCGGTAGCCGCAAGACCCACGGCATCAGGGGGGTCGGGTTCGGGTCCGATGAAAAGGACCATTCCCAGCAAAGGGTCCAGTCGAATATCGACATGGATCTGCGCAAGACCTTCAGCCCGGAATTCCTGAACCGGATCGATGAGATCATCACCTTCAACTCGCTGGGCAAAGACGATATGTCCCTGATCGTTGAGATCCTTCTGAACGACGTCAGCGATCGCCTGCGCAACCTGGAGATATCCTTCGATTTCACCAAGGCCTGCAAGGAATTCCTCTGCGAAGTGGGTTATGACCCGGCCATGGGAGCCCGGCCCTTGCGCAGGGCCATCCAGAAGCACGTGGAGGATCCGCTCAGCGAGAAGCTGCTGCGGGGCGAGGTGACCAGCAAAAGCAAGCTGGTGATCGGGGTTCGCGGGGACAAACTCTCCTTCAAGACCGATCCGAAGGAAGAGGTCAAGACCTGACGGCCACCTGAGAAAGGTCTCCGGGTCCGCCTGGCGGCAACGGGCCGGAACTCCACGGGGTTCCGGCCTTTTTCTTTTTCCAATAAAACCATTCGGAACTTCCCTAATCCCTCCGGTTTTCCTATTTTGGCGTTGCCGACTGCGTTTTACCTTCTGTCCGGGAACATCCCGCAAGGAGGCGGGTAGGATGAACAATCCGGCGCGACCGGACCCGGCCCTACCCCTGCATGATGTCACTGTTTGACGTTGAAGCCCCATGGCCCCGGTGCTAGAATGCCGCGGTTTTCCACCCTGACCCGATTACGGGGGAGTTCGTTTCCACATATGAGACGCCTTGTGCTTCTGCTGTCTGTTGTTCTGGCCGTGGGCATTGGTGACAATGCCCACGGCCAGAGCACCGGACAACCCACCATCAGTGAAATCGAGGTCGTGGGCGCCCTGACCGTGGGGTCCCGCCAGGTGCTGGCCTGGTCGGGCATCAAGGCCGGCGTGCCGTATTCCCGTGATCTCGTTTCCGCGGGAATTCTCAATCTGTTTCAAACCCGGAAATTTTCCGATGTCTTCATCTACCGCCAGGACACCCCCGAGGGGGTGAAGCTCATCATCAACCTCGAGGAATTCCCCCGCATCCGCACCATCCGCTTCCAGGGCAACAAGAAGGTCAAGGACAAGGACCTGCGGGAAGCCTTTCCGGTGCATGTGGGCCAGTTCGCCAATCCGGCGGTCACGCGGCGCGAGTTGAAGCCCCTGCGGGACCTGTATTATGAGAAGGGCTACTACAATGTGGCGATCAACACGGATTCCACCGTGGTCGACGCCAACAACATGGAAGACATGGTGATCACGGTCGTGGAGGGCCAGAAGGTCAAGGTCCAGACCATCACCTTCAAGGGGCAGTCGGTTCTGGAGGAGGATGACCTGCGGGATGCCATGGAACAGGGCACCAAGGGCTTCCTGCGCAGCGGCACCTTCAAGAAACAGCAGTTCGAGGCGGACCGCGAAAGGATCGTCACCTACTGCCGGAACGAGGGTTTTCTCGATGCCGCCGTGACCGATGTGGAAATGAATTTCCGTGAGGACAAGGAAAAGCTGGACCTGGTCATCCACCTCGAGGAGGGTCCTCGCTACTACATCGGGGACATCGACTGGCAGGGGAACACCGTATTCGACGATCTGGTCATCGCGGACATCATCTGGCTGGACAAGGGAAATGTGTTCAAGGAAGACATCTACCTGGAGACCCTGGGTAACCTCCAGCAGATTTACGCCGACCGGGGCTATATCTACATCACGGTCGAACCCCAGCGGGAGATCGTGGACCAGACGGTCAACGTCAGTTTCACCTTCATCGAAGGCCAGCCCGCCAAGATCCACGACATCCAGATCAGCGGGAACACGAAAACCTACGACAAGGTCATCATCCGGGAGATGAGAACCTTCCCGGGCGACACTTTCAGCAATACCCGCATCCAGGCCACCATGCGAGACATCTTCCAGACCGGGTTCTTCGAGGACGTCCAACCCGACATCCGGCCCGTGGCCAACGGCGATGTGGACATGATCCTGAAGGTCAAGGAGAAGCAGACCGGACAGTTCATGTTCGGCATGGCCTACAGCGCCGAGACCTCGGCGAGCGGCTTCATCCAGGTGGCTGAGACCAACTTCCAGGGCAAGGGCCAGAACCTGGGCGTTACCTGGCAGTTCGGTTCCCGTCAGCGGTACGTGGACATCAGCTTCACCGAACCCTGGTTCATGGGGACGCCCACCCTGGTCGGGGCCGATATCTTCGACCGTTACCAGTACAATTTCGATGATTTCTACGAAAGCCGGATCCGCGGCTTCAGCGCCCGTCTCGGCCGACGGATCCCCGGGACGCGCTACAGCCGGGTCGGTCTGCGGTACGAATTGTCCCAGACCCGGTTGAGCAATTTCAGCCCCGGTTACGTCAAGTTCCTGAATGACCTGGAGGAGTCCCTCGGGTCCAGCGACCTGCCCTGGCAGAGGTTGGACCAGATCGAATGGCCCCAGCTGAAGAGCAGCATCAGGATGACCTTCAACAGGAATTCGACGGACAGCCCGTTTTTCCCCACGTCAGGTTCAAAATCCATGTACAGCCTGGAGTGGGCCGGCGGCCCGCTAGGAGGGGAAATCGAGTTCCAGGAACACATGATGTCCCATTCCTATTACCAGGGTCTGCCGGGCGGGTTTGTCCTTCATTTGAGGGGTTTCTTCGGACTTCTGCACGGTTTGAATTCCCCGGACGACGTACCGGACTGGGAAAGATACCGCCTGGGCGGGAACCGAAGGTTCCCCCTGCGGGGTTACAAGGATCTGGAAGTCGTGCCGCGGGGTAATCCCAGTTTCATCGGCGGCCGGTTTTTCAGCATCTTCAATACCGAGGTGCTGTATCCCTTGACCAAGGCCATCCAGTTGCTGTCTTTTCTGGATATGGGAGATGTGTGGAACAGTTTCAGCGAAGCGGATATTTCGCATCTCAGAAAGGGCGCCGGTTTCGGCATCCGGGTCGAAGTGCCCATGATGGGAACCATCGGCTTCGACTACGGCTACGGATTCGACAGGCTGGGGGGACCGCGTTGGGAGCCCCACTTCACCATCGGCAGTATCTTCTAGCGGGGAATGGTCCCCCTGGAAAGCGGCCCCAAACTGACTTCCCGGGAAGTCGGAGGACTAAAATGATGAATTTCAAGATGCTACCTCGGCTTGCGGCCATGTTCGTCCTGGTGGCCATGGGAATGGCGGCCACCTGCGGGTCCGTCCTGGCAGCCGATGACATCCCCCTGGCGGTGGTGGATTCCCAGAGAATCGCCGAGGAATACGAAGCAGCCCGCGACGCCCAGGAGCAGTACCAGAAATACCTGCGCGAGCTGGAATTGGAAGTGGCGGACAAGGAAAAGGAACTGACCGCCATGGCCGAGGAAATCGAAAGCCAGAAGATGCTGCTGGGTGAAGACGCCCTGGCCACCAAGGTGCAGGCCTTCGAGAAAAGAAGGGCCGAATACTTCGAATTCCGCGAGGGTATCGATCAGCGGGCCGAGGCCGAATACAAGGACAAGATCAGCCCGATTTTGGACCAGATCAAAACCATCGTCGAGAGGATCGGCACCGAGAAGAACTATGGCGTAATCATCGATTCCGCAGCTCTGGCCGTACTTTACATCGATGCCGATTATGATTTGACCAATGACGTGCTCGCGGCCCTGGCGCGGGGTGACGACTGAAGACCCTGTTTTTTGTTGACAGGGGATGAGCATGTGGTGAAATTTGTGCAATCAGCTTTAACAACTGCGCTTAGCCCCTCGCCGACGAAGGCGGGGGGCGGTTGCATAACACGGAAAAGTGCATGAAGCCGCTCCGACTGAGTGAAATCGCAGAGATCCTGGGCGGTGAGCTGGTCGGGCAAGACGATCCGCTGATCACCGGGGCCGCCGGTATCGAGCAGGCGGGGCCGGGCGATCTGACCTTCCTGGCCCGCCGGAATCTCGGCCAGGCCCTGGCGGACTCGGGGGCTGCCGCGGTTCTCGTCGGGCCGGATCAGGAAGTGCTCCTGCCGGCGATCCGACTGGCGGACCCGTACGGCGCTTTTGCGGTTTTCCTGGAACGGTTCCAGGCGGATATCGAGCGGGTTTTTCCGCCGGGGATTCATCCCACGGCGGTCATCGATCCCGCAGCCGAAGTTTCCGGAGCGGCGGCCATCGGCCCCTTTTGCGTGGTCGGACCGGGAACCGTGGTTGGCGCCGGCAGCCGCCTGGGGGCCCATGTGGTCCTGGGCAACGATGTGACCGTCGGCAGCGATTGCCTGGTCTATGCCCGCGTCACGGTGCGGGAAGGTTGCCTGATAGGTGACCGGGTGATCATCCATGCGGGGGTCATCCTGGGTTCGGACGGATTCGGGTATCTGCCGGGTAAAAAAAGCATCAGAAAGATTCCCCAGGTGGGAATCGTCGAAATCCAGGATGATGTGGAAATCGGGGCCGGTTCGTGCGTTGATCGGGCCACCACCGGGCGCACGGTTGTGGGGCAGGGATCAAAGGTCGACAACCTGGTGCAAATCGGCCACAATGTGACTATTGGAAAGG
>JBDLKA010000136.1:0-8048 GCA_039714075.1 Candidatus Krumholzibacteriota bacterium | reverse complement strand
GTGACGTATTCCTTCATGACCACCGCTTCGGTTCCGCGGGGCAGGCGCGATCCCGTGAACACCTTCACCGTTTGGCCGGATTTCAGGGCCATGGTTCTCTGGTCGCCGGCCGGCAGCTCGTCGGCCAGTTGCAGAACCGCCGCGCGCCCGGGCCGCGCGCCCTTCACGTCGGCCAGGCGTACGGCGTAACCGTCCATGGCCGATTGCTCGAAACGCGGCGAATGGGCCGGGGCCTTGACCGGCCGGGCCAGATACCGGCCGAGAGATTTGGCCACCGGCAAGGTTTCCGCGGGCAGGGGCCGGATGTTGTCCAGCACGATGCGCAGGGCGTCGGCGTAGGGGATCAAGTTTCGAATCCTTCCAACAGGGCAAGATGTTCGGGCCGGTTGATGTTCAGGAATCCTCCGCCGCGGGGGTCGTTGCGGCGGCAATCCTCTTCCGGGAACACGCGGTAACCCACCGTCTTCAAGGCGCCGATGAGCGACTGCTCGCCGGCGTCGCTGCATTGCTCCAGCAGGAAGCCGGAACGGACGGAGTAGAGGCCGGTCAAAGGCTTCAGCCGACCCTCCCACTCGGGGATGAGGGCGTGATCTTCGCCGGTGGCGGAACGCAAAAGGTCCAGCAGCAACTCCGGGCTCACCAGGGGCTGGTCGCAGGCCAGCACCCAGGCCCACTCGGTGGAGCAGGCCGCCAGGCCGCGAACCACGCCGCGCAGGGGTCCTTCATTGCGGGCGGGGTCGTCGTGGACGATGGTGACGTTCCGCCAGTCGCCGGTGTCCTGTTCCTCGCGGAGGACGAGTACCGTTTCCCGACACAAGGCTGGGATGCGGTCCAGGACATGGTCCACCAGGCGGCGGCCCCGCCATTCGGCCAGACCCTTGTCGCTGCCGAACCTGGTCGAACGGCCGCCGGCCAGGATGACCGCGGTCACGGTTTTGGAGTCCGGCGCCATGGGATCAGAGGGAGGATTCGAGGGATGCCGATGAACCGGCCTGAATGTTTCCGCCCTGCAGCACCCGGCAGAAGATTCCTTCGCGGGGCATGATGCAGTCGCCGGTGATCTGCCGGATGGCGCACCCGTGGTGGCATTCCTTGCCGATCTGGGTTACCTCCAGAAGGACATGGTCGCCGATGGAAACCTTGTCGCCGATCCGGACATGGCCCAGGTCGATGCCCGAGGTGACCAGGTTTTCGGCAAACGCGCCGTCGGCCAGTTCCGGCATCAGGTCGCGCACCTTGGCAATGCTTTCACTGGGCAGCAGGGAGACCTGCCGGTGCCAGTCGCCGGCGTGCGCGTCGCCCACGATACCGTGCTTAACCCGCAGTTCGGCGCCGGTGACGGTTTCCTTCACGGTGCCTTTTTCCCGGCTAATGCAGATGGCTTCGATCCTGCCCATGAGCTCTCCTTGTAAATCAGCCGCCGATGCTGGCCATGCTTTCCAGACCCACCAGGTGATGGGCCAATTCGGCTTTCTTGCCGTCCTTGAAGCGGTACGAGATTTCGGTCCGGATAGCCGCGGCCAACTCGTCGTCCGACCGGCCGGCGCGGACCATTTCCAGCAGATTGACACCCGGAGCGCCGTAGAGACAGGTGCGCAGACGGCCGCGCGAATCCAGGCGCAACCGGCTGCAGGTGGCGCAGAAAGTGCGGCTGTGTCCCTCGATGATGCCGACGGTGCCCTTGAAGCCGCTGACGTTGAAAAGTTTATCGACCGCGTCGGCCTGCTGGAGAACGGGTTTGAGTTCGTATTTCCCGCGCAGGCGCACCAGGATTTCATGACCGTCGATGGTGTCTTCGAGGGCCTTACCGGCGCCGTCGAAGGGCATCGGTTCGATGAAGCGCACCGCCAGCGGGTTCTTGCGCGTCAGCTCCACGAAATCGGAAATCTCGTGGTCGTTCAGCCCCGGCAGGACCACCACATTGATCTTGAGGCCCAGCCCCATTTCCAGCACGCGGTCCACCGCCGAGCGGACCTTGGCGAATCCCTTGCGACGGGTGATCTCGGTCCAGGTTTCCGCATTCAGGGAATCGAGGCTCATGTTGATGCGCCGGACGCCGGCGGCCTTGAGCTTTGCCAGATGCTCTTCGAGAACCAGGCCGTTGGTGGTCAGCAGGACCTCGGGACGGGTCGGCAGTTGGGCCAGGGAGTGGATGAAGGGAACGACGCCCTTGCGCACCAGGGGTTCGCCGCCGGTGACCCGGATCTTGGCCACGCCCATCTCGGCGAAAAGCGAGCAGATCCGCAGGGTCTCTTCGAGGGTCAGAATGTCGTCATGGGAGACCTGCTTCACACCCTCGGCGGGCATGCAGTAGCGGCAGCGCAGGTTGCACCGGTCGGTCACCGCGACACGCAGATAGTTCAGCTTGCGACCCTGGGGATCGACAAGGGGATTTCGGGCTTTGCCCACGGACATGTTTTCCTTCCAAGTACGGGAGCTGACCACGCCGTTTCCGGTGCGGCCGTTTCGGCCCTTCGCCGTGCCCCGGGGTTGTCACCGGGAATTAGGCAGCCGGGCTTGGAAAACGGTCATCCAAGCTATTCGAATGTAGGACCGATCCGGACCTCTACAACATATCAGAGAGTCGGACGGTTTTTCAACAGGGACTCCAACAGAAAATCGGCGACGGCCGCCGGGTCTTCCAGATCGAGAACGGGCACATCGAGTTCGACGGTCAAACCGCCGGGATTGTCGCTGGCCACGGCCAGCAGATGCGGATCGTTCCTTTCGCCCCGGCAAAGCAGGGGTTTGCCCAGGGCTGTCCGGTGGACCTCGATTTTGGGCAGGTCGCTGGTCTTGTAACCCTCGACCAGGACCAGATCCATCTCATTGAACCATAATCGGAGCAGGTTGTCCAGTTTTGGCGGCCGGTCGGGTTTCTGGACCATGGCCACGGTGTCGTCCGAGACCAGGACCATGATCTCGGCGCCGGCCTCGGTGAAGCGGGCGCTGTCCTTGCCGGGGCGGTCGATTTCG
Organism: Candidatus Krumholzibacteriota bacterium; assembly: GCA_039714075.1. Lineage (GTDB taxonomy): Bacteria > Krumholzibacteriota > Krumholzibacteriia > LZORAL124-64-63 > LZORAL124-64-63 > JAGLCY01. Next base: position 5,072 of record JBDLKA010000136.1, on the reverse strand, counting down.
AACCGGTGCGCATCGTGTTTGAGAGCTCCGATCCGGTAGCCCCGCGCCCGGATTTCACCAATCAGCCATTCGACCAGGGTGGTCTTGCCGGTGCCCGAGCGGGCCACGAAGGCCACCGCCGGCGGAGGGGTACAATTTCCAGTCAATTCAAGAGCTTCCTATTGGGGCCTCAAAACGGGATTTTGAGGGAATTTAACACATCTGGAGGACCGAGGGGTTAAATTCCTACCTCAATGTCTTATTTTAACTTGTGGAAATCCTAGTATTACGATAAAGTTTTCACAACCAAGAGCCGGACCAGGAATGTCCGGAAAGTGTCCGGAAAGTTCGGACGGTCCTGCACCCGATCCCGAAATTGGCCATGATCTTCAAGACTTCCTTCCTGACGTTGTTATGCCTGCTTGCCGTGGCCGGAACCGCTGCCGCACAGGTCATTTCGGACCGCATCGAGGTCCTGACCGACGACCACGGGTTCTTCCCCTGCATGGATTGCCACGGCGACCAGGAATCCGTCCCCACCCCCCGCATCCTCGAAGAGGAACACGCCGAACCCATGGAGTGGGAGGACGCGGACGGCGGGGTTCATCTGGTTTCGTTCGGCGACCGGGTGGCGATCGCGGATTTGCTCGGCACCAGCGGCCGCACGGATCTGATCGGCAAGACCTTGGTCCGGATCGGCGCCAACGTGCAGATCGAAACCTACATGGAGTTCAACGGCCTGACCCCCGAGGACTCGGTCTGGACGATGGTGCACGGCGGCGGCAACCTGTGGTGCCTGGACTGCCATGACGACGAAGACCGGGACAAGCTGGTCAGGTTGAACGGCGACCTGCTGACCTTCAACGAAAGCCATCTTCTGTGCGGCGAGTGTCACGGGCCGGCGCTGCGCGATTGGGACCGGGGTATCCACGGTTCGACCACCGGCTACTGGGACATGTCCCGCGACGACGGGGAAACCACCATGCGCATGCTGTGCGTGGAGTGCCACCTGCCGCACAACCCGTCATTCAAGCCCATGACCCCGCTGGCGGGGCCGGTTGTCAGGATACCCGGGCGGAAAGTCGAGCACGGGGACGAGGAGGGCTCCCATTGAGTAAAAAGGCGCGCATCAAGGAAGGCAAGGTCAGCCGCCGCAGTTTCGTGAAGCTGCTATCGGCGGTGACCGCGGGCGCGATCGCGGTGCCCGACAAGAGCGAGGCCTTCAACCTGGACGCCTTCCTCCAGAAGCATTTCCACGAGCTGACCGACGAGGAAATGCAGCAGACCCTCGACCGTCTGACCCGCGAATACAACGAAAAGTACGATCGCGAGGATTTTTCGGTGGTCGCCGACGGTCCCCAACAGGGCGTGAAATTCGCCTACGCGTTGAACCTGTCCAAATGCATCGGCTGCCGGAAGTGCGTGCACGCCTGCGTCGAGGAGAACAACCAGCACCGGGGCACCGAAGAGCGCAAGGACCAGATCGAGTACATCCGCGTGCTGGAGATGGAAAAGGGATCGCTGGATCTGGAAAAATCGGTGCACGACTACGATCACGAGGTGCCGGCCGAAGGCAAATACTACATGCCGGTGCAGTGCCACCACTGCAACAAGGCTCCCTGCGTTAAGGCCTGCCCGGTGGAAGCGACCTGGCAGGAGCCCGACGGCATCGTGGTGGTGGACTACAACTGGTGCATCGGCTGCCGCTACTGCGCCGCGGCCTGCCCCTACTGGGCGCGCAAGTTCAACTGGGTCGAGCCCCGCCTGCCGTCCGAGGAGATCAACCCCGACACCCACTTCCTGGGCAACCGTCCGCGTTACAACGGCGTGATGGAGAAGTGCACCTTCTGCATCAACCGCGTGCGCAAGGGTCTGAATCCCGCCTGCCACGACATCTGCCCCACCGGTAGCCGCAAGTTCGGGAATCTGCTGGATGCCGACAGCGTGATCCGCCGGATCATCGACACCAAACGCATCTACATATTGAAGGAGGAGGTGGGGACCGATCCGAGCTTCTACTACTTCTTCGATTGAGCAGGGCCAGGCCAGGCCGGGCACCTATATGGGTTTCGTGGTGAAATCGGTGCGCGGCATGTTCAGCGGCGGCAAACGATACTACCTGTGGCTGGGCTTCCTGTCCGTCCTGATCGGCATGGGTGTTTTCGCGTATTACCGGCAGACCGTGCACGGCCTGGGCGTAACCGGCATGACCGACCAGGTTTCGTGGGGGGTGTACATCGCCAACTTCACCTTCCTGGTGGGGGTGGCCGCGGCCGCGGTGATGATGGTCATTCCCGGCTACCTGTACCACAACAAGGAAGTGAAGGGCGGGGTGCTGCTGGGTGAGATGGTCGCCATCGGGGCCATCGTCATGTGCCTGCTGTTCGTGGTGGCGGACCTGGGCCGGCCCGACCGCATGCTGCACATGATCCCGCCGTTCGGAAAGTTCAACTTCCCCTTGTCGATGCTGGCCTGGGACGTCCTGGTCCTGAACGGCTACCTGCTGCTGAATCTGCACGTGCCGGGTTACCTGCTCTACAAGCGGTACAAGGGCGAAGAGCCCGTCCAGTGGATCTACCTGCCCTTCGTCTACATCTCGATCGTGTGGGCCATCAGCATCCACACGGTGACGGCGTTCCTGTACACCGGCCTGGCCGGGCGGCCCTTCTGGAACGCGGCCATCCTGGCGCCCCGGTTCATCGCCAGCGCGTTCTGCGCGGGACCGGCCTTCATCATCCTGGTCCTGGAAATCGTCAAGGGCTGGACCCGGTTCCCCATGGGCAACCGGGTGATCAGTTTCCTGCGCATGGTGGTCCTGATCGCCGGGTTGATCAACGTGTTCCTGCTGATTTCCGAAGTGTTCACCGAGTTCTACGCCGCCAGCGTCCACGTGGCCAGCGCCCGCTACCTGTTCTTCGGGCTGCACGGCTACAACTCGCTGGTTCCCTGGATGTGGACCTCGATCACCATGAACGTCCTGGGCCTGCTGGCCCTGGCGTCGCGCAAGTTCGAAAACCGCGGGGTCGTGGTGCGGAACATTCCGTTGGCGTTTCTCATCGTGGCGATCTGGATCGAAAAGGGCATGGGGTTGGTGTTTCCCGGCTTCATCCCGACGCCGCTGGGCGAGATCGTGGAGTATCTGCCGTCGGCCAACGAGGTGATGGTGTCGCTGGGGATCTGGGGAGTCGGCCTGTTCATCATGACGGTGCTGATCAAGCATGCCGTGGACATCGAAACAGGAGAGGTTGTTCCCAAGAAGCAGTGATTCCCAACCGGAAAGAGAATCCCCCATGAATGACGACCGGCTCCGCGATCTATCGGAAACCATCGAGCAGTTGCAGGAGTCGGTGCGGTCCCTCGAATGGAGGGTAGGCGCCCTGGAGAGAGCCGAGTCCGTCCCCGCTGTTTCCGCCCCCGCCGAATCACCGCAAGATTACTCAGCAGAAACGCCCGTCGAGGAATTCGGGTTCACCCGGCCATCGGCGACACGGGTGTTTTTCCTGTTGGGGCAGGCCATCGTCATACTGGGCGGGGCTTTTCTGCTGCGCGCTTTGACCGATGCCGGAACGCTTCCGCCGATGGTGGGTTTTGTGGTCGGCCTGGTCTACGCCCTGGCCTTGATATTCCTGTCCGACCGGGCTTCGGGCAAAGGCGATGAAGGCGGGGCCACGGTGATCGGCATCACCGCCGCGGCGGTGGCATTTCCCTTCCTTTTTGAAACAACCAAGGTATTGAATCTTCTGTCTCCGACGGCCGGAGGGCTGGTCCTGGTGATCATCAGTGTGGTCGCCCTGGGATCGGCCTGGCGCCGCAGCGTGCGCGTTTTGTCGTGGGTCTACTCCATGGCGATCATGGGCACCATCCTGGCCCTCGGTTTCGCGACCGGAGCGGCGGAATTCTACGCCGCCCTGCTTCTGGTCCTGGGCCTGGTGACCATGTTGATGGCCTACGCCAAGAAGTGGCACTTCAAGCGATGGGTGACCGCCTTTGCCGCCAACCTGGTCATCTACAGGTTGACGGTGCTGGCCACCAACCCACCCACCGTGGGATCGGGAAAACAAACCTTGTCCCTGCCGGTGGTTCAGGCCCTGGCCATCGCGTTGGTCGTACTCTATCTGGGCATGTTCACCTACCGGGCGCTGGTGCGCGGGCGCGGGGTTAAGGCGTTCGACGTGGTCCAGTCGGCCCTGGTTTTGGTGATCGGATTTCTGGGGGCCATCCGCATCGGATCTCTGGGTGGCATAGGGGCTGGTGTCCTGGGGTGGACGGCCCTGGCCGCCGCCGCGGGATATTATACGGTTGCCTTCACGGTGGTTCGACAACGACACGGACGGGGGCGGGGATTCTTCTATTTCGCCTCGCTGGCCCTGGTCTTTCTGTTCCTGGGCAGCCGGGCGCTGGCTGAAGGTCCCTGGCTGGCCTGGTGCTGGATCGCGCTGGGTCTGGTGACCGCGGTGCTGGGCGGCCGGTTCGACCGGGTGACGTTGCGGGCCCACAGCGCGGTGTACCTGATCCTGGCGAGTTTCCAGACCGGCCTGGTCGGCGCGGCCCTGGACAGCTACTTCGGGTCGCCGGAGTCCGTCTGGCGCGGGGTGGACATATCGGGATTCGTCGCCCTGCTGGTCATGACGGGATGTTACTGGATCCTGGCCCTGACGAGCCGCTCGGTGGAAATGTCGCCGTATCGCAGACTGCCCCGGTTTTTCGTGGCCGTCCTGTGTCTGGTCGGGTTTACCAGTCTGGCCATCGTCCTGGTGGTGAAGATGGTTGCCGGGACCCCGCCCGACGCGGTGGCGTCATCGGTGGCCGTGGTTCGTACGGGTGTTCTGGCGCTGGCCGCGCTGGGGTTGGCTGTGGCCGGGCGGCGGAAGGATCTGGTGGAATTGGGGTGGCTGGTTTATCCGCTGCTGGCGTTCGGCCTGGTGAAATTGTTGTGGGAGGATTTGCGGGCCGGAAACCCGATGGCGTTGGCGATTTCGTTTGCGTTGTTCGGGGCGGCCTTGATTTTGGCGCCGCGGATTTTGCGGGTTGGGAAGAAGAAGGAACGGGGAGATGAGGGGTGATTTTTAAGGGTTAGGTTTGGCGTTTGAGTC
>JBDLKA010000135.1:0-8054 GCA_039714075.1 Candidatus Krumholzibacteriota bacterium | reverse complement strand
CTGATCACTCCGATCGCGATGGAGGAAGGCCTCCGGTTCGCGATCCGCGAAGGCGGCCGCACCGTCGGCGCCGGCGTGGTTGCCAAGATTCACGAATAGAGAATTCAGGAGTCAGGTCTCATGCGGGACATCATTACCCTCGGTTGCAACGAATGCAAGATGAGGAACTACACGACGAAGAAAAACAAGCGCCTCCATCCGGACCGGGTGCAGTTCAAGAAGTACTGCCCCAGGTGCAACAAGCACACGGATCACAAAGAGACGCGCTGATTTTTCGACAAGGCTTGGGACATGGTTTGCAGGGGTATAGCTCAGCTGGTAGAGCATCGGTCTCCAAAACCGAGGGTCGCGGGTTCGAGCCCTGCTGCCCCTGCCATTTTCGATTTCAGCCCGGTGGTCGTTTGACGGTACTCGTCGGACGATAGGCCGGGCGCAGACGGGAAGGTCCAAGCAATATGCTTGTGCGTTTCACCCAGTACCTGCGGGAAACCGCCATGGAGATGAAGAGGGTTTCCTGGCCCGGCGTCGCCGAGCTCAAGGAGTCGACCATCGTCGTCCTGGTGACTGTAACCGTCATCACGGTATTCCTGTTCGCGATCGACAAGGTCCTCGATCTGGGGATCAAGCAGATTATATCCCTGGCCTGACCGGGGATGCAGGATACGAATTCCGGAATTGCCCTGGAGATGGGACAGGTGTCCCGTTTTCTGGGTGTATCTGCGTCTTGTTAACGGGCCTGATCTGATGGGAGCCAGCCGTGCTGGAATCTGACGGAAAAAAGGAAGAACGCGAGGAAGAGGAATCCCGGGAACTCGAATCCACGGATGAGACTTCCACGGACGAATCTTCCACGGATGAGCCTGCCGCCGATGAGGCTCCCGCCGCTGAAGAGGCTCCCGCCGCCGATGCGGCCGGGGACGAATCCGGGGACGAATCAGGTGATGAGGGCGATGAATCCCTGTTTTTCGATCTGCCCGACGAGGAATTCGACGAAGAGGTTGCCGAGACCGCCGCGGAACCGGCTGCCGACGCCGACGCCGCCGCTCCGGTCTCCGAAGAGGACGAGTTGCTGGAGGCGGTGGACATCCAGCTGTCGCCCGAGGAGCAGGCCGAGATCGAGCGCCGGGGCCGGATGAAATGGTTTGTCATCCATGCCAATACCGGACACGAGAACAAGGTCAAGCGCAACATCGAGACGGCCATCAAGACGCAGCACAAGGAAGAGTTTTTCGGCGAGGTGCTGGTTGCGACCCAGGAAGTGACGGAGATGAAGAACGGCAAGCGCTCCACGGTGAAGCGCAAGTTCTTCCCCAGCTACATTCTGGTCGAGATGATCATGAACAAGGAGACCCAGCACTTCATCAACAGCATTCCCGGTGTGACCCGATTCATCGGGGGCACCGTACAAAAGCCCCAGCCCATCACCAGGGAAGAGGTCGACCGGATTCTCGGCCGCATCTCCGCCCCGGACGATGTCAGGGAAACGCTGGAAATCCCCTACGAGGTGGGGGACAGCGTGCAGGTCATGGACGGTCCGTTCACCGAGTGGACCGGCGTGATCAACGAGATCAATCCCGACAAGGGAAAGCTCAAGGTGATGATCTCGATTTTCGGTTCGGAAACGCCGGTGGAACTGGACTTCCTGCAAGTGAAGCCCCTTTAGTTCGCCGTTGTTTTTTGCAGCACCGGGTTTGTCTGGAATCTGATGCTGCTTTCGGGGCCGTCCCTCTCGACGGCAACGAAATGTCCCATAGATGAGGCCGATCCGCGGCTGAAACCCGGAAGCAGGTTTGGACTCCCTGCCGATGGATGGACACCGCTGGTGAAGCCGGCCCTCAGTTGAAGGAGAAAAGTCGACATGGCAAAGAAAGTCATGACGCAGATCAAGTTGCAGATCAAGGCCGGGCAGGCCAATCCCGCCCCTCCGGTGGGTCCTGCTCTTGGTCAGCATGGTCTGAACATCATGGAATTCTGCAACGCCTTCAATGAGCGGACCAAAGAGCAGATGGGTCTGGTGATCCCTGTTGTGATCACCGTCTTCGCTGATCGAAGCTTCAGCTTCATCACCAAGACGCCCCCTGCCTCGGTTCTGATCAAGAAGGCCATCGGTCTGGATTCTGGAAGCCAGGAACCCGGCAGGATCTCCGCCGGCTCGATCAAGCGCTCTCAACTGCGTGAGATCGCCGAATTGAAAGCGGAGGATTTGAACGCCGGTTCGCCCGAGGCCGCGATGCGCATCATCGCCGGCACCGCGCGGAGCATGGGACTGGAAGTAGTCTAGACCGATTCCGGCAGCGTTCCGGATGAAGACTGGGAAAACACGGCGCCGGGTTCCCGCGGGAATTGGCCGGCACCGGAGAAAAGGGTGGAAAAGCGGCAGTCGCCGCCGGACCGAACCCGATCGAACCATCACAGTCAATTGGAGAACAAAACGATGAAGCACGGAAAAGCCTACAACAAGGCCCGGGAAAGTTTCGAGCGGGAGAAGGAATATTCAATTTCCGAAGCCGTCGAAATCCTGGGATCCTTCCCCAAGGCAAAATTCGATGAGACGGTGGACCTGGCGGTCCGACTGGGCGTCAACCCCAAACATGCCGACCAGATGGTCCGTGGCACCGTGGTGCTACCCCATGGGACCGGCAAAACCGTCCGGGTGCTCGTGATTACACGCGGCCCCAAGGAGCAGGAAGCCAAGGACGCCGGAGCCGATATGGTCGGCGCCGACGAGTACCTGCCCAAGATCAAGGACGGCTGGACCGACGTCGACGTCATCATCGCCACGCCCGACATGATGGGTGAGCTCGGCAGGCTGGGACGCGTCCTCGGTCCCCGCGGGCTGATGCCCAACCCCAAGGTCGGCACCGTTACCATGGACATCGCCAAGGCCGTGAACGAAGCCAAGGCCGGACGGATCGAATACCGCGTCGACAAGGCCGGTATCATCAATGTCCCGGTCGGAAAACGCTCCTTTGGAGAGGCCGAGCTCACTGAAAACGTGACCGTTCTGTTCAAGGAACTGGTTCGCGTCAAGCCCGCGGCGGTGAAGGGGACCTACGTCAGGTCGGTATTTGTTTCCGGCACGATGACCCCCGCCATTCGTATCGACAGCGCCAGCTTCGCCTAGAAAGCGGAGTCGGGAGGATTCCTGCCGCGGAGCCTGAATGTTAGGTCCGGCAGATAGATAGCAAGGAGAGTTGCCTGATGGCAAATCCAGAAAAGATAGCCGAGGTTGAGGCCATCACCGCACGGATCCAGTCCGCCCAGAGCATGGTTCTGGCGGATTTCACGGGTCTGACGGTCCTCCAGATGACCGCCTTCCGTCGGACATGCCGCGCCAATTCGGTGGAGTGCAGGGTTGTGAAAAACCGCCTGGCACGTATTGCCGCCGATAAAGCGGAAATGGCGATCATGAAGGACCATCTCACTGGTCCGACCGCCATCATGTTCGGTCCGGAAAGCCAGGTCGATCCCGCCAAACTGGTCGTTGATTTCGCCAAGGATAACGAGGCGATGGAGATCAAGGGTGGGTTCCTGGATGGCGAGTACCTCGACAAGAGTCAGGTCTTGGCCCTGTCCAAGACCCCGAGCAAGGACGAGTTGATCGCCATGATGATGGCCAGCATCAACTCACCGCTCACCGGCGTCGCCATGGTGATGAACGGTGTTGCGGGTGCCCTTGCCCGCGCCATTGATGCCGTCGCCAAGCAGAAAGCCGAAGCGGCGAACTAGAGAGAACCGGGACGTGACGGAACCCCGGTTCCGCCGAACCCGAAATTCCAGACAAACCGCCGGGTCGAAGGATCCGGATCCGCAAGGAGAATAGAAACAATGAGTGAAGTCAACTTGAGCGAAAACGCCGCCAAGGTCCTCGAGATGATCGAAGGCATGAGCATCCTGGAGGCCGCCGACCTGGTCAAGGCCATGGAAGACAAGTTCGGTGTCAGCGCCGCCGCCCCCGTGGCCGTGGCCGCTGCTCCCGGTGCCGGCGGAGAAGCCGCCGAAGAGGTCAAGGACGAGTTCAACGTCATGCTGACCGGCGTCGGTGACAAGAAGATCCAGGTGATCAAGGTGGTCCGCGCCATCACCGGTCTGGGCCTGAAAGAGGCCAAGGAACTGGTGGAAAGCGCCCCGGCCGCCGTCAAGGAAGCCGTTACCAAGGACGAGGCCGAAGAGATGAAGACCAAGCTGGAAGAAGTTGGGGCGATCATCGACCTCAAGTAGTTCCGGGTAATTGGACTTCCGGATTCCTGCGCCCAGCGGGACCTCGTTCCGGCGACACCGCCGAGAACGAGGTTCCGCCGCGCCGGTTTTCAAGTGGGGGCTTCGGCGCCCCGTCAGAATGATCGTTCAGCTTTAGTTACATTGCGGGTGCCTGGTCGGGTATCCCACCCTTCTTCCTAGGAAGTGGTCCTGTGAAAAAAATTCCTTTCGACAAGTTCACCGGACGCGTCAACTACTCCAAGATCCAGCGTGACGAGAAGATGCCCAATCTGCTGGCCGTGCAGTTGGACTCGTATCACGAATTCCTGCAGAGCGGGATTCAGACCGAAGACCGCAAGGCCCAGGGTATGGAGGCGATATTCCAGACGATATTCCCCATCGATTCCACCCGTGGCAATCTGGTCATGGAGTACATGAGCTACAAAACCGGGGAACCCAAATACGGGATCGAGGAGTGCCAGGAGCGGGGACTCACCTTCAGCGTGCCGTTGAAGGTCCGGCTGCGGCTGGTGGTCAAGGAAGAGCCGGAGGGCGCGTCGGACAAGGAAATGATGATCCGGGACATCCAAGAGCAGGAAGTCTATCTGGGCGAACTGCCCATGATCACGGACAAGGGAACCTTCCTGATCAACGGGGCCGAAAGGGTCATCGTCTCGCAGCTGCACCGTTCTCCCGGTGTGTTCTTCAGCGACGAGATCCACCCCAACGGCCGGCGCCTGTTCCGGTCGCGCATCATCCCCTACCGGGGTTCCTGGGTCGAGTTCACCACCGACATCAACAACATCCTGTACGTGCATATCGACCGCAAGCGCAAGCAGCCGGCAACCATCCTGCTGCGTGCCCTGGGCTTCCAGAGCAACGAGGAGATCATCGAGCTGTTCCACACCGTGGAAAAGGTCAGGATCACCAAGCCCGGTACCAAGAAATACAAGGAACTCGAGGAGACCCTCGAGGGCCGCGTGCTGGCCGGCGAAGTCATCCGGCCCGGTGAAGAGGAACCTTTCGCCAAGGCGGGGGACATAATCGACGCGCTGCTGCGCGAATCCCTGCTGACCAGCGGCCTGAAGGATATCAAGCTGGTGGCCGAGAACGAGGTCACGCTCAACGAGCCCAGCCTGATTCTCAACACCCTGCGCAAGGACCCGACCAACAACCAGGACGAGGGACTGAGGCGGCTGTACAGCCTGCTGCGTCCGGGCGATCCTCCCAACGAGGAAGTGGCCCGCGCCCTGTTCGAGCGCCTGTTCTTCAACGAGAAGCGCTACGACCTGGCCGAGGTCGGCCGTTACAAGATGAACCGGCGCCTGGAACTGGACGTGGATCCCAAGACCACGACCCTGACCCCGGCGGATTTCCTGGCCATCATCCAGGAAATGATCGGGCTGTTCCTGGGCCACAGCGACATCGACGACATCGATCACTTCGGCAACCGGCGCATCCGCTCGGTGGGCGAGTTGCTGGCCAACCAGTTCTCGGTCGGCCTGAGCCGCATGTCCCGGATCATCAAGGAACGGATGAACCTGGCGGACAAGGAGAAGCCGATCAGTCCGGCGGACCTGGTCAACGCCCGCACGGTTTCGGCCGTCATCCAGTCGTTCTTCGGCAGCAGCCAGCTGAGCCAGTTCATGGACCAGACCAACCCGCTGAGCGAGTTGACCCACAAGCGGCGCCTGTCCGCCCTGGGACCCGGCGGTCTGCATCGTGACCGCGCCGGCTTCGAGGTTCGCGACGTTCACTACACCCACTACGGGCGGATGTGTCCGATCGAGACCCCGGAAGGTCCCAACATCGGCCTGATCGCCAGCCTGGCGACCCATGCCCGGATCAACAGTTTCGGGTTCATCGAATCGCCCTACCGGCGGGTCAACAAAGGGGTCGTGGGCGCGAAGACCGACTACCTGACCGCGGACCAGGAAGACAACGTGACCATCGCGCAGGCCAACGCCCCGCTCGATGCCAAGGGCAACTTCAAGGCCAAGGCGGTTCTGGCCCGGTTCAAGGGCGAGTACCCCATGGCGGCCCCCAAGGAAATCGACTACATGGACGTTTCGCCCAAGCAGATCGTTTCGGCGGCGGCCTCGTTGATTCCCTTCCTGGAACACGATGACGCCAACCGGGCGCTCATGGGCTGCAACATGCAGCGCCAGGCCGTGCCCCTGCTGCAGTCCGATTCGCCCATCGTGGGCACGGGCATGGAGAAGAAGGTGGCCATCGATTCCGGCGCCGTCGTGGTGGCCGAGGCCGCCGGGGTCATCGAAACGGCGACCGCCGATTCCATCGTGATCCGTTACGACGACCCGGACAAGGTTTCCAGCGGAAACTTCTTCGACCAGGGCGGGCTGGTGGAGTATCCCCTGCGCAAGTTCAAGCGCTCGAACCAGGATACCTGCTACAACCAGAAACCCCTGGTGGTGCCCGGCCAGAAGGTGACCACGGGACAGCCCATCGCCGACGGTCCCTGCACCCAGAACGGCGAGCTGGCCCTGGGCCGCAACCTCCTGGTGGCCTTCATGCCCTGGGGCGGCTACAACTTCGAGGATGCCATCCTGGTCTCCGAGAAACTGGTCAAGCACGACACCTTCACCTCGTTGCACATCGAGGAATTCGATCTGCAGGTCCGCGATACCAAGCGCGGCATCGAGGAAGTCACGCGCGAGATTCCCAACGTCGGTGAAGAGGCCTTGAGAAACCTCGACGAGGACGGCGTCATCTATCCCGGAGCCCGGGTCCGGGCCGGCGACATCATGGTCGGCAAGGTCACGCCCAAGGGCGAAACCGAGCTCAGCCCCGAGGAAAAGCTCCTGCGGGCCATCTTCGGCGAAAAGGCGGGCGACGTGAAGGACGCCTCGCTGAAGGCGCCTCCGGGCATGGACGGGATCGTGGTCGATGTGCGGGTGTTCAGCCGCCAGGACCGCACCTCCCGCTCGAAGAAGGAGGAGAAGAGGCAGCTCGACGCCCTGCGGCGCCGGCGCGACCGCAGCCGTGACAAGATCAACGGCGTTGCCAACGAACGGTTGACCGAGCTGTTCGCGGGCGAAACCGCCCACCACATCATCGACGCCAACACCGGCGAGGTGCTGCTCAAGTCCGGCCGCAAGTTCACCAAGGCCGTGCTGGAGGAACTGGACTTCAACGCCGTCCACTGGGGATTGCCCCTGGTGAAGGACGGGAAGAAGGACACCAAGATCAGGTCCGTCTTCGAAGCCGCCGCCCGCGAACGCGAGCGGATCGACGTCGATTACGAAAAGAACTGCGAACGGGCCCTGCGCGGCGACGAACTGCCCCCCGGGGTGGTCAAACTGGTCAAGGTCTACGTTTCCCGCCGGCGCAAGCTGAGCGTGGGCGACAAGATGGCCGGGCGCCACGGCAACAAGGGTGTCGTGTCCAAGATCATGGCCGAAGAGGACATGCCCTACCTGGACGACGGTACCCCCGTGGACATCGTCCTGAACCCCCTGGGCGTACCCAGTCGTATGAACCTGGGCCAGATCCTGGAAACCCATCTCGGGTATTCCGCCCTGAAAAGCGACGTGAAGATCATGACGCCCGTGTTCGACGGGGCCAAGATCGAGGAGATCAAGGAATCGCTCAATGAGCAGGGGCTGGACCCCAGCGGCAAGAGCGTTCTTTACGATGGGCGGACCGGCGTGCGTTTCGACAAGGACGTGACCGTCGGGGTCATCTACGTCCTGAAGCTGCATCACCTGGTCGAGGAGAAGATCCACGCCAGGAGTATCGGCCCGTACAGCCTCGTGACCCAGCAGCCGCTGGGCGGCAAGGCCCAGTTCGGTGGCCAGCGATTCGGTGAAATGGAAGTCTGGGCCCTGGAGGCC
>JBDLKA010000134.1:0-8143 GCA_039714075.1 Candidatus Krumholzibacteriota bacterium | reverse complement strand
AAAGATAATTTCTATGCCTGCCCTAAATGCGGCAAAGGTGAATACCTGAGTGTGGAAGAGCATATTGAAAAGATGTGCGACAAAAATACCTTCAGGGAGCCGCTCTGGCCATGCATCCCGCGGACCCCAACCTGGCTCCAGGGAAGGCTTCCGCGACCGAAACGGAAAAAATCGTCGTCGACGAGGATGATTTCCTGGACCGCCACCTGGTCTGGTCGTATTTCAAGGCCTTTGCCCAGCGCGAGGATGTCCTGGTAATCGACGTTCGCAGCGATTTCCTTCCCTCCGACGGTGATCCTCCCGGGCTGAAAAACGTGCGCCCCATCCCCCTGGAGATATTCATACCCAATTTCGCCGCGCGTAAGGTCCACCAGGACAAGACGTTGTTGATTTTCGACGAATCCGGCCTCGAACTCCGTCGCCTGGAGTTTCATCTCCAGAAACACGGCTATGAGGACTATTTCTTCCTCGACGGCGGCGCCGAAGGAACCCTGAACCAGCGAAACAACCGCAGCTGACCCGGCCCGGCCCTGAAAAACCAGGGTTGCCCTTCCGGATAGTCTTTATTATTCGAAACAGCGAAACTATCTCTGGCCTTTTTCTGGTCCCTTTGGTAATGTTGGCGTGGAGTCTGGTTCTCCCCCCACACGTCCGAGGAGGCATCCCATGTCCGACCGGATCCGGCTCGAAGTCAGCTGCCCCGACTGCGGCCATTCCATGATGGATGAAGATCACCTCATTGAAGGCGTCCCGGCGGTCCAATGCAGAATCCAGGTGCCGGGCCCCAATCCGAAACTTCCCCGCAAGGTGCCCATCTGGTTCAGCAGCTATTACGGAAGCGGCGTCTACGAATGCGAACAGACCCTGGAAGAGAACCAGCAGATGATCCTGTTCTGCCCCAGCTGCGACACCAGGCTGCACGGGGATTTCAGCTGCAACAAATGCGGCGACGAAATGGTCTGCCTCGACCTGAAGGGCGGCGGCAAGATCACCGTCTGCACGCGGCGGGGCTGCAAACGCCACTTCATCCAACTGGACGAAAACGTTCCCAATCTGGACCGCCTTTTCGAAATACCGGCCCGTGAAAAGGACGGCCCGGTGCCCAGCCCTCTTTTCGCCCGTGAAGTCCAGGCGACCGTTTCCGGCAAGGATGATCGGGAAATCATCGCCAGCGGTTCGTTCCTGGCTTCGTATTGCCCCCACTGTCAGGAAAGCCTGATCGAAGACGACCACATCGTTTTCGAACTGGAGACCCAGGCCGGCAACACCGGCCGCTTCTGCCTGAGCGCCTACTTGAATGTCTTTTCCCACCGCTCCACGGTCGCGGTGCCCAATGCCGAGGAGATCAAGGATCTGCGCTGTCCCAAATGCCGGCACTCGCTCCTGACCCCGGAGCAGAAATGCGGGGATTGCGACAGCCGCACCGCCATGTTCACCGTCTCGGCCATGCGCAAGCTCATCTCTTTCTATATCTGCCTGAAGGAAGGTTGCCACTGGCACGGGATTTCCAGTTCCGACACGCAGTTGCTGGCCCTGGAGGATTCCCTCGAGTGGTAGACCGCCCGCGCGGGCCCTGCGAATTGCTTCAACTTGTTGGACCGACACCATTTCCGGTGTCGGTTCTTTTTTATCGAAAAATCCTGTAATAAATCCCCCCACCGGTCCACTCACCCATGTCACAAACAATCCGGGATCTTCCGGTGGGAGGCCGCAAAAGGCCGCATAGATGAGGAGATCGGGTCATGTACGAGGTGGAACAGAACATCGACCGGCGCAATGACCAGGCGCTCAAACACTACCTGGCCATGATCGCCCGCTACGATCTGCTGACGCGTGAGCAGGAAGGCGATCTGGCCCGGAAAATCCGCGGCGGCGATACCAGGGCCCTGGACGATATGGTGAACGCGAACCTTCGCTTCGTCGTCAGCGTGGCCAAAAGGTATCTGAACCGTGGGCTGAGCTACATGGATCTCATCGCCGAAGGCAACGTGGGGCTGATCACCGCAGCCAAACGGTTCGATGAAAGACGGGATTTCCGTTTCGTCACCTACGCCGTGTGGTGGATCCGGCAAACCATCCAGACGGCCCTGCAGGACCAGACGCGGACCGTGCGCCTGCCGGCCAACCGGGCCAGGCAGGCCACCCGCATCAACAAGGAGGAACGCCGGCTGGAACAGGAAAAGATGGGCCAGGTCATGGACGAGGAGCTTTCCGAAATGGTGGAAATCTCCCCCCGCAAGGTGGCCCGGATACGGGCGACGGGGCGGCCGAACATCTGCATCGATGAAGCGCCCCATGAGGACAGGCCCAGTCTGGCCGAAATGCTCAGCAGCCCGGACGAGGTGCTTCAGTCCGATGACCTGGAGCGCCACGCCCTGAACCTGGAACTGGATCAGGCCCTGGAGCAGCTGAACGAACGCGAGCGCAACATCATCGAGCGGTACTACGGCCTGGGCGCCCAGCCCCGCCAGTCCCTGGAGGTCATCGGAAAATCCATCCGGCTGTCCCGCGAAAGGGTCCGGCAGATCCGCAACCGCGCCTTCGCCAAGATCCGTGATTGTTACCATGGGCAGGTGTTGGCCGAGTACCTCGGCTGAATTTCAATCGCGGAATCATGGCAAAAAAAAGGCCCGGGCAAACGCCCGGGCCTTTTTGAAAACCAGCCGGCCCTCTGAGCGAACGCCGAGGGGGATCGGATTTGGTCCAGTCCAGATTTCGACCGGCCGGATTCGAGATGATTTGAAACAGGAGGCCAAGATCGCTGCCGGTTCAACCGTGAATCGGTTTCCAGGGGGGCATGTTTCCCAGATCTCGATTCATTCGCGGCCGACTTCATTCCTCCCATGGGATCCTGATGGTGACCAGGTGATTAAGAATCCCAATAGAGTCAGATGAAATGAAACGCGACTTGCTTGACCTCCCGTTTCGTGACTGCCGACGGGGTGCGCCAGCTGTTCACGTTGGTGAGAAAACGGTTTTTCCGGAATCCGCGCCTGAAGGACACCTTAAGATCGCCTGAAGGTTGGCAGGAATATTCCCAAGTTATTTATTTGCACATGGTTAAAATATTCAACAAGATCGGGAAAAACTTTGGAAAAAATCCACGCTCAAGGCAATGAACCTTCCAGAAGCATGAGGTCGGCGGACATGTTGTCGGTCCGGGCGTAGATAATGTCGTTCCCTCCCGGCGACAGGGTTAATCCCGGGCCCGCCAGACCCGGTAATTCGCTCAGGAATGACGATTCGCCGGTGGTCAGATCGTGGAACATCAAAAAGGCGCTGTTCTGGACGCGCATGACCCAGGCGATACGATTCTTTGAGTTTTCGTCCCCCACCAGGCGCCAGTTTCGGCGGTCCTGGTGCAACAGCTCGGGAATGATCAGTTCGGCCTCCGCGCCGGGATTGTCTTCGCCCAGGTCCAGACGCCACAGTCCGGAAACCCCGGGGCGGGTGAAATAAAGCGTCCGGCCGTCGGGGGATTCCGTGCCGATCAGCCCGCCGGCGGTGGTTATTCCGGTCCCGGGGCCAACGGTCGGGGAGCGCCGGAACAGCTGCCACCCCTGCCCCAGGTCGGCGCTGACCAGCAGGTGTTCTCCATCGGCGCACCAGTTGGAAAAGACATCCTGGCCGCCGCCGTTTTCCAGGGTCACCGGTTCGCCCCCGCGAACCTCGATCAGCATGATCTCATTGTTCCCGTTCGCCAGGGTGTTGAAGGCGATCCGGTCTCCGCGGGGTGACCAGCGCGGGTTGCTGATCGCGGCCGCTTCCAGCGAAGTCAAACGGCGCAGGTTCTGGCCGTCATGATCGACCAGCCACAATTCCGGCTTGCCCGAGCGGGCGGATACGAACACCACCCGGCGGCCATCGGGACTGAAGTCCGCTTCGTACTCCCAGCGGGTCGACCGGGTGAACGATTCGGTTTCCAGCTGCCAGGGATCCCGGCCCACGATCCTGATCCGCCACAGATCCTGGTCGGCCTGGACTTCTTCGTAGACCAGGTCGCCGGTCGCGCGGGCGATGGTCGGGTTCCAGGCGAAATCGCCCGGGGTGGGAATCCATTGGGGCCCCCCTCCGGCAGTCGCCACCCGCCACAAATCGAACCGGCCCTCCGGTGCGGCCGCATAGACCAGCGAGCGGCCATCGGCGCTCCAGGCCAGGCCCTGCAACGTGGCCAGACCCAACACCACGGGGGTCGCCGCGCCCCCGGCGGCCGGCGCCGTGAACAGACCGTTGCGGCCGCCCTGATCCAGACCGATCCAGGCCAGGGTCCGGCCGTCGGGCGAAAAGCGGGGCTGGAAATCGCCCACCGCGCCGGACCGGTCCAGGGTCAGGGGCTGAACGGCGAAATCGGCGAGTGACAGGACAAAAACCCGGTGGTTTGGAGATTCACCGCCGCGGGCTGAAAAAACCAGTTTCGCACCGTCGGGAGACCAGTCCAGGCCTTCGACCCACCCGGCCACGTCGTGTATCCGGCGCACGGCGCCGCCCAGGGACGGAACCAGGCAAATCGTATTCACCGGATCGCCCCCCTGAACGAAGGCCACGGTCTGTCCGTCCGGCGACCAGGCGGGCCAGGCCGCCCAGCCCGCTTCCTCGGTCAGACGCAGCGTGGATTCGGAATTCCGCTGTTTGATGTAGATGTCGACGTTGTCCTGGTCGGGACCCGCCCAGGTGAAGGCCACCTGCGTTCCGTCCGGGGAAAGGGCCGGATATTGTTCCCGTCCGGGATAACTGGTGACCGGGATGGCGGCCGGCGGTCCGGTCGGGCTGAAGGAAGATTTTTCCCGGGAACGGGTATCCAGAAGTTTCGGCCCGAACACGGCCAGCAGGACCAGGGCCACGGCGATGACCACACCCCGAACCCAGGTGCGGCGCCCGTTGCCGGGCACGGGCTCCACCACGGGGGGCGGGACTTCTTCCTCGACGGAGGTGACCGCGGCGATCAGCCGGTACCCATGGTGCCGGATCGTCTCGATATACCTGGGCTTGCGGGCGCTGTCGCCGAAGACCCGCCGCAGCTCGGAGATGGCCCGGGTCAATATCTCCTCGCCCACCACCGCATCGGCCCACACCTCGTCCAGCAGGTCCAGGCGCGAAACCACCTCGTCCGGCTTTTCCGCCAGAACCAGCAGCACGCGCATGACGCGCGGTTCGATCTGGACGTCGCCGTCCGGTCCGCTGATCCGGTTCAGCGCGGGCCGAACCAGCCATTGGCCGAGACGGAACTGAGGTGTAAAACTGCCAGGTTGGTTCATCTGCACGACCGGCTTTTGGATATGGATGATTGCGCCCCGCCCATCAATATAGGGGAAGATGGGAATCCTGTTTATGGGGAATTTAACCGGACCGTCCCATTTCGTTTGCGACATCCCCGTGACGGTCCGATAATTTGGATCTGAATGGAGGTTCCCCTTGAACACTGAGTTTGTCAAACAGGTCATGGACTCGGGCCTGACTCCCGAAGCCTACGGAAAAGTCATGGAGCAGCGGGCCGCCGTCGATCCCGCAACCCTCGTGGGCATTGATGCCGAACGCGCGGAATTCGCCAAGTTGAATCTGCACCGGGTGGGGCGCATCCAGCGCACCTGGCGGCCGTCCGCGGAGTTGGCGTCCCTGCTCGCCCGCATCGACGATCCTCAGGTCTGGATGGTGCTGACCGAACCCTGGTGCGGCGATTCCGCCCAGTGCGTACCCTGTCTGGAGATATTGGCCGACGGCAATCCCGAAATAACTATCCGTTTCCTGCCGCGGGACGACAATCCGGAAATCATGGACCGCTACCTGACCGACGGCAAACGCAGCATCCCCCTGCTGGTGGCCTTCGGTCCGCGGGGCGACGAGCTGTTCCGCTGGGGACCCCGGCCCGCCGAAGCCCAGGTCGTTTTCGACGCCGCGACCGCCGCAGGTCTGGAAAAACCCGCCAAACTTGAGAAGCTGCACCTGTTCTACGGCCGCAACCGGGGCCGGGCGTTGGACGGGGAATTGGTGACCGTACTGGAACATTATCTGGGCGGTGGATCATGATCATCCACCAGGGCAACAACTGGCTGGCCGTCGACAAACCCGCCGGTCTGGCCACACACGCGGGCAAGCCGGGCGAACTGGGCGCCGTCGAGTGGCTGGAACTGCACCTGGGTTTGAAAACACATGTTGTTTCAAGACTGGATCGCGGCACCAGCGGGGTGTTGCTGCTGGCGATGGATCCCGGCGCTTCGGCGCGCGCGGAGGACATCCACGAATCCGGTGACGCGACCAAGATCTACGAATTCTATTCCGCGGTGGATTCCCTGACGAACAGATCCGAGGAAACCTGGACCCGGGACGACGCCCTGGACGGCAAGGCCGCCCTTACGAGTTTTCAGCGCTTGGCCAAGACCCCCCGGGGGGACCTGTTCCGTTACCGCGCCGAGATTGCCCGCGGCCGCCGCCACCAGATCCGCCGGCACGCGGCCGCCAGCGGGGTGCCCGTTCTGGGTGACGAGGAATACGGCGGCGCAAAATTCCCCCGCCTGATGCTGCATTGCGCCGAAGTGAACTGGCCGGAAATCGATGATCCCCTTTGTGCCCCGGCGCCCGCTTCCTTCACGGCCCTGGCCGCGGGTGAAGATCACGCCTTCGCCGTGTGCCGGGACCGCCGGGGCGACTGGCCGGCCGCCGTTGCGGATGCCTTCCGCGTGGTCCACCGGGACGAAATTCCCGGCCTGCCCGCCGCCGTCGACGTCTTCGGCGACTGGTTCAACGCCATCTGGTTCGACGAGACTTCTTCCGCGGAAAAACTGACCAAGCTCCTGCACCCGATCCTGGACGAAGTGGCCGCGGCCCACGGCTGCCGCGGTGGGATCATCCGCACACACCGGCGCAATCCCCATCAACGGGCCCTGGTCGTCGAGACCAAGGTTATCGGCGAGACGCCCCCGGAATTTTTCACGGTCAATGAGCACGGTTTGAAGTACGAAGTCAGCCTGACCAAGACGCAACATGTCGGTCTGTTTCTCGACCAGCGCGATACCCGCCGCCGCCTGGCCCTGGCCGCGGCCGGCAAGAGGCTGGCCAATCTCTTCGCCTATACCTGTTCGTTTTCGGTGGCCGCTGTCGCCGCCGAAGCCGAGGTCGCTTTCTCCGTGGATACGGCCAAGGCCGGCCTGAACACGGGCAAGAACAACTTCGCCCTGAACGGATTGGCTGAAGGGGGGCGCGGCAAGTTCATCCAGGAGGATGCCCGCAAATGGCTGCGGCGGCAGGAACGCCGGCGGGATGAAAAGCCCGGGGAATTCCAGCCGCTGGACCTGGTGGTCTGCGATCCGCCGGTGTTCGCGGCGGCCAAGGACGGCGGAAAATTTTCATTGGAAACCGAATGGCCGCGGCTGGCCGCCCAGGCCGCGGGACTGCTGGGGCCGGATGGCGTGGCGGTCTTCGCCAACAACCATCGTTCGGGGGACCACGCCTTCTACCGCCGCGAGCTGGAAAAGAACTTTGGCGAGGTCACCGATCTGCGGCCGCCCCTGGATTTTCCGGTCTTTCCCCGGCGGCCCCATCATGTGCGGACGTTTTGGTGCGTGAAATAAAGTATGGTATACTTGAATGCGTATCCTCAAACAGTCGGCAAAAAGAGGCAGTCATGCAGGTATTCCTCAGGAAGCATTGGCGGAAGGTGGCTCTGGCGGGTTTAGGCTTTTGCCCGTGATCGGGTTCCTGGCCCTTTGCATAACCATTGGTGTGGGCGTGAGGGACACCGTTTCACAGGCCCAATCCCGTTTTGGCGGCGACCCGGTACCCGCGTTGATCGCGGTCGCGACTTCCGAAGAGACTCCTTTGCCGGACCGAAACCGGGCTATCTGGGCCTTGGGACAACTGGGTGCCGGTGAAGCCTTGCCCACCCTGCAAAACCTCCTGACGGGCGAACCATGTCATCACGAAGACACGCCTTGTCAGAAAGAGTTGAAGACGGCGATCGAGGCCTGTAGCGGGAGCACTAATATCGGGGCCGTGGTCTGGCGTCACGGAGATTTGGCCCTGGCTGGCAGGAATTGATGTTCATCATTTGGGTTGTGCCTCTGAGAATGTGTCCGGCCCGTCCCTTGCGGTGGGCCGGACATGGCCACCTCAAAATTACATCGAAAATCCTGGGCTCCACCCTTCTGCC
>JBDLKA010000133.1:0-8177 GCA_039714075.1 Candidatus Krumholzibacteriota bacterium | reverse complement strand
CCTCGAACGCTGGCGATTGTATGATGACGTGCTGCCCGCGCTGGACGTGCTTTCGTCCCAGGGGTGGACGCACGTCATCCTCTCCAATCACGTGCCGGAGTTGGGCGATATTGTGCAGCACTTGGGGCTGGCGTCACGGGTGGCGCGCGTCTTCAATTCGGCAGAAATGGGCTACGAAAAACCGCATTCGCGTGCGTTCCAGATCGTGCTAGAGGCGTTGCCTGGTACTGAAGCTGCCTGGATGATCGGCGATAACTCCAAAGACATTGAGGCTGCTCTCAATGCGGGGATCAGAAGTGTCTTTGTGACATGGGGGTTCAGTGAGAAGGGAAACGGCGACCATGTCATTGAAAAACCGCATAAATTACTGGAGATTGTTGCTTCCGCCTGATAATTTTGTGTAGAATACAGGATAGCTCTAAAAAATATCAGGAGATCTTATGCTTGATCTCGACTTTATTGTTACTTTCATCTTGATGGGCGTGTTGTTTATCCGACAGGTGATGATCTTTAAAGACCCTAACAAGATCAACTATGCGCCTCTTCTTCTCGGTATTGGCGGCATTGGAGCGATGATCCATCTTCTGTTGTATCCCGAAACCGAAAACTTCATTCTTGTCTTTCGTGAATCGCTTCTGCCTTTCTTCGCCGGTTTAATGCTTTTTGTCATTATGAACATTATGCATCAGTCAAAACAGCGTGAAGCTGCACGCCTGCAAAATGACTTTACGCAACGCCTGATGAAGCAGGTCGGCCAGCTGAAAAACTATATCGCCGTGCTTGAAGGCAATCAGCACACCATCAGCGAGCAGGAGAAATCCATGCAAGGCGTGATGAAAGCGGTGTTCAAAAACGAGAAGGAGGCACTGGCTGTTATTCAGGGCAACCAGGACCGTTTTGTGGAGCAGATTCAGTCGATCGTCGCTTCTCAGGAAGAGGCGCTCAAAGCATTTGAAACATTTGCCCATCAAGAGCTGCCGGACATCGACAGCGTCATCCATCGCCACATCGATATGCTGCGTGTCTCCGAACAGGATCATTTCAACCAGATCAAGCAGGCATTAAAGAGCCGGGGAGATGAGGGAAGCTTCCAGAATGAGATGGTCGCTTTACGGGAGAGTGTTGAAAATCTCATACCCCTCTTCAAGTCTGCGGCCCACCAGCTGGTGCGTGATACGGGAGATGAGATTGACGCGCTCTTGCAAAGTTTTGCCCATCAGCTGAGTGCTTTACGCTCGCAATCAGAAGGTATCTCAACCTCGTTAAGTGAAGATGAGCGACTTATTGAAGGGGTGAAAGAGCAGAGCCAGCTTGTGATGAAGCAGATGATCCTGTCAGCCAAACAGATGGATGAACTCCTGAATGAGAGCAGCCGTGTGAAAGGGCTTTTTGAACCGCTTGAACGGCTTATTGATGAACTCTCTGCCGTCCATAGCGATTATGTGGGCGCCAAGCTGCAACTTGACCGCTTAAGTGCCTCGATCGAGAGCGTTTACCCGAGCTCCACCGCGGCATACTGGTTGATGGAGCTGTACCCCAGTTCCAGAAAGAGTTTGCGATCGAGGATCTCGCCGAACCAGAGAACGGCGCATTGTTTAGCCTTTTCCAGGGCCTGCAGGGCTGATTTCAAGGCGGAGTGGACCTCAATTGCCGGCTGGTCGGAACAGAATTCGTTCATGGATTTTCCTCCCGGAAAATGCAGGAAATACAGTCAAAACGTGATGATCGGGAGGTTGAAACCCAATATAGCGAAAATCAAGCGAAAATACAAGGCAAAATACTGTAAAATATGCAAATAAATGGACAAATACCCGGCTCGACCAAACCCGGCGCCAAAACAACCCTCCGACAAAAAATCTCAAGCGGATGGATGATTTGTCCGATTCTGATCTCTGAAACCAGACGCGGCCAATTTCAGGAGGGAATCCGGCCATGATGGACATGAAGACGATCCTGACCCACAACGAGGAATGCCCGGTTCGCACCATCGGCAGCGGCCTGGTCATCGTCAGCTCCGAAGGGAACGAAACCCACTCCATCGAGGATATCGGGGCTTTCATCTGGAACCGGATCGACGGCCGCAAGGCCCTGGATGAAATCCTGGACGATATATTGAATGAATATGAGGTCGCGGCCCCCACCGCGGCGGAGGATCTTCAGATGTTCATAACCCAGCTGATGGAGGCAGGGCTGGTCCTTCCCGTCCAATAAAGGGCCCTCAGGTCCCCTGAGAACACTCTGGTATTTTCCCCTGATTCCACAGTGAAAATGTAGTATTATATTCATAAGATTTCGCATCCTCTAAACACTGCCGCAAGGAGCACCACCCATGCTGACCGCCCACCGGCTTTCTTCCAAGCTCACAGGCCTCCTGCTTTTTGCCCTGGCCGCCGGCCTGCTCGGCGCATCCGGATTCGTCTATGCAGCGGACCGCACCGTCGTCGGTGAGCTCTGGTCCGCGGACGGCTGACCCTACTGTCCCTCCGCCGTGCGCGGAATCGATGACCTGGAAACCGTCTACAGCACCAGTGAATTCCTGGGGATGACCTTTTACTTCGGGGCGCCATATGAAATCCCCGAGGGCAGGGCCCGTGCCAACTGGTACGGAGTAACCGGTACGCCAACCGTATGGGTCGGCGGCACCGACAGCCATGTCGGGGGCCTGGGCAGCGGTTCCATGTTCTACTATTACAACCCGTCGGTGATCAGCCAACTCGGCACGCCCAGCCCCCTGGTCATGGCCGCCAGCTACGTGCTGGTGGGCGGCACCGACATCGAATTGTCCCTGCAGATCGACGTCGACCTGGCCGTCGGCGGTTCCAACAACGAGGTCAAGTTCTTCGTCTGCCAGGAAGGACTGCACGAGCAGTCCAACATGGTCGTGGACATGCTCGCCAATGAACCGTTCGCCCTGACAACACCTGGCCAGACCGTCACCATCGACCGGTCCTTCACCATGGACCCCAGCTGGAACGAGCCCGACTTGCGGCTCATCATCGTGGTCCAGGACATGACCACCAAGGAAATCCTCCAGGCCACCCTGGCGGTGGCCGATTACGCGGCCCAGGTGATCGTCGATGCGGATCCCGACGGCGTCGAGGCGCCCTGGACCCTGGTCGGCCCGGGACTGGATATTTCCCACAACGGCGACCGGACCCTGAACCTCTGGGACGCCGGCACCTACACCATCACCTGGGATGATGTCCCCTACTGGGTCACCCCCGCCAACAATCCCGAGACCCAGACCGTCGCCCAGGGCGGCGTCATCACCTTCCTCGGTTCGTATACGGGAGGTCCCTTCGATCTTTCGACCGCCGGTCCGATCGGCAACGCCGATTCCGGCCAGGCGGTCAGCATGGTCGATGTCGACAACGACGGTGATCTGGATATTCACGTCGTCAACGAGGGCACGGCCGATCAGGTCCTGCGCAACGACGGCGTCTCCGGATTCACGGACATCGCCTCCGGTGCGATTGCCGAAGCCGGCCCCAGCCGCGGATCCGCCTGGGCGGACATCGACGGCGACGGCAACCTGGACGTCATGCTGTCCCGCAACGGCGACACGAACATCCTGATGACCGGTGACGGCAGCGGCGGATTCACCGCCATGTCCACCTTCGGCATGGACAACGTGGCCAGCGGTTCCAGTACCAGCTGGATCGATTTCGATCTGGACGGGATTCTGGATCTCTACGTCGTCAACAAGGGGGAAGCCAACGAACTGTTGAAAGGCATTGCCGTTGTTGGTGGAACCTATTATTTCTCGGCCGTGGCCGGCAACGCCGCCGACCTTGGCGAAGGCAGCGCCGCCGCCTGGGGTGACGGCAACCTGGACGGCCGCCCCGATCTGTTCATCGCCAACCAGTTCAGCGCCAACCGCATGCTGGAGAACACGACCATCGGGTTCTCGGACATCACCAACTCCTGCGGAATCGGTGAACACCTGGGCAAGGCCATGGGCTCCGCCTGGGGCGACTACGACAACGACGGGGATTTCGATCTCTACGTGGTCAACGAAGGCATGGCCGATCTTCTGTACCGGTGCGCCGCCAGTCTCAGCTATACCCAGATCATCGGCCCCAACCTGGGTGACCGGGGCGACGGACGCGGGGTCACCTGGATCGATTTCGACAACGACACCTTCCTGGATCTGTACATCGTCCGGAACAACCAGCCCGACCTGATGCTCATGGGTGACGGCGCGGGCAACTTCTTTCGCGTTCCCGTGGGACCGGCCGAAGCCGACGGCCCCGGCAACGCGGTGGCCTGCGGCGACATCGACGACGACGGCGACCTGGACCTGTTCATTTCGCGGGAAGGCGCGACCAACGTCCTGTTCACCAACAAGCTGGGCGACGACAACCGCTGGATCAAACTGCACCTGACCGCCCCGGGCAACAACACCTGCGCCATCGGGACCCGGGTGGTGTTGACCGCCGGCGGCGTTTCGCAGTCCCGGATGGTCACCTCGGGGTCCGGCTATTTGTGCAACAACGCCATGGATGTTCACTTCGGGTTGGGCGCCTCGACCACCGTGGACCAGATCGAGATCTTCTGGCCCGACGGCACCCACCAACTGACCGGACCGACCTTCACGAACCAGACCCTGGCCATCGTGCAGGGCCAACCCGTCAGCCCCGTGCCCGACGCGGTCCCGGCCCGGACCACGTCCCTGGGCCAGGCGCACCCCAACCCGTTCAATCCCTCGACCACCATCGAGTTCGCGTTGGCCGGGGCCGGCCATGCCCGACTGGACGTGTTCACCATCGACGGCCGTCACGTGCGCACCCTGGTCGACCGGGGCCTGGGCGCCGGACCCCACACCGCCACCTGGGACGGCACCGACCACCTGGGACACGGAGTGGCCTCGGGCGCCTATTTCTACCGGCTGACCACCGCGGGCGGCTTCAGCGAAGCCGGCAGGATGGTTCTCGTGAAATAGGGTTTGATCCGTTCGACCTTCACCGGCCCCGGGATTTTTTCCGGGGCCTTTTTTTGTCGTAACCGCCTATGGGACCCGGACGCGTTGACCGGACCCTTCTTTCCCATTACCATATGCTCGCAATAATGGAATCCCGACAAAAGGAATCCCTATCCCAACCGGGCCCGGCCCGCATGGAGGTCAACGTGTTCTCGACCATTTTCAACCGTACTTTCCTGACCGGACTGGTCCTTTGCCTGGCGGCCGGCCTCGGCGCCGTTCCGGCCTCCGCCCAGGCCGACCAGGAATGGAGCATCACCTCGCTCAGCGACGAGATCCGTGAACTGACCCGGACGGTCAGCCCCGCGGTGGTGCAGATCTACACCTCCTCCTTCGGTTCCCTGACGGGTTCGTCGCCCCAGGGCGCCACCCTGTTCGGCAAGCAGCAGGCGACCGGCTCGGGCATCATTCTGGACCCCAAGGGATACATCCTGACCAACAACCACGTGGTCGAAGGCGCCAAGCGGGTGCAGGTGCGGCTGTCGCCCCACGCCCTGGGCAGGGACGCGGGTTCGTCGATCCTGGAAACGGGCGGCGACCTCGTGGGCGCCCAGATCATCGGCGTGGACAAGGAAACCGACCTGGCCGTCCTGAAGATCAACAGGACCGACCTGCCCTTCCTGAAACTCGGCGATTCGGACGAGATCTTCCAGGGCCAGCTGGTGTTCGCCTTCGGCAGCCCGATGGGCCTGAACAACTCGGTCAGCTTCGGCGTGATCAGCACGGTGGCCCGCCAGCTCGAGCGCGACACCCCGATGATCTACATCCAGAGCGACGTGGCCGTCAATCCCGGCAACAGCGGCGGCCCCCTGGTCAACGCCCGCGGCGAGGTTATCGGCATCAACACCCTGATCTTCACCCAGAGCGGCGGCAGCGAGGGCCTGAGCTTCAGTTCCCCGAGCAACATCGCCAAAAACGTTTTCAACCAGATCCGCGCCACCGGCCGGGTCAAGCGCGGCATCATCGGGGTCAACGCCCAGACGCTGAACCCCTGGATCGCCGGGCCCCTGGAACTGGAGACCCAGTGGGGCGTCATCCTGGGCGACGTCTATCCCCAGGGCCCCGCCGACGCGGCCGGCCTGCAGGTGGGCGACATCATCCTCACCCTGGACGGCAAGCCCATGGAGAACTCACGGCAGTTCGAGGTGAACCTCTACAACAAGCAGATCGGCGGCAAGGTGGCGCTGGAAGTGATGCGCGGCGGCAAGAAATTCTCCAAGGAAGTCGAGGTCATCGAGAGGGTCGATCCCGACTACCGTTTCTACGAGATGATCACCGCCGAGAAGAACCTGGTCAAAAAGATCGGCGTCCTGGCCATCGACCTGGACAAGGATTCGTCCCGGATGCTGCCCTTCCAGACGCGGCGGCGCGAAGGTGTGGTCGTGGCTTCCCTGGCCGCGGACGTCAACCTGCTGGGCGATCATTTCCAGCCCGGCGACGTGATTTACACCCTGAACGGACAGCCGGTCAAAGGGCTGCGGAGCCTGAAGAGCCAGGTCAAGGAGCTGGCGTTCGGCGCCCCTGCGGTGTTCCACATCGAGCGTGGTGGCATGCAGCGCTACCTGGTAATGCAGGTGGAGTAGTTCACCGGCCTTCATTGGTCTGACAAACAAGGGAACCGGGTAATCCGCAGGGCCGAAGGCCTGAGGACATCCCGGTTCCCTTGTTTGTCAGGCCAATGAAGGCCGGCGAACCACGCAAGTACCTAGAGAAGCTGCCAGCCGAACGCGATACTTATATTGTGGATGGTTTCCCCGTCAATGAACGCCGGAGCCAGCTCGACACCCATCTGGAAGCTGGTTTTTTTCTTGTGGTAAAAGGAATACCCAAACCCGAGGATCACACCGAATCCCTGGTCATCCCACCCTTCACCGTTATCGGCAAACCCGAGCCCCAGACCACCCTCCAGGTTGATGGAATCGTCGACCCAGTATTGCACGCAGGGTCCCCCCACACCTGATGTGAAATCAATGTTCCCATACCACTCATCATACGTGACGCTGGTGCCGGAAAACCTGAACATGACCGCAAGATCGGGAGAGACGAACCCACCGATCCCCAGGTTCAATCCCCCCAGACCCGTTTCCATATCGCTGGAGGCTACTTTCTGCAGCCCGAGACCCAAGGTCAGCAGCAGTGAGAACCCGCTACGGTCCGGGCCTTGGGGCGCCGCCGGGGCACTGGCGGGTTCCACGGTCTGGGCAAAAGCCACACCCGCCGGAAGTAGGGAAACCAGAAAAACAGCGCAGAGACCGATTGAGATTCCGTAAATTCGACTTCGTGCAAAAGATTTCATCATTTCCTCCCTGAAAACCGACCTCAGTTACTCCAAGCCCCCTTTGACCATAGCAACATCAACCCAATTGTCACTCAATATTCCGCTGACTTAACGTGCGGCTGCCCAGCATGAGCCAAGCCCGGACCAGATGGTCCGGGCTTGGTGCTTTCATCACGAATTATCCATCCCTGACTGCGTACGCGGCAGAGAGGGACCCAGGGTCAAGGATGATTCCCGGTATAGGCCTGCCAGCCGAAGTCCACGGTCTCGGCCTGGCCGGCGGTATCGATCGTCACGTTGACGACCTCCGGGGTGGTAGCCATGTAGGCGTTGGGGCCAAAGCTCTTGACGGTGTACTCACCCATGCCCAGGTCGGCAAATGCATAGGCACCGTCCGCGTCGGTGGTGGCTTCCGCGGTCGCGGCGCCCTGGAGACCGACCCTGAGACCAGCCAAACCGAGTTCACCTTCGTCCTGGACACCGTTGTTATTCACGTCCTCGAATACGACACCGCCGATCGAGGCCAGTTCGCCGCCGCCCTCTTCCATCCAACCGAAGTCGGCAATAGCAGCCTGGCCCGCGGTGTCGATCGTCAC
The DNA here is from genome assembly GCA_039714075.1 of Candidatus Krumholzibacteriota bacterium. GTDB lineage: Bacteria > Krumholzibacteriota > Krumholzibacteriia > LZORAL124-64-63 > LZORAL124-64-63 > JAGLCY01. The sequence continues at coordinate 322 of JBDLKA010000133.1, read as the reverse complement.
GTTGACGACCTCGGGGGTCGTGGCAACCCAACCGGGAGGTCCAAAGCTCTTGACGGTATACTCACCCATGCCCAGGTCCGCAAACGCGTAGGCGCCGTCGGCATCGGTGGTCACCTCGAGGATTGCGGCCCCCTGCAGGCCGACCCGCATACCGGAAAGGCCCAGTTCGCCTTCGTCCTGGACACCGTCGCCGTTGGTGTCGTCGAACACGACACCGCTGATGGAGGCCAGTTCGCCGCCGCCCTCTTCCATCCAACCGAAGTCGGCAATAGCAGCCTGGCCCGCGGTGTCGATCGTCACGTTGACGACCTCGGGGGTCGTG
>JBDLKA010000132.1:0-8246 GCA_039714075.1 Candidatus Krumholzibacteriota bacterium | reverse complement strand
GGCCGGAAGTTCATGGACAGGGTGGGATCGTCGATCTCGATAATTTGCAGGGGTTCGGGAGTCTCGGCGTCGGCCAGCGTGTCCCCTATATCCACGCCCTCCAGACCGACCACCGCGCAGATGTCGCCGCACTGCACTTCAGCGACTTCGCGGCGCCCCAGATTGTCGAACACGAACAGCTGCCGGGCCTGGGTCTTGACCTCGCTGCCGTCCCGCTTGCACAGCACCACGGGCTGTTTGACCTGCAACGTGCCCCGCACGATGCGCCCCACGCCGATGCGCCCCACGTAGTCGCTGTGATCCATGGCGGCGACCAGCATCTGCAGGGGGCCTTCCTTCACCTCGGGGCCCGGCACATGGGCGATGATCATGTCCAGCAGCGGGGAAAGATCCTTGCGCTCGTCCTCCAGTTCACCCACTGCCCAGCCGTCACGGCCTGCCGCGTAGACCCCACGGAAATCCAGCTGGTCGTCGGTGGCTTCCAGTTCCAGAAACAGGTTGAAAATCTCGTCCAGGACCTCGGCGGGCCGGGCGTTGTGCCGGTCCACCTTGTTGATGACCACCACCGGTTTCAGATTCAGCTTCATGGCCTTCTGCAACACGAACCGGGTCTGCGGCATGGGCCCTTCGAAGGCGTCCACCAGCAGCAGGACCCCGTCGGCCATCTTCAGGACCCGCTCCACCTCGCCGCCGAAATCGGCGTGCCCCGGCGTGTCGATCAGGTTGATGCGCGTATCCTGGTAGGTGATGGCGAAATTCTTCGAGGTGATGGTGATCCCCCGCTCGCGCTCCAGGTCGTTCGAGTCCATGACCCGTTCCTGAACCTCCTGGCCGGTGCGAAACACATCACACTGACGGAGGATCTGGTCCACCAGGGTGGTTTTTCCATGGTCGACGTGGGCAATGATGGCAACATTCCTGATTTGCATTCGCAGTCCCTCGGAACAAGAAAAGCACAAGAAAAAATGGCCGGATCGGCGGCCATAGGATAATAAACAGGAGAAAATGGGCAACTAATAGGTCGGTTTTTGGTCAGAATAAAAGGGAGAGCCTCTTTCGAGCCCTCCCAGTGCTGCCTTTGGCTGTTGTAAGTGCGCGTTTTCTCAAAATTTACCTTTACAAGATGTTGCACACATTAACTAGCCGGTCAGCATGAATAATTGTACTGGATTTCGGGGTTTTTGGCAATAGCGGACGGTGTTCCCGGCCCCTATTCCTTCTTCCGAGGCCACATCTGGGGAAGGTTAAATTCGTCCAGGAAACCACCTTCGTCCGCCCTCTCGCGGTAGCGCGCGCCGACGATCAGATGCACTCCTCCGGGTATGATCTCCGCCTCCAGCGGGGTCAGGCCCGCGTCCTCGCCGTCGATCTGCACCGGCACCGGGGGATCGGTGGCGATCACCACCTTCCGCGCCTGGAAATGATGCATCCTGGTGGACGGTTTGTACCGCCAGGTCAACATGCGGAACAGGACCCCGAACAGGTCCCACAGCGAGCGGCTGGAAATGACCGTCAGGTCGAACAGGCCGTCATGGGCACTGGTGTCGGGAGTCACCTTGAGATTGATGTCCCCGATCTTGCCGATGTTCGACAACAGGATCGTGTTCCCCTCGTACTCGTGGATGTTTTCGTTCTCGTCCTCGATGAATATGCTCGCATCGTCTAGTTTCAGGGCGTTGCGGATCCCCGCGACGATGTACGTAAAAACCCCGAACAGGTTTTTCAGGCGGCGGGGCGAATCCTGGATCACGCGCGCGGGGTAACCGATGGCCGCCATCAGCAGGAAGTGGCGGTCCATCTGGGGCAGATAGCCCACGTCGAAGGGAACGGTGCGGCCTTCCTGGATATTCCCCGCGGCCATGCCCGGGAACCAGGGCAGCGACAGGGCGATCGCCACCACGTTGGCAGTCCCCACCGGGACCATGGCAATGGGCACCTTTTTCTCGGAGCGGGCCTGACCCGACACGATTTCTCTGACCGTGCCGTCTCCCCCGATGGCCACGATGAGATCGAAAGGCCCCCCTTCCCCCTGACTGCCCGCTGCTTCGGCCCAGCGCTGGGCGTCCCCCTCGCCGCTGGTCACCCGCACCGAACAGACCACGCCGCGCGCCTCGAGGGATTCGCGCAACTGCTGTCCAAGGCGCAGGGCGCGGCCATGGCCGGCAACGGGGTTGGCTATCAATAGAGCGCGTTCGTAGGGCGTCATGGACATTCCGGTCTTCGGGGTTGCGGCCCCACGTTAGACATTCCCATCCATTCCTGCAACTGGAGAATTATCAGGGATTTCCGCGGGGGATTCAACCCTCGCCTGTCCTTTGGTCAGGATTCCTGGGCGGGCTGGAGTTCCCGGTCGTGGGTGCCGAGCCAGGAACGGATTTTCACCGTCTCCCCGGGAGCGACCTCCACTTCCTCGATGGATTCGTTGTCCAGTTCGATCTTCCAGGACCCCAACCACTCCTTATCCTGGTAGGCGATGGCGACAACCAGTTTTTCGGCCACGAAATCGGAAATGAACTGCAGGGCCTGTTCGTAGAAATCCCCTTCGGAAGATTCCCCGCTGGTCCCGAAGCGGGTGTGGAAATTCTCGCCGAAACCGACGGAAACCTCCCACTCGCTGGTGGTGATGAACAGCCCGTGGCTGGAACCGTCCACCGGCCGGGGCACCTCGACCAGCAGGGCTTCCTTCTCGAAGTCCTCATAGGGATCGAAGCGGGCGTGTTGAATCCATTCGGGCCACCGCCGGAACAGCTGGGTGGCGAACTGGCGGGAGTGGTCGTTCAGACGTTCGAGATCGATCATGGTAACTCCACGGCCCACTTGGGTGGGACCTTCACGGCGATTGATCTGGTAGTCAGGGGTGTATCAGGTTAAGCAATGAAAAGGGGATCGTCAATCCGGTCGTTGTTCCCCCGGGGGCGCCGGTTTCCGTCCGGGCAGCCAGGACAGCAGGGGCAAGGGCCGGGGCCGGCGACCGTAGAGAAGATCATCCATTCTCAGGGCGAAATGCCGGAACACCCAGGACCGCTTCAACCCCCATCGGACCAGGTTGTGCAACGGATTGTCCGGGTGGGAATACGGACACACCTTGACGCACTGGCCGCAATCCGTTCCCACGGAACACCAGTAGGCGAAACAGGCTTCCTGATCTATGCGCCACCGTGCGATGCCATCAACCGGTTCGGGACCGCCCGCCGGAATGGACCGGGGCGGGCAGATATCGGCACACTTGCGGCAGATACCGCAAAAATGAAGCACCGAGGGGTCGAATTTTCGCTCGGAAACCGTCAGGGGCAGATCGGTGGTCACGACCGCAATCCTGACGCGCGGCCCCAGATTCGGCGTCATGAGCAGGCCCATGCGGCCAATCTCCCCGAGTCCCGCGTCCCTTGCGACCAACGGGCAGACCACTTTGTAGTTGGCGTCGATGTGCGCCTCGGCCTTCCAGCCCAGGCGGCGGATAAAGGCCGCGACCTGGACCGCGATGGTGCCGGAGGCCAGGTACTGCTGGGCCGATTCCATGAGCGTGGGCCCCTCGGGGGCCGCACCCAGGTTGTCGTGATCCATTTCCACGGTGAAAGCCACGGCGAAACGGTGCCCGCCTTCCCGGTGCAGATCGATTCCCTGGCCGTAGGTGGGGCCACGACCTTTGACGGCATAGACATGGTGATCGCGCAATGTGGTCACGCCGCAGGCGGCCGCTCCGAGTTTCAGGGCCCAGCCCAGGATAAAGCGGGTCACCTCGTCCTGGTCGACGGAAGCCCGCTCGGACGCCGGCACGCCGTCGACCATGGGGACGAGTTCTTCAACCGCATCGAAGCTCGCCCCGGCCGCCGCGAAAGACAACGGTTCGTACCTGAGGGCGTCCGGAGACATGAGGCCGGGCAGGGCGCGGAACCTGTCGTCCCCCCCTTTGTGTTCGGGAAAATCACCGTAATATTTTTCGAATCGATCGCTGCCGGGCTCCAGGGCGGCGCGGGAGAACATGATCGTCCGCTCATCCAGGCGCGGACCGGGTGAGGGGTCCCGGATATCGCGGGGTTTTCCCGTGGGAATCAGAAGAAGAAGGCCAAGGGCCAGGGTCGTCCCCAAAAGAACAAGACCCACGATTTCGGCTCCCGGGAAGCCGATCCAGGCCGACCCCAGATATGGCAAGGGAGACAATACCGCCATCAACAGGGAATTGCGGGCGGCAACCATTTCCCGCTCGGAACGGGACACGAAATGAATCCACAGGGAAAGGACCAGGAACAGGAAGGCACAAACTGTCAGGGCAATCGGTAACACGTCACCAGGATCCGTTGGCCGAAAACTCCGGCGGGCACGTCAGGCTCGGAAGTGGACTGTCGGGATAAACCTATCCCAAGGAATGGTTGCAACCCAACCTTTTTCCACTACGCAGGAGCCTGGTGAGGGGGATCAGGTTCCGGTGACCAGGAGACGCTGGGCCAGCTTGGACCTTTGCACCTGCAGGACGAATTGCCGGATGTAGTCAAGACCCGTCCGGTCGCTGTCGGGCGGCACGATGAATTCTATGCCGATATCGTCCTGTCCCTGGTTCCGGTTCACGGGCCCGGCGGCCGAGCGCCGGATGACGCCCTGCACCTGGATCGGCTCTTCCATGTCGGGAAAGAACAGGCGGCAGACAACCCTGTTGTCCCTTTGAAACCCGGGGCGCTGCCTGGCGCCGTCGGCATTGATGCGGGCTCCCGAGAAACTGAGGTCTGCCAGACGGCCGCTGATTATCTCCGGAACAATTTCTGTGTCGGACCAGGGGGAAATCTCTCCCTGACCCAGCGCCGGCTGCATTTCCACCTTGATGGACTCCGAGACCGATACGCGGAACGACCGGCGGCGCTGGCCGACCGTTACCGTTCGGGGCAGGGAAAACATGGCGCAGGGAAGCCGGGAACCGGAAGCCAGTTCGTGACTGGCGGGAGCCAGGTAGGCCATTTCGAATTCCAGGGACCGGTCACCGATGCCCACACTTGCCTGGACGATCGATCCGGGTGCCGGCACGCCCTGGTCCGGGTGGGAAAAATCGGTTATGAGTTTCATCGCGGAACGGTCCTGTACCTGGCAAATTTCCACCAGCAGACCCGCATTGATGGTGGCCGTCCCGTCGCCCGCCGGGGCTTCCAGGTAGACGTCGCCCTCGGTTTTCCGCAGGAAAGTCAGGAATCCGTCAAGGGCCTCGTGGTCGGGAAGTACTTCGTACCGGCGCCAGTCATCCGGCAGGTAGATCGATTCCATGCTCGTCAGGAATTCGCTGCCCTTGACGATCGCCATCTCGGTGCGGGACGGAACCTCGGCCAGGTAGAACAGTTGTCCCTGACCGGTGTCCAGCCGGAACTGGAATGTCCGCACCCCCCGCGTATGCAGGGTGACGGGAGCCTCCTGGAGGTTCTCCACCGTGCCGCGCGGGTTGCGGTCCTCGAACTTTTCCAGCAGGTGTGTCAGGAAGCTGCCGGCCAGGCCCTCCATGCCGGGACCATTCCCGCGGTCGGCGGAAGCTTCCGCCAATTTGACGGAAAGTTTTTCGTCGCAGCCAAGGTGGACCATCTGCAGGGCGCAGCCCTTGAGCCGCAGCGTTCCCAGAGTCAGAAAACCCTGGCGGCCTTCCCGGACCAGCGAGACTTCCCTCCCGGTGACATCCAATCCGCAGGTGGACTGGAGGGCCCGGGCACCGGCACTGTCAAGAGCGTTGAGGGTTTCCAGCAGCATGATCCAACTTCCCCCGGGTTTTGGCGGTAGTAAACCGGCCCAATGACTCAGTCTTTAACATCGACCCGGCTTCGAGCGGACTTAACCCGGATTATCATTCCCCCAGGGAAATTCCCTGATGACCCCGCAAGGAAACATCGCTATTCTGTGAACCGGATCAGCCCCATTGACCTGAAATCCACTCACCACGGCGGTCGCATTGAATCAAGCCAATCCCCGCACCCCACCCATGGGCATGCCCGCCCCTTTGGGCGCCACGGTCCTGCCCGGCGGCGTCAATTTCGCGGTTTTCAGCAAGTACGCGGAAGGGGTGCAGCTGCTGCTGTTCGCCCATCCCGGGGATGCCGCCCCCGCGCGGGTCATCGACCTGGATCCGGACGCCAACCGGACGGACTACTACTGGCATGTCCTGGTGCCCCGGGTCGGTCCCGGCCAGGTCTATGCCTGGCGGATTCGCGGGCCCCGGCAGCCGGAAAGCGGCCACCTGTTCGACGGTGAGAAGGTTCTGCTCGATCCCTATGGGCTGGCCGTGACGGGCCAGGGAATCTACGACCGGCAGACCGCCCGGCGCCCCGGGGACAACTGCGCCCACGCCCTGCGCAGCGTGGTGGTGGATCCCGCGGCGTACGACTGGGAAGGCGACCGCCCCCTGCCACCGCCCGCGGGCCGCGAGATCATCTACGAAATGCATGTCGGAGCCTTCACCGCCCACCGGTCCAGTGGCCTGGCCGCCGACTTGCGCGGTACCTACGCCGGCCTGATCGAAAAAATCGGGCACCTGCAGGAGTTGGGCGTCACGACGGTCGAGTTGCTGCCCGTCCACCATTTCGATCCCCAGGACGCTCCCGCCGGCAAAACGAACTACTGGGGCTACAGCTCCGTTTCCTGGTTCGCCCCCCATGCGCCGTTCAGTTCGGACAAGTCCCCGACCGGTCCGGTCGACGAATTCCGCGACATGGTCAAGGCCCTCCACCGGGCGGGCATCCGCGTCATTCTCGATGTCGTCTACAACCACACCGCCGAAGGAGAGCCCGACGGACCGGTGATCAGCTGGCGGGGATTCGAAAATTCCGCCTACTACATGCTCGAGAAGGACCGGTCCCTCTACGCCGATTACACCGGCTGCGGCAACACCGTCAACGCCAACCACTCGGTCGTCCGCAGGATGATCCTGGACTCCCTCCGCCACTGGGTGCAGCACATGCATGTCGACGGCTTCCGCTTCGATCTCGCGGCGTCCCTGGCCCGCGGTGAAGACGGCAAGGCCCTGGACAAGCCGCCCCTGATCTGGGCCATCCAGTCGGACCCGCGGCTGGCAGGCACCCGCATGATCGCCGAGGCCTGGGACGCCGGCGGCCTCAACCTGGTGGAGTCGTTTCCGGGCGAACGGTTCGACATCTGGAACGGACCATTTCGCGATTCGGTGCGGCGGTTTCTGCGGGGAGACAAGGACACCATCGAAACCCTCATGGCCAGTATCGTCGGCAGTCCCGACCTTTTCGCCTCACCGCGCCACCGGCCCTTCCAGAGCATCAACTTCGTGACCTGCCACGACGGCTTTTCATTGCGCGACCTGGTGTCGTACCGGAAAAAGCACAACGAAGCCAACGGGGAGATGGGCCAGGACGGCAGCGACGGCAATCTCAGTTGCAACCACGGCATCGAAGGCCCGACGGACGACCCGGCCATCATCGCTTTGCGAGAACGGCAGGTCCGGAATTTCCTGTGCCTGCTGCTGCTGTCCCACGGCACACCCATGCTGTTGATGGGCGATGAAGGCGGCCACACCCGCCAGGGCAACAACAACCCCTGGTGCCAGGACAACGAACTCAACTGGCTGGACTGGGACCAGGTTCGGGAAAACGCCGGCCTGGTGCGGTTCACCAGGGAACTTGTCCGGTTCACCAAGTCCCTGGAAATCCTGCAGGAGAACCGCTTCTGGACCGCCACCAGCCCCGACCTCAAGGGGGAAATTTCCTGGCACGGCACCCAGCCCGGCCGGCCCGACTGGACACCCGCCTCCCGGGTCCTGGCCTTCACCCTGGAGCAACCGGCCTCCGGGCGTCACGTCCATGTTATGCTCAACGCCGGTAACAAGGTGGCGGAATTCACACCCCCCAACGCCCCCGCGGGCCTGGCCTGGACACCCATTCTTGATACGTCCCGGATCTCTCCGGACGATATCGGGGAATTGACCCCGCAACGGCTTCCCGCAACCTCATCGGTAATGGTTCCTGGCCACAGTATCCGGGTTCTGCAGTGCAAGGATAAGCTTTTGAAATGACAGGGGCTTGGCCCTGTTAATGATTTACCTTATCAAAAAAAATCTCTCCTAATGAAGTTTTTTCTGGCATATTGGTCAGGGTTTCTGATATTGTATTCCAGTCGATTCGGGGAGGCTCTACTCGAATCAACTGCTCCGGACGCGGCAACTGGACCGACATCAGCTTTTCAACTCGCCAGATTCGCCCAGCCTCCCCGCCAAAAATCAAGACCCCGGATCCAGCTGGATTCGGGGTCTTTTT
>JBDLKA010000131.1:0-8266 GCA_039714075.1 Candidatus Krumholzibacteriota bacterium | reverse complement strand
GACTTTGCAATTCCAGTTTGACGCCGGTCCGGTTCGAACCCACTCTCAGTGCCGCGACAGGCCCGTTCCCATGGCCTTCACTTCCCGGTGTGCGGCCTTCGGTTTTTTCATGTTTCATCCCGATGCAACCCCCGGGCTGCGGCATCCGTCATAAAGACGGGAATTGAAACCGGTTTCTTTTACTCAGTGAATATAGGCATCATGCAGAGGGTAATGGATGCCCCGGTAGGAAATACAGGGTATATTTTCCCCAGGAGACCGGGAACTTATTATGGGACCCGCCTGTTAGCGGCGGAATCCCACGACATAAACCGACCTGTTCCGGAATTTGTGCCGGAGCGGGTGCGGAAACGGAGCGCCATGCCGGCCGAACGGCTGCACCCCAATCCCCTGTCGGGAGTTTACCGGCTGCTCACGTCCCGGGGCACTCATCTGACCATTGGGGTGCTCACGGTGCTTGCCGTGCTGTTCAGTGGGTATGACGCGACCAAGGTCCGGCCCAGCGACGGCACGGTCTGGCTGCTGGGCCGACCCAAGCTCGAAGTCCTCGATCTGGTCGAACGCAAGGTCGGTCCGCCGACCCCCCTGCAGCGCGGTGACCTGATCGACGGCATCGGCAACACCGTTATCAATTCTCCCCAGCACGCGGCCCAGATCCTGAGTCGTCAAACGCCCGGCACCACGGTCCCCTACAACGTTTATCGCAACGGCAAACTGGTGTATCCCCCTTTGCAGGTCCCCTTGACCTCGACCCGGGTGAACCTCAGGGATTATTCGGTCAACGTTGTATTGGCCCTAGTGTATCTCATTATCGGGTTCGCCGTGTACTTGCGCAGCGGCAACGAGCGGCCCGCCAGCCTGTTTTTCCTGCTGTGCATGATGTTCGCCCTCTACTTCATGACCAACCTTCAACAGGCCAGCTACTTCCTGGGCGCCATCGTCACCCAGAACATGGGTGCCTTCGCGCGCTTCATGTTGCCCGCGGTCTTCCTGCACTTCTTCCTGGTTTTCCCCCGCAAGAAACTGACGCTGACCCGGCACCCGTTCCTGGCGCCCCTGCTGTACATCATGCCGCTGATGTTCTACCTGCGGTTCACCCTGGACCAGTTCATCGGCGCCGAAGGCGCCAAGATCAACGCCACCAGCTGGATCGTCCTGGGTCTCTACTACGTGTTCGGGTTGGCCGCGCTTCTGCACGGGTATTTCAGCTACCGCGATCCGTTGATGCGCCAGCGGGTCCGCATCCTGACCTTCGGCACCCTGGCCGCGGTGATCCCGTTTCTGATCTTCAAGATCGGGCTCGAGGAACTGACCTTCCAGACCGGCCTGACGCGCCTGGGCGCGGTGCCCCTGGCGGCCATCCCCATCTCCTTCGGTTATTGCGTGGCCCGCTATCAGGTCCTGCAGATCGACCTGCTGATGAAACGGACCCTGGCCTACGGTTTGTTGATGGGACTGATCTGGATCGCCTATCTGGGGGGCGTTTGGTGGCTGGGCAGCAAGATCCTGACCCTGGTGCCCGGATCCAGTCCCCTGGTGGCCGCAGGCACGACCCTGGCCATCGCCGCGGCCTTGTGGCCGGCCCGCGCCCGCGCCCAGATCGCCCTGGACCGCAGGTTCTACCATTCGCGGGACAACATGGCCTCCTTGATCGAGGAATTCAGCAAGGAGATCCCCCGTCTCATCCAGCGCGACCAGTTGCTGGACAAGGTGGGCCGGCGGCTGCGGGACGTCCTGGACCTGCCCGGCATGGCGGTCTACCTCGTGGATCCCGCGGAAGAATTCCCGACCTTCGATCTGGTGGCCAACGTCCGGAGCAAGCCGGCGGTTTCGGATTTATCCGAGGATGCGCCCCATGACCCGGACGCCGTCCGCCAGGTCGAGGAAGCCAGGTACCCCAAACAGCTGGTGCTGCAGGCGGTGTCTTCTGTTCTGCAAAAGGAGGGAGAACCCTTCTTTGTTTCGGCGGTTGACATGGAAGCCGCCTCGGACCGTCAGTCCATAACGCGGGAACAGGTCGAACTCAAAGCCAGGGCCAAGGAACAGAATTTCCTTCTGGACAACGGGTTCCAACTGCTGATTCCCATGATCACGCAAAGCCACCTGGTTGGTATCGTCGGCTTGCCGGACCGGCCGGGTGACGGGGAATACCAGATCCATGAACTGCAGCTGCTGACCATCGTGGCCGGTCAGGTCGCCCTGCAGATCGAGAACTCGCGCCTGTATGAAGAGGAAATCGCCAAGCAGAAACTGGAAGAGGAAATGGCCATGGCCCGCCGGATCCAGGCCCGCCTGCTGCCGGCCAGCCTGCCCTCCATCAAGGGGGTCCAGATGGATGCGGTGAACATTTCCAGCAAGCAGGTCTCCGGGGACTACTACGACCTGATCGAAAGGGAGGACGGACGACTGGCCATCATCATCGCCGACGTCAGCGGCAAGGGGATGCCCGCTTCCATCCTGGCCTCCAACATCCAGGCCGCCCTGCGCGCCCAGTGCTACACCTGCGAATCACCGGCCCTGGTGCTCGAACGGATCAACCTGCAGATCCACGCCAGCACCGACCCCCAGCATTTCGCGACCCTGTTTTTGGCGGTGTTCGACCCCGAATCAAGGGAATTGATCTACAGTTCCGGCGGTCACAACGCACCTGTGCTCATGAGAAACGACGGCACCCTGGAGCTTTTGGAAAAAGGCGGCCTGCCACTGGGAGCTTTCGATTTCGGTTCCTACGAAGAAGGTTCGGTCCAACTGGAAATGGGCGACCTGCTGTTCCTGTATACCGACGGCTTGACCGAGACCAAGGATCCCGCGGGCGAGGACGAGTTCGGCGAAGACCGGCTCAACCACCTGCTGCGCACCCGGCGCAAGGCCGATGTCGATGAAGTCTTCCGCTCGGTGAACCGCGGTTTGGCGGAATTCAGCGGGCGCGAAGACGCCGATGACGACATCACCATGGTGGGTTTGAAAATCGTGGCCGCGAACAGCTATGCCGTGGCCGAGGAAGGGCGTCCCTGACCCCCGGCCCTTTGTGCGCCGGGAATCAAAAAAGATTACGTGGAAGTGCAACAATTCCCTGCACTTGCCCGTAAAACAACAGTTGCGCGTGGTTCCGGGCCCGTTTTTCCGGTGCGACGCGGCATTTGAACTTGCTCTGGAGGCATGGTTTTGAAGTGGATGGTTATGGGTTTGGCCGTGGCCTTAGTCCTTATCGGACTTGGCTTTATCTTGACAGGCGGCAATGGCGGCAATGAGATCAGCGACAGTCCCGAGGCCATCCGGCTCTGTGACGAGGGCACCAAGGATCTGAACGCCTTTCGCTGGCAGTCCGCCGTCAAGAAACTAACCCAATGCCTCGAACTCGACCCCACCCTTGCCGAGGCCTCCATCTCCCGGGCTTTCGCCTATGCTCGCCTGGGCGAAAAGGATAAATTCAAAACCGAATTGGCCCTGGCCGACAGTTTGACCGAAATGATCCAGGACGATCGGCGTCGTATGGTGGCCCAGCTGAGGCTCGGCGGCGCCAGCAGTTCAATATATCACGGTATGCGGGACTCGGTCCTGGCGCGGCTGGAAACCGAGGTGCCCGAAAACATTTTCGTGCTCGTAGCCCAAGCCGGAATCGCTGAAATGTCGAACGATCTTGCAGAAGTCGAAAAAGCCTGGCATAGAATCCTGGAAGTCGATCCCAATTACGCCGGCAGCTACAACCAGCTCGGCTATATGGAATTGAATCGCGGCAACTACGACAAGGCCATCGAGTACATGCAGAAGTACTCGTTCCTGGCTCCGGATCTGGCCAACCCGCACGACTCGCTCGGTGAGGTCCTGATGGTCCTCGGCCGCTACGAAGAGGCCGAAGCGGAATTCAGGAACGCCGTCGAAATGCAGCCCGACTTCTACTTCTCCCTTATCAACCTCGGCAAGACCTACGTCGCCCGCGGACAGCTGAAAACCGGCCTGGACATCCTGGAAAAGGTCCACCAGCAGATGGCCACCAGTGCCATCCAGAGGCATGTGGACTATGAAATCGTACATACCTATCTGGTGGCAGGGTTGCAGGACGAATTGGCCCGGATGTCGGCGATCTATATCGAGCGCTATCCCGAAGACGATTACAGCGCCATTTACCGTGGCATGCATTTGGCCTACGGCGGCAAGGTCGCCGAGGGCCGGGCGGTCATGGATTCGACCCTCGCCGTCTGGCGGGAGAGTGATGAGTACAAGATCTATCCCAAGGCCCAAAAGAGCATCGATGGCGCCGCCTTCGAATTCACAGCCCTTTTGGCCGATGTCGTGGAAGATTACGAAACTGCCGCCGAGAACTGGGGCAAGGCCGTCGCCACGTGGGAAGGATTCATTCCTTCTCATAAGCAGTGGTATCCCAGGTACCGGTGGGCGTCATCTCTTCACGCCGGTGGCCATTCGGACAAGTCTCTGGAGATTCTCGATCCCATCCTCCAGATCAATCCCCGGGTCATCAACATGCTGGTCCTCAAGGTCGAATGCCACCTGGACCTCAAGCAGGGCGAAAAAGCCCGCAAGGCCCTGGAACAGTTACAGTGGAGCCTGGCCAAGTCCGATCGGGATTTTCCGGCGCGGATCAAAGCCGACGAGCTCAAACTGAAGGTGGATGCTTTGGCGGTTGGGGGCTGATTTTCCTGGGTTCCCTCTTGGGGCTCTTTTACGGAACGCGAGGCCGCCACATCCTGTGGCGGCCTCGCTCGCATTCCGGGCCCTCCCGCCGTCCTTGGCTCCCGGGCCCTGCATGACGTCCGTAAAAGAGCCCCAAGAGGGAACCCAGGAAAATCAGCTCCCAGCCGCCTCTGCCACTTTAAGTCTGAGGGGTGGACGGCGGGCGGAAACGGGACAACTGTCGATAGTGGGGCATCCGCAGGACCGGAGCCATGGATGGCGGAGGGACGAGGACAGAGCGGGCGCTGCATGGATGCAGCGCCCGCGTCCCCATTATCGATAGTTGTTCCGTTTCCGCCTCCGATGCCCGCCCCTTAGACCTCCTGGAAGAAGTAAGGCGCCAAGCACTGGACGATCTTGTCGTACGTTTCGGGGTACAGGCCCCAGACTGTCGCCGCCACCGAGCTGAGCAGGCTGTTCCCGTCCTGGGGCGTGAAGCAGTACCCGCTGATGATCTGCCCGTCCTCCGAAACGTGGATCGTATCGGTGGGCACGACCGACTGGTTCAGGATGCGGCCGCAGAACCCGTGATCGCGGCCGAAGGAGAACACGCTGTTGGCGGTGGTCTTGTAGGTGATGGCTACCCGGTCGTCTTCGACGACCCGCTGGATGATCTCGTCCCTGGTCACCGGCTTTTCCACCTTCATCGTGAACTGGATGATGTGCATCAGCTGGCTGTTCATCTTCATGGCGCTGCTGAACAGGTTCAGGTCGTACTCCGGACCCTTGGTCTGGTACAGGTGCCAGGCGTCACGGGCGTGATGCGTCCCGAACCGGGCGTCCTTGTGGTTACCCACCTGGGGGCTGGGCACGAACTTGTCGTCCTGGCTGATGTCGTTGGACCGCCGGATACAGATGAAGCGGCCTTCCTTCAGGTTCTCCGGACCCTGGTCGGCAATGCCGAACATCTTGATCAGCACCGATAGATTATGGGTGTTGCAGCTGACGATCTGCAGGTACTTGTCCTGGCCGACATCCAGCACCTCGTCGTTGATGCCGCGGGCATACTGCTTGCCGAAACCGAACTCGCTGCCCTGGGCGATGAAAAGGTCCGTGTTGTCTTCATACTTCTGGTACCAGCGCTCCTTCATGGCGTTGCCGCTGGGCGTGCAGTCGACCACGACCTTGGCCATTTCCATGGCCTCCTCGGTGGTGTGCTCGATTTTCAGGCCGAGTTTTTCAAACCCCTCCACCTGTTCCTTGTCCGTGACCAGGCGCGCGCCCCGGCGCAGCAGGTTCTGGACCTTGCTGCGGTCGGTCATCAGCGGCGTCCGTTTGTGGAACAGGACCTCGTCGATGCCCAGCTGGGCTTTGAAGTTGCAGAGCAGACCGATCAGCGGCTCACCGATGGTGCCGGTCCCGATAACGAGAACCGATTTGGACCCCAGCATTATCTTCTCCTTTTCCCCTTTGGAACCACGGTCGATCCACGGGATCAAAACCGTGATCAGGTTTCAGGCAGCGCCCATCTTTCATGGGGCAGGACCTCTACAGGCCGTGCGAAGAACTTATCAGTCGGATAATTAAGGAAATTACTCACTCGACTGGTGTAGATACAAGCAAATTCCATCAGCTGCCGGCCCAAACGGCTGGCCGCCCGGCCCTCGCGGAACAGGGACTCCCAGTGGGGGTTGAAAACCGACCGCAATTTCCGCTGCAGACGGGCCCTCTGGCCCAGGGCGTCCCCCACCAGTTTATCGAGTTCGTCGATGCGGCCGTTGGGCCCGTCGGCGACCGCCCGCAGGTGGTCGCGCTCCATGATCAGGTCCTCCAGCCTGTCCTCCAGGACGGCCAGGGCCTGCCAATCGTCCCGCAGCGGGCGCAGGGCCGCCACTTCCTGTTCCACCTCCGGCACGATCATGGCGGTGCGCCAGCCGACGCTCTTTTTGCTGCGCAGGATGTCGCCGTAGGTATGGTCCCCGAAATAGAGGATCTCGTCGCCGCTGGAACCGATCAGCTTTTCCAGGAAGAACGAGTCGCCGCCCACGTAACAGTGACCCTTGCGGTTGGGCATCCTGGGGCAGGACCCCGGCTCCACGGGCTCGCCGTCCCCCCGGGCCACGAAAAAACCGGGCTTGCGGGAAAAACAGACCACCAGGTCGAACAGGCCCTCCCAGGACCCTCTTTTTCCCCCGACCAGATGATCCATGACCGCGGCGGTGTAGGACACCTCGGAATTGGTGAGCAGGAACAGCTTCTTGCCGGCCTGGCGGTACTTGCGCAGGGTGGGCACGAGATTGGAATCCTTCAGGAAATAGGAGTCCAGGTCCGCCGTGATCCTTTCCTTCAGGGAGCCGTCGGCGTGCAGGGTGTCGACCGCTTCGCGGATGTCGTCGTAAAGAGTGTGATAGTCCATCGGCAGCAGGGCGTCTTCTGTCTCCTTCAGATGCACCAGGGCGGCGAAGAGACTTCCCTCGGGCAGATCAAACAGGGTGTCGAACACCCGGTATCGTGCCGTCCCCAGCCGGATGCCGCCCCGCGGATACCGGCTGCGGCGTTCTTCCCGGTCCAGGAACCTGCGGCCGTGGCGGGCCCGGGTGACGTGATTGTAGGCATCGATCTTCAGCAGGTTGCCGAAACGCTTGTCCACCACCAGCCCGCGGACGGCCGCCTCGGGTTCCCAATCGATGTCGCGGATTTCCGCGGGATATCCCTTGTCCCTGATCAGGGCCTCGATGGCCATGATGAAACTCAGGTGATTGAAATTATCGGTATTGTAGACCGCCAGGGTGTGGTCCATATCGAAACCCACCGCGGCGATGGAATCCATGCGCAGGTTGCGGTTGGTGAAGATCCGGCGGCGGGGAGGCGGATCGCTGCGCCCCGGGTCCGCACCCCGGACCTGAGGTCTCTCTCTGCTGTTCATGAACATCTCCTACCCGGATCAACGGCCAGGGCGGGGGGAAAAGACTACTGGGGCACCGGGACAGCGGTCGGGCAATCCGGGACGGCATCGTAACCGGCGTCGGGTTTGCCCGCAAGGACGGCGGGATGCTCCGGGAACTTCCCGACGACCTTGCGCCACCAGCTGGCGGCGTTGTCCTGGAAATCCATCCGGTTCATCAGGTCGCATCCGCGAATCCAGGCCCTGTGATTGCCGTCGTTTTCCGTCACGGTGCGCAGATAAAGTTTGAGGGCCCTTTTGCTGTCGCCGGCGAACCGGGAACATTCGGCGAGACCCAACCAACCGCAGGAGTAGTGGGGATCCAGACTCAGGGCCTTTTCGAAGAGGCCCACCGCATCGGTCACATTTCCCTCCAGCAGGGCCAGCTCGCCCAGATAGCGCAGAGGATACAACTTGCGCACCCGGCTGTCCACGGGGGTTCCCGAGGCGCCTGTCCGGGACTTCATGATCCGCTTCAATTCCCGCCGGGCCCGCGCGATGACCTGGGCGCGGGAAGATTTTCCCCGGGGGCCGTCGTCCAGCCTCAGCCGGGCGCAATCCACCGCCACCGCCTGAAGCAGAACCAGGGGATGGTCGGGATATACCTCACGGATCGCTTCGGCCTTCGCCGCGGCCTCGGCGACCTCTCCGGCCGCCAGCAGACTCGAAGTGATCCTGGCGCCCAGATCC
>JBDLKA010000130.1:0-8446 GCA_039714075.1 Candidatus Krumholzibacteriota bacterium | reverse complement strand
CCATGGTGAAGAAACGCATGCCGCAGAAACGCATACCGAAGACACGCACGGCGGCGAACATGCCGTCGCGGCCGCCGGACACGGGGAAGAAGCCCACGGCGCCGAACACGACGACCATCACGACGTGCATCACACCGCCCACGTCAGGGCGATGTTCATGTCCATCGCGGTCGCCCTGCTGGGCATCACGCTTTCGTGGTGGGTCTACCACCGCAACAAGGTGAACACCGCCGCGCTGCAGAAAAGGTTCAACGGCGCCTACACCGTTCTGCAGGGCATGTATTTCTTCGACGAACTCTACCACGCCACGGTCTATCCCTTCACCCTGTGGTGGGCGTCCATGTGCGCGGCTTTCGATAGAATAGTCATCGACGGCATCGTCAACGGCACCGGCTACCTGACCCGCATGGTCTCGTGGATCTCGGGCCTGATCGACAATTACTTCGTCGATGGCGCCGTCAACGGCGTCGCCACCGTTCTCCATGGAGCCGGTGAAGGTTTCCGTCGCATTCAGACAGGCCGCATCCAGACGTACCTCGCGTACGCCTGTGGTTCGGTCCTGATTTTGGTTCTGGTTTATCGGGTCCTTTAGAATGAGAACCCCCGAGAGGAGCGCCACGCATGGGTGAGCACATTCTTTCCTGGATGACCTTTTTCCCGGTCATCGGGGCAGCTGTGATCGCTTTTATTCCGTCGCAGCGGAAAGAAGTCATCAAGACGGTGGCCGCGGCGGCCGCCGCGGTCCCCCTGATTCTGGCCGTGCAGCTGTTCATCAACTTCGACAGGGGCTCGTCCGCCTTCCAGTTCGTTGAACACTACACCTGGATCAAGGCCTTCAACATCGAGTACTTCATGGGCATCGACGGTCTGAGCGTGCCCATGGTGCTGCTGACGGCTTTCCTGTCGTTCCTGTGCATCATCGCCTCGTGGAACATCGACAGGGCGCCCAAGGGGTACTTCGCCCTGTTCCTGATTCTGGAAGCCGGCATGATGGGCGTCTTCTGCGCCCTGGACTTCTTCCTGTTCTACGTGTTCTGGGAAGTGATGCTGCTGCCGATGTACTTCCTGATCGGCATCTGGGGCGGCCCGCGCCGTGAATACGCCGCCATCAAGTTCTTCCTGTACACCCTGGCGGGTTCGGTGCTGATGCTGCTGGCCATGATCGCGTTCTACCTGAACGTCAGCGATCCGGTCACCGGCGGTCACACCTTCAACATGCTCCACATGTTCGACCAGGCCAACCACAGCGACTGGCTGCACCTGACGAACATCCGGCACATCATCTGGATCGCCCTGTTCATCGGGTTCGCGATCAAGGTGCCCATCTTCCCGTTCCACACCTGGCTTCCCGACGCGCACGTCGAGGCGCCCACGGCCGTGTCGGTCATCCTGGCCGGCGTGCTGCTGAAGATGGGAACCTACGGCATCCTGCGGATCAGCTACCCCATGCTGCCCGACCAGGCGGCCTGGTTCAGCTACGCGCTGGCGGTGCTCGGCTGCATCAACATCCTGTACGGCGCCTACTGCGCCATGGCCCAGTCGGACATGAAGAAACTCGTGGCGTATTCTTCGGTCAGTCACATGGGTTACGTGCTGCTGGGCATGTCGGCGATGACCAGCGCGGGCATGAACGGTGCGGTGCTGCAGATGTTCAACCACGGCACCATCACCGCCATGATGTTCCTCAGCGTGGGCGTGGTCTACGACCGGGCCCACACCCGCGAGATCAACGGCTTCGGCGGTCTGGGTACGCAGATGCCCCTGTACTTCAGCGTCTTCAGCTTCTCCCTGTTCGCCGCCCTCGGCCTGCCGGGCCTGAGCGGTTTCGTCAGTGAAGCGATGATCTTCATGGGCGTCTTTCCGGTCTACCGTACCGTGACGATCATCTCGGCCCTGGGCATCATCATCGGCGCCGCCTACGTGCTGTGGATGCTGCAGCGCGTGTTCCTGGGTCCGAAAAACGAGAAGTGGGACAACCTGCCCGACATCAACGTGCGGGAGATGTTCACGCTGGTGCCGATCGGCCTGATCGTGCTGCTGCTGGGCGTGTACCCCATGCCGGTGCTGGATCTGATGAAGGTGACCCTGAACAATCTGATCAAGGTGGTGGCCGGCTAGCCGGTCCTGCGACAGGAGTGTTCCTCGATGGAACTGTTGAACGTGAACATCCCCAGCTGGTCGGACATGGGAAACTGGCTTCCCGAGGCCGTGCTGTGCGCCGGTTTCCTGGTCGCGCTGCTCGGGGATATGCTGGTCAAGGGCCGCAAGCCCGCGGTGCCGTTCGTGATCTCGGTCTTCGCCCTGGTTGCTTCCGGTTCCTACGCCGTGGCAAGCCTGACCGACCCGGGCCTGGGAGCCGGGTTTTCCATCATGGGCGACCTGGTGGTGGTCGACGGATTGGCGGCCTTCTTCCGCATCCTGTTCATCTTCGCGGGCCTGGCCACCGTGCTGTTCGCCTGGACCAGTGAAGAGATCATGGGCGCCAAGCGCGAGAACAAGGGCGAGTTCTACGCCCTGACCCTGCTGTTGACCGCCGCGATGATGGTCATGGCCGAGGCGCGCGACATCCTGATGCTGTTCCTGTCCATGGAGGCGGTCGGCCTGGTGAGCTACGTGATGGCCGGCTACATGCGGACCAGCCTGCGCTCGACCGAAGCCTCCCTGAAATACGTGATCTTCGGCGCCGTCAGCAGCGCGATCATGCTCTACGGCCTGTCCTTGTTGTACGGCATGACCGGCGCGATGGACTTCGCCGGCATCCGCGCCGCCCTGGTCGCCGGCCCGGTGAATCCCTTCGGCCTGCTGGTGGTCACGGTGCTGGTCATCGCGGGCATGAGCTACAAGATCGCCGCGGTGCCCTTCCACTTCTGGTGCCCGGACATCTACGAGGGCGCGCCCACGCCGGTGAGCGCCATCTTCTCGGTGGGACCCAAGGCCGCCGGCTTCGCCCTGATGATCCGCTTCTTCTACACCACCCTGGCGGCCGGCCCCGACGCGGCGGCCAGCGTGGGCATCATCGAGGTCATCAACTGGCCCCTCTTGATCGCGGTGATCTCGGCCGTGACGATGACCTACGGCAACCTGGTGGCGCTGCGGCAGAACAACGTCAAGCGCATGCTCGCCTTCTCGAGCATCGCCCACGTGGGCTACCTGCTGATGGGCTTCGTCCTGCTGACGCCCGCCGGCCTGCAGGCCATCCTGTTCTACCTGCTGGTCTACACGCTGATGAACCTGGGCGCCTTCTTCTACGTGGTGGCGATCAACAACCATCTCAAGAGCGAAGAGCTGGAGGACTACGTCGGACTGGGCTTCCGGGCGCCGTGGGCCGGCGCGATGATGGTCGTGTTCCTGGCCTCGCTGACGGGCATTCCGCCGTTCGCCGGCTTCATCGGAAAGTTCTACCTGTTCACCGCCGTGCTGGACAAGGAATGGTTCTGGCTGGCGATCGTCGCGGCCTTGAACAGCGTCGTCGGCCTGTACTACTACTTCAAGGTGGTCAAGGCGTTGTTCCTGACCAGCCCCGCCGCGGACGCCGACACCTCGCCGCTGAAACTGCACTGGCTGCAGTACGCGGTGCTGGCGGTGCTGGCGATTCCGACGCTGGTATTCGGGTTGTACTGGGGGCCGCTGAAGGACATGGCGGATATTGCCATCGCCACGATGACGGTGGGGTTCTAGGGATTTATAGACTGCTGATTGAAATCAACCCCCGAGGCAGAGAGCCTCGGGGGTTGATTTTGATTCGATGAACGGAAATCCGGGGGCACCCCCGGATTTCCTGACTTTTTCTCAAAACAGAAAGGCCCCCCGGGGGGCCTTTCTGTTAAAGGAAGCCACTATTATTTCAAGAGCATCATTTTCCGGTGCTGCACACCCTCGACAGTATCCATCCGCAGATAATACAAGCCGCTGGCCACGGGCCGGCCACCATCGTCGCGTCCCTGCCAGACCAGCGAATGCGGTCCCGCTTCGAGATGTCCGTCGTGCAACGTCTTGACCCGGCGACCGGTGACATCGAAAACCACCAACCGGACCTGGCCCGGCCGTGACAGTTCGAAACGGATGTCGGTCTCGGGATTGAACGGGTTGGGCGCGTTGGGCAGGATCCTGGTCACAGCCGGAGTTCCGGCGCCGCCAGGTTTGTTCAAACCCGCGCTCATGGCTTTACCGGGATCGTTGATGACGGCCACCACCGGATCGCCGCCGATCGGGAACATGGGTTTCAGGTCGGAGACGTTGTCCGCCGACAGCCAGACCATGAGCCCGGGCAACGAGGACCCGAAGCGGGGCAACAGGGACAGCGCCACCATTTCTTCCGGGTAACCCAGCTTCACCAGCTGGAAGGAAGCCAGCAGGACCGCGGGGGCGTAGGGCAGGGGGTCACCACCGATCCCCACGATGAAATCGTTCCCGCTACCGACATTGATGGCGTTGCCTTCGAGCGCGGACGACACGATGGCGGCATCCCCTTCAATGCCGAGCCGGCATTCCCACCCCGCGACGCCGGAAGTGTTCGACAGGTTGAACATGGCCATGTAGAAGTCCACGACCTCGAAGCTGACCGTGGTCGTGGTCCGGTTCAGGGTCAGACCCTCATCGAAGAACAGGCCGACGTTGTCCTCGGTGGGGTCGCCGCCCGCGGTGGTCGGGCCCGTGCATTCAATGGGACCGCAGAATTCCGTGTCCAGGTCGAGGTGGGCGGTGAAGGTGCCCCAGCTCAGGGGGGCGAAGGTCACCGGAAGGGACCAGGATCGCCCGGGAAGGAGAACCGTCGAGCTCGGCGGGATCCGGAAGTTCGGATCATCGAGGCTGGGACTGAGCGGAACCTCGATGTTTCCGGTGTTGGTGACGACCAGGGTCAGTGTCTGGCTTTGCCCCGGGTCAAGCGGATCGAACACAAGGTGATCCGGGGTGGCGACACAGGCTCCGACGGCCTCGACGCCGAACCCGGTCACTTCCAGCCTGGGCAAGCCGCCACCGAGGAACATCACGGTTTCACGGAGTCCGATCTCACTCGGCGTGAAATCAATGGTCAGATAGACGAACCCGCCGGGATTCAGGGCGTAGCCGGCCTGCCCGTCGGCGATGGCAAAATCCGAGGGATCATCGGCCAGGCGCGGATTGAGGATGGGAGTCTCGGTGCCGTTGTTGGTGACCTTCAGATGCAGGGTGCTCGAGTTGCCGAGGATGACCTCGCCGAATTCCAGGGCCGCCTGGTCGAGTTCGATGCCCTCGACATAGGGGCCGCCGATACCCAGCAGGGGAATGGCGGGCACCTGGTTGCCGAGGTCCAGCAGGCACTCGTAATCCCCGGGCTCCATGGGAGTGAACACCACGGCAATATCGACTGATTCACCGCCCGCGAGATGATGGATTCCGTTGACGCCGGGCAGGGAAAAACCATCACAGCGAACGGACAGGTTCATCTTCAGGGGAATGTTTCCCGGGCTGGTATTGGTGATGGTGACGGTCATTTCGCTGAGGCCCCCGGCACCGACTTCCCCGAAGTCCAGTTCGGTAACGGAGAGCTCGTAACGCGGATGGATGGGATGGGGCCGGTCGTCCCACCCCACCGTGGGGGGTGTTTTGACGGTCAGCTCCTCGGCGGCGGCCGGGGCCGCCAGGATGCAAAGTAGCGCCAGAAAGGCAACTGCCGACACCAGGGCCGGCGGAATCAAAGACGGTTTGCCACGTGGAATTTGATGATAAAACATGATTTCCCCCAATCGCAGAACGATATACAATTCGGGATCGCCCTACCTCCCATATCCAACAGGCTAGTCAAATTAGCCGTGTTGCGCCGTCATTTCCCGCGGGAAAACACACAAAAAATCAAAAAACTGGTTGTTTTGACAGGGATATTTCCAGTATAATTGAAAAAGAACACGGAACCGGAGTCCACCCAATGATTTGCCAGGGATTTGGCTGATGAGGAAATCGATAAATCTTCCGGGATTTCCATGGGTCGCGGCGCTGTGCTTTGTGCTGGCGCCGATGCCCGCATTTTCCCAGATATCCGACGATTTCAGCAGCCTGGAGCTTGACCCGGCCACCTGGTCCCTGGTCGACCCCGCCGACAATTCCAGCAGCGAACTTCTCAACGGCTGGTTGACCCTCGGAATCCCCGCCGGCCCCGGTCACGATATCCGCCAGGGCATGAACCGCAGCGCCCGTCTGGTGCAGGCGGTTTCGGTCACGGATTTCGAGATCGAGGCCAAATTCCAGTCGCTGCCCACCGAGGATTTCCAGGCCCAGGGCCTGCTGGTCGAAAACGACGCCACCCACTTTCTGCACCTGGATTTCCGCCGCGCCGGTCCGGACCGGAAACTGTCCTGCGCCACGGTGAACGGCGGGATCACCAAGATCCAGGGAGAGATGGATCTCGAGGCGACCGGCCCGCTGTGGCTGCGGTTGGGTCGGGTGGGAAACACCTGGAGCATGCTCTATTCCCTGGACGGCGAAAGCTGGACCACCGCCTTCACCTTTGATCACGTGATGACCGTTCTGAACGTGGGCATCTTCGGCGCCAACGCGGGCAAAACGAGCGGGGACTCGGACCTCGAGAGGGATGACCCGGTGGGCGACAAAAACCTGGACGCGAGTCCGGCGCCCGCTTTCGACGTGATGGTGGATTATTTCTTCGACACCGCCAACCCCATCGACCCCGAAGACGGCGACATCCAGAACGGCGTGCGTGTGACGGACGAACTGCAGGCCCTCTATCTGTTCAGCGCGGGGTCGGGGGACATCGTTTTCGATTATTCCACGGCCCTACCCAAGCTGGATCTCGCCATTCCCGACACCAACACGGCGGTCTGGCTGCCCGGGGGCGGGATGGATCTTACGGCGGCGTCGCTGATCTCATCCGCGGGTCCGGCCGAAAAGATCATCGACGCCTGCCTGGCCTCGTCCGAGATTTCCATGGAGGCCTGGGTCGATCCGGTGACCACGGTCCAGTCGGGCCCGGCCCGCATCCTGACCGTGTCCGCGGATCCCAGCAACCGCAACGCGACGCTGGCCCACGGCCAGTGGGGCTCGCTTCCTTCGGACGTTTTCGACGCCCGCCTGCGGACTACCGAAACCTCGGTCAACGGCCAGCCCGAAACAGTTTCGCCGGCCGGCAGCATGACCGGCGATCTGCAACACGTGGTCTATACCCGCGATGTCATGGGCAACGCGCGCATCTATGTCGACGGCGCCGAGACGGTGGTCGAAAACATCGGCGGCACGCTGGACAACTGGGATGCGTCCTACCGGCTGGGCATCGGGGCCGAGATGGACGGGACCCGCTTCTGGCTGGGTGAGATCCACCTGGCGGCGGTCTACAGCCGGGCGCTTACCGACCGGGAAGTGGAGATCAATTTCGGCGCGGGGCCCGCGGGAGGCCTTTTGACGGATTCCCCGCCGGTCATCACGCTGCACGGATTGTCCCCGGGCCAGGAGTTCGGCTTTGACGACCCGGTGAACCTGTCCGCGGTGGCCGGCGACGCGGACGGGTTTGTCACGCAGGTCGAGTTCTTCGCCGACGATGTCCTGTTGGCCACCGACACGGCCGCGCCGTACGAGTTCGCCTGGACCAACCCCGCGGTGGGCAGCCACCAGATCCGGGCCGTGGCCACCGACGACCAGGGTCAGCAGACCGTATCGGAGGTCATTCCGATCCTGGTGACGGTTCCGCTTTCCTTCCGCTCGGTCCTGTTCCTGTCGGACGACTTTTTCGACGCGGACCTGGGCCAACCCTGGGCGGTGGCGGACGGCACGGCGGGAGCCTCGGTTAATCAGACCGGCGGCCACGTGATCGTCGATCTGCCGGCGGTGACCCAGGATCCCTGGTCGGCCGGCGCGCAGGTTTTCCACGCCCACCAACCCGAGGCCGACGTTGATGTCGCCCTGGAACTCAAGCTCGCCACAACGGATTTCGGCGGCGACGCCTTCGGCGGCCTGCGTTTCGAAGGCGCGGGCGGGGAAACGGTGCAGCTGCTGGGCGAATTTGCGGGCGGAAACTGGACCGTCGGTTGGGGCAGTTCGAGCGGCGGGATCTTCAGCGACCTGGGCTCGGTTTCCGTACCAACCGTCGTGGACGGATTGTGGCTGCAGGTGCGACGCCAGGCCGCGACCTTTACCTGCCTTTATTCAACCGACGGCTACCTGTGGCAACCGGCCGCGACCCTGACCCGAACGATGGTCCTGGACCGCTGCGGTTGGGTCGCCGGAGGCCTGGACTCCGCGGGCGGCGCCCAGACCGTGGCCTGTGACTACGCCTTCAACCTGGCGGCCCCGATCCATCCGGAAGACGGCGGCTCGGGCGGCGACTACACCGGTCCGGTCATCGGCGAGGTCGCGGTGGTCACGGCATTGGACCAGGCGTCCCTTTCCTGGCAGACCGACGAACCGGCGTTCTACCGGGTGGCCTACGGCCTGACCACGGGATATGAAATGGGTCTGC
>JBDLKA010000129.1:0-8454 GCA_039714075.1 Candidatus Krumholzibacteriota bacterium | reverse complement strand
CTTAATCATCTCTTTCTTTCTCTTCGGAGGAAAAAAGGGTACGGCAAAGTGAATGAATCTCAAACTACTCTCCATATTCAGTTGTCCAAGGACAACGCCAGGCCGCCGCGCGCGGCCCGGCCACGTTTTTCGGCGGCGATAGCGCATAGGCACCACCTGTTCCCATTCCGAACACAGTAGTGAAACTATGTTGCGCCGATGGTACTGCAGGGTTGCCCCTGTGGGAGAGTAGGTAACCGCCGGATTCTCAAAGCCTCCAACCTCAGGGTTGGGGGCTTTTTTTTTGTTGGGTTGCCGGTCCGACGACTTTATCTTTCCAGGAGAATCGGCTCGAGGGGTGCCGCGAACTAAGGATGGTGATCGTGGGTGATTTGGTCAGGATCGACCAATATCTGGGTGGGGCTGTTTCCGGGCGAACCATTCCGGATGACGACGTTTCCGGTTTCCGGCTCAATGAGGATGAAGTCAATCATCTGAACGACTTGCTGGGCATCCGGAGGTGCCCGACGGAATTCCTGCCCGCCGGTGCGGACCGCAAGGACGTTCACCGCTGGGCTGAAAAGGCCGCCGCCCTGGCGGGCGAAAGCGGTCGGGTTGTCCTCAAGGTCGTTGGCAGGGACATTCTGCATAAGACCGAAATCGGTGGCGTGCGGGTCATTGATCTGGCGGACGCCCAACAGGGGCCCGCTGTCCTGCTCGAGGCGTGGGAAAACATGGAAAGCGCCTTGTCCGGGCAGGAGGAAAAGCTTCCGGTCGAGGGCTGTCTGGCAGGGGCTTTCATCCCGCACCGGCCCAACCAGCCGGGGCAGGAAATCCTGCTCAGTTTGAAACAGGATCCCGCTTTCGGTCCCTGCGTGGTTCTGGGAATCGGGGGCACCCTGACCGAGTGGTACGGGCGGGCCGCATCCAGCACCTTGATTTTTCCCGCCGAAGGACTGGCGCCCGCCATGGTGCGGTCCGCCGTAAACGCCCATCCCTTGCTGAAGATCCTGGCCGGTCCTTCCCGGCTTTATGACGAAGGTCCTTTCCGCGCCGAAGAACTGGTCCGGGCGGTCATGGCCCTGGCGGAATTGGGCCTGCATTGCGGGCCCGCCGGTGCTTCGGAGTGGACCGTCGAGGAGTTGGAGATCAATCCGGCCGTGGCCACGAGTGACGGCGTGACCGCCCTGGACGGCGTGGGCCTTGTTTCCCGCCGAAAATGGGCCCGGGTTTCGCGACCCGCAGCGCGGATCGAAGCCTTGTTGAAACCCCGCAGCGCCGTGGTGATGGGAGTGAGCGCCAGGGTGGCCAATCCGGGGCGCATCATTCTGCAGAACCTGGTCAAGTCCGAGGGGCTGGATCCGGCCCGGCTTTACGTCGTGCACCATCGTGAGAAAACCATCGGCCAGGTGCCCTGTGTTGCCGAGGTCACCGATCTGCCGGAAAAATGCGATCTGGCGGTTGTGGCCATTCCGGCCGAAGGAGCCCTGAAGGCCATCACGGACCTGGTGGAGAATGATGCCGCGGAATCCATCATCCTGATTCCCGGGGGTTTCGCCGAGACCGGTGAGACCTCTCTGGCCACGGCCATCGAAGACGTTCTGGCCCGCGGACATGCCCGTCCGCGCGGCGGCCCCGTCATGGTGGGGGGCAATTGCCTGGGGATCGTCAGCCGGGGCAACTACAACACCTTCTTCCTGCCCGAGTACAAACTGCCCTTCCGGCCCGGTGCGGGGGAGAACCTGGCGGTGGTCAGCCAGTCGGGCGCCTATCTGGTGACTTTCGCCAGCAACTACGACGGCATCATCCAACCCGCCGCCAGCATCAGCTTCGGCAACCAGATGGACCTGACCGTGGGGGATTTCCTGGAGCACTTCAACGGCGAGGCCGGCATCGACGTGGTGGCCTGCTACGTGGAAGGGTTCCGCCCCGGAGACGGGGCTCGCTTTTTGAACGAGGTCCGGCGCGCCCGTTCGCTGGGCAAGCGGGTGATCATCTACAAGGCCGGCAAGACGGCCCTGGGCGCCCGGGCCGCCGCCAGTCACACGGCCTCCCTGGCGGGGGATTACGCAGTGGCCCGGTCCTGCCTGGAAAGCGCCGGCGCCACGGTGGCGGAATCGTTGGATGAATTCGAGGATCTGCTGAAGACGTTCACCCTTCTGGCGGGGAAGCCCGTCGGCGGCACGCGGACCGGCATCATCAGCAATGCCGGTTTCGAGTGCTCCACGGTGATGGATCAACTCGAGGGTCTTGATCTGGCCGAATTCGACGCCGCCACCCAGGATCGCCTGGATGAGGTTCTGCCGGGTTTTGCCCATCGCAGCAACCCGATCGACTGCACTCCCATGACCGGAACGGCGGCTTTCGCGGACAGTTGCCGGGCCATCCTGGAATGTCCCGGTGTGGATGTGGCGATTTTATCTTCGGTGCCGGTCACGCCGACTTTGGACAATCTCCCGGCCGACCCGCACGGTTACCATCGCGAGAATCTTCTCGGCCCGGAATCGCAACCATCCCTGATGGTTGACATTATCGGCGGTTCCGCTAAACCTGCGGTGGTGGTGGTCGATTCAGGTAGGATCTACGACCCCATGTGTCGCATCATTGAAAAAGCGGGCATACCGGTTTTCCGGAAGATTGATCGCGCCGCCCGCGCCCTGGCGGCATTCTGCCGCGGCGAGGAAGCTGGAGCATGAAGAAATTCTGGATCGTTTTCATAATCGTGGCCATTTTCATCGGCGGGGGCTTCGGTCTGCTGTGGTTCAGCCTGTCGAATCTGGAAGAAGCCGTGAGTATCGACGGCGGGGTGCTGGTGTGGGAGATGGGCGGAAAGTATCCCGAGGAAAGGGATGATTCCTTCTGGGGCCAGGTCCGCAGCGCCGGCGAACTGACCATGCCCGAAGTCCTGTTCTCCCTGTACCGGGCGGCGGAAGACGAGCGGATCACCGGACTGGTGCTGGATCTGCGCGGCGCGGCCGTCGACTGGGCCAAGGTGGAGGAAATCCGGGGCGCGGTGGAGAATTTCCGGGACACGGGCAAGCCCGTGGTCGCCTACCTGGACGCCGGTGGGACGCGGGATTACGCCCTGGCCGCGGTGGCGGACCAGGTCGTGGTCTCACCCGAAGCCAATCTGATGGTGCTGGGGATCAGCGCCGAACTGGCCTTCATGCGCGATACCCTCGACAAGCTGGGCATGAAAGCCGATTTCGTGCACGTGGGCGCCTACAAATCGGCTCCCGAACGCATGACCCGTTCCAGCGCCTCGGACGCGAACCGGGAAATGATCACCAGCATCGTCGACGACCGCTACGAAGCCCTGCTGGACATGCTGGCCTCGTCCCGGGGTGTGGATAAGGACGTGGTTTCCGGGTGGATCGATCAGGGCATGTTCGACGCCCGGGGGGCCCTGAAAGCGGGGCTCGTCGATACGGTCATGTATTTCGATGAATTGATGGACGACCGTTTCGGCGACGAGGACATCACCTATCTGTCCACCTACAGCCTGGACCGCCCCAAGCGCCGGTCCACCGAATACGAAGTGGCCGTGGTTTTCATCACCGGCGTCATCATGCCCGGCACCAGCCGTTTCGACAACTTCCAGGGAAAACTGGCCGGCAGCGAGACGGTGGTCGAACAACTGCAATCCGTCGGTGAGGACGATGATGTCGACGCGGTGATCCTGCGCGTGGACAGCCCGGGAGGCAGCGCCCTGGCCAGCGACCTGATCTGGAACGAGATCCAGAAGGTGCAACAGAACAAGCCGGTCATCGTGTCCATGAGTGGTCTGGCCGCCAGCGGGGGCTATTACGTGGCCTGCCTGGGTGATTCCATCTTTGCCGACCCGGGCACCCTGACCGGCTCCATCGGGGTCTACGCGGGCAAGATGGACCGCAGCGGCATGTACCGGAAAATCGGAGTGAACCGGGAATTCATCACCCGGGGGAAAAACGCCCTTCTTTTCAGTGATGAAGGCGGGTTTTCCGACGAGCAGCGGGAACTGTTCCAGAACCAGATGGACGGATTCTACGAACGGTTCCTGGAAAAAGTGGCCGCGGGACGCGGGCTGACCCGGGACGCGGTCCACGAAGTGGCCCAGGGCCGGGTCTGGACCGGCCGACAGGGCCTGGAACGGGGTCTGGTGGATGGGATGGGCGGCTTGCACCGTTCCCTGGATTCCGCCAAATGGATGCTGGGGGCCGACCCCGCGGACAAGGTCACCATCGTCACCTTTGGCGAAGAGCTGTCCCTGTTCGAACGGATGCTGCTGAAATCCCTGCGGGAGGGCGGGGGCCTGGCGCATATTCTGGGCGCCGTTTCCGGGATGGCCGGAACCGGGGCCATCACGAAACAAATGCCGGTTCCCCTGCTGGCGGAGGCCCTGCGCGAGGACGGAACCCTGGCCGCGGTGGAACTTATGGACGGCCGCCCGGTTGCCATGATGCCTTTCTGGATCAATATGCGCTGAATCACCGGCCGCCGGGGAGCGTTTTCCCCCTTTGGTGGCGGGATTTC
Source organism: Candidatus Krumholzibacteriota bacterium (assembly GCA_039714075.1). Lineage (GTDB taxonomy): Bacteria > Krumholzibacteriota > Krumholzibacteriia > LZORAL124-64-63 > LZORAL124-64-63 > JAGLCY01. The sequence continues at coordinate 3,963 of JBDLKA010000129.1, read as the reverse complement.
CGGCCGAACATTGATTTATACCTTATCTGATGTCCCGGCCCCCTGGGAAGGGCCGGGGGCGTCTTGTGCTTGCGGGTGTGCCTGCATTGCATTAGCCTGACCCGGCGTTACCGGTGTCGGCAAGGAGAAACCTACCAGATGGATCCATTCCAGGACGATTCCCAGTCAGCCGGGTCGGGCTTCGACCCGATGTCGCTTTTGCGGGCCTTCTGGCGCCGTAAACTGCTGTTTCTTATTCCCTTTATCCTGTGTCTGTCCATGGCCGTGGTCATCATCCGCACCATGACGCCCATCTACCAGTCCTCCGGGCAGCTGCAGATCAAATTCAACAAGATGAACAGCAGCCTGCTGCAGGATCCCTCGCGGCGTTATGGCCGCGCCCGCAATATCGACGCGGTGGCCTACCACGAAATGAACATGCTGCTCACCTCGCCCGAATTCCTGGAGATCGTGGTCCGGGAACTGGGGCTTCACGACGCCCTGCGGGAATCCTTCCCCGATTCGGTGGCTGCCCAGATGTCCGACGCCAAAGCGGTGCGGCGGGCCATGGGCCGCCTGCGCTCGATGATCAAGATCAAAAGGGACGGGGACCGCCTGTTCCGGATCGCGGTCCGGGATCCCGATCCCGAGCAGGCCTACAAGTTGGCCTTCTACATCGTGGACCGGTTCGTGGAGGAATACCGGGCCACCCAGATGGCGGCCAGCACCTCGACCCGCGACTTCCTGGAGCGCCAGCTGGGCATCTATCAGGAAGACCTGGAAGTTGCGGAAAGGGCCCTGCTCGATTTTCAGACCAACTTGGCTTCGGCTTCCCTGGTGGACAATCCCATCAACGCAGGCAATCTCAGCCGGGCGGAAAACAACCTGGCCGAGGTCAAGGTCCGTTACGAGGGCCAGGACGCAACCGAACTGGCCGACCACGCGCGTGTGGCCCGTGGGATCTTCGGCTCGGTTCCCAGCACGAGGTCCTATGCTGCGGATCCAGCGGTCCGTTCGACCATTTCCGAGATGGAGGATCTGGGGCTGGAAATCCAGCTTTTCGACTCGGGGGACGACCGGGCCCAGGTCCTGGAAACCCGCCTCGGACTTCTGCGGGTCAGGCTGAACGACCGCCTCGAGGAACTGGCGGCCCTGAACATGCCCCAGTTGAGCATCCGCGAGCGGAATCAGGTCAGCCAGTACATCTATTTTTCGCTGTTCCGGTCGGGCAAGAAGAGGATCATCGACCTGCTGGGGAGCAAGATCGGCGAGTTCCGCCGCTTCGCCTCCCGCCGGCCGGGCGATTCGGCCCGCATAACCGAACTGCAGAACGACGTGGACCGCGCGCGGGGCCTGGTCCAGACCATCGAGGGGGAAATCACCCAGCAGACCATGAACCTGGAAGCCAGCCTCTCGGAAATAGGCATGCAGATCAAGGTTCGTGAAAGACCCCGTTTGAGCCGCACTCCCGTCGAACCGGACAAGATGAAACTGATGGCCCTCGGCGGCATCCTCTCCCTCGGGATCGGTCTGGGCCTGGTCGTGCTGGCCATTTTCCTGGACCGCTCGTTCACGACGATCGATCAGATCGAGCGGACACTTGGACTCCAGGTGATCGGTACCTTGCCGACCATCCAGGATGATCATTTCGAAAACAACAAGAAGGTCCGCATCCTGCGGTGGGCCCTGATCGTTCTGGCGATCGTGGCCATCGGTGCGGTCGGCTTCCTGGTGATATACCCGCGGCTCAGCTGACCGGACGGCCGGAATACGCGCGGGCGCTTGCCTGGAAAGGTGGATTTGGCGATGGAAAGAACAACGCAAGGCGGGGTCGGCAACCTGTTCGACATCGAATCACCGATGGCCATCGAATTGCGCCGGATCATGATCCAGGTGGGGCGCCAGCTGGACCTGGACCGCAAGCTGTCCCTGATGATCACCAGCGCCGAGCGCGGGGAGGGGAAAAGCCTGTTCTCCCTCCATTTCGCCCTGGTCCTGGCCTACCATCTGCCCTGCCGGATTCTGCTGCTCGATGCCGATGTGCGGCGTCCCGTCCAGCACACCGTTTTCCAGAGCCGGGTGTCCCCGGGTTTCGCCAATCTGCTGGAAGGCAAGGCCTCGCTTGACGAGGCGGTCAGCTCGACCACCATCAAGAACCTGGATTTCATGCCGGCCGGAACGACCGGCGGCCACATCAGCCGCCTGTTCGGGGGGAACCGGGTGCGGCACCTGATCGAGGAAATCCATAAGACCTATGACATCGTCCTGCTGGATTCACCGCCGGTGGTTCCGGTCAGCGACCCTCTTCATTTCATCGACGCGGTCGACGGCTGCCTGTTCCTGGTCATGGCCGGCCAGACGCCCAAGGACGTTTGCAAGCGCGGCGTCGAAATCCTGCGCAGCTCCGGGGCCAATATCCTCGGTGTTGTCGCCAACAATCTCGGCGAGGTCTTGCCCTACTACTACGACCAGAAGTACTACGGGTACGACAAGTCGCGGAAGAAGCGGCGGGCCTGACGGGGATATGGTGTTCAGGCATTTTCCTGCTTAGGTTTCACATGCGCAAAAAATGCCTGAACACCATATCCCCGTCAGGTCCACCACTTCTTCCACGGCTTGTCTCAAGTGTGGCTTGCGTGAAGACCAAGCCCGACTAGATCGCTGGATACACGAAGGCCCTCAGTGCGCATCGCGAAGCGCTAAGTACTGAGGGCCTTCGTGTATCCAGCGATCTAGTCGGACTTGGTCTTCAGATCACCAACCCAACCCTTGAAGACAACCAACAGGATGGGGGAGATCATCGCCACGACGGCGAAGACCAGCCACATCTGCTCGGGGTGGCGGACTCCCACCGCGGGAACGAATTTCTGCAGCATGAGGCCGGAATACAAGGGGACGATGACCTTGGTCAGGAACCAGGGGAACTGGGCCACGCCCATGTAGGCTCCGGTGCGTCCCTCGGGAGCAATCTCGGCCGCGTACTGCAGGAAGCGCGGCTGCCACATGGCTTCGCCGATGGTCATGATGAACAGGTAGCCCAGCAGAAGCGGTAGGCTGGTCCCGGCCGCCAGCAGGAAGGCGGGGGCGGCCATGATGAACGTGCCGACGATCATCATGTTGTAGACCTTCTTCTTCATGGTAATGGCCGTGACGATGGGCACGGCGATGAAGATCAGGATCGGATTCAGGTTGGCGAAGATTTCGAACCGTTCGCTGACGAAGCCGCCCTCGAAGCCCCGTTCGAGATACTGGGGCAGGATCAGCCAGTTGTAGGTGAACAGGGTTTGCACAGGAATCAGGGCGAAGATGAAGAAGAAGAACTTGGTGTTGCCCAGCGGGTGGTTGGCGAGCCAGAGGCGTGCAGGCGTGCCCCAGGCGGGAACCAGGAACATGGAGATGACGGCGACGGCGAGCACCGCCCACACGATAAGGTTCGCGGGACTGGGCAGGAAATAGACGCAGCCGACGATCACCGCGAGAGTGGCCCACAGATGGGCCGGGATCGTGGTGTTTTGGGCACCTTCGGCGGTGGGAGCATCATCTTTCTTCTCCTCGGACTTGTCATCACCGGCTTTGGCGGCGGCCGCCTTTTCCTCTTCCCGTTCCTTTTCGGCGCGGGCGATGGCCGCCTTCTCGACCTTCGGTGTCAGAATCAGGGCGGTGCAGATCAAGGCCGCGAAAGTGATGCCGGTATAGACCCAGTAGGAACCGGTGATGCCGATGGCGTGCCGCACGGGGCTAAACCACGATGGCAGCCAGCCGCCCAGATTCATCAGGGCGTAAAGCATTGCGTACCCCATGGGGGCGGTTTTGCCGCTGGTGAACTTGCGTACTCCCGCATAGGCGGCGGGCTGGTACATCCCGTAACCGATGACCACGACAATGATGCCGACCATGGTCATCAGATGCAGGGGTGTCCACAAGCCGGTGGTCGGGAACACGAGAGGTGCGGCGGACCAGATAACCCGGCCCAGAAGCAGGAAC
>JBDLKA010000128.1:0-8743 GCA_039714075.1 Candidatus Krumholzibacteriota bacterium | reverse complement strand
TGAAAGAAAACGACTGACAACCAAACCCGCTGGCCCGCCGCTTCCCCAATTCTTACGATATATTCCATTTCCTCGGGAGGCCCCAATTCAACGACGTTCGCAGTCCACCCAAACTGCGAAAGATTTGCTTGGCGGTACTGATCGCTTTGGCGAATTTCCCCCCGAGGGTATTCAACTCCAGGCTGAACCTCAGGACCGCGAAAGCCCTCCCCAGTCACCCACATATTCTCCGATTTCTTATACCCGGCCGTGATAAGACCCGTAGAAGCATGAAGAATGCGAATGGAGTCGCCGACACCCAGCCCCAACGAACCTATACCCCCTGATGCACCTTGCATTCCGATGCACAGATACTCTCCTGATCGCTTAGCAAACAAATCCCTTCCGCCTCGCAGCGGAAGGCGAAGAGAGTCGCTCCATTCTTCGTCCGAGAATATGCCGTCTACTTTTGGCATCTCCCCTTCCGGTAAATGTACCTCAGAAGCAAGAACTGAGGCCGATAGTATGACTAGGACGCCAATGACGAGAGTTGCTGATTTCTTTGCCACTACTCCCTCGCAAATCTAACTCAAAATATGCAGGTCTAGGATATCCTGTATCCTTGCAAGCTTCTGCAGGATATCAATCAGACCAAAACCCTCAATTTACCACTAACTACCAAAACCCCAACAAACTACACCCTCAACCACAAACCGATGATATCAAGTTATCATTGCATTTTCAAGGATATGCCGATATCCCAGCCTGGCAAAAAGAAGCCCCACCCGGCCAAGGCCAGGCGGGGCCCACTAAAATAAACCGGCCAACCACCGATTCTACGCCTTGAACTCCACCCCTTGGGCCAGATGAACTTCCCCACCCCAGTTGATGGTGTTCGTCTGCCGGCGCATGTACATCTTCCAGGAATCCGAGCCGGACTCGCGCCCGCCCCCGGTTTCCTTTTCGCCACCGAAGGCGCCGCCGATTTCCGCGCCGCTGGTGCCGATGTTGATGTTGGCGATCCCGCAGTCGCTGCCGAGGAAGCTCAAAAACGCCTCGCCCTCGTTCACGCTGTCAGTGTAGATCGCGCTGCTCAGGCCCTGGGGCACATCGTTGTGCAGCTTGAAGGCCTGGTTGATCTTCTTGTACTTCATCACGTACAGGATTGGCGCGAAGGTCTCGTCCTGCACGATCTGGGCCTTGTTCTCGATCTCGATGATGGTCGGCTGGACGAAAGTCGCGGCACCGAAGGGCTTCAGCACCTTGCCGCCATACAGCACCTTGCCGCCCTGCTCCTTGGCGGCCTTGATGGCGTTTTCGTAATCCGCCACGGCGCCCTCGTCGATCAACGGTCCCATCAGGGTGCTCGGGTCCAACGGATTGCCGATGGCCACACGCTTGTAGTTGGCGACCAGTTTCTTGACGAACTTGTCGTAGACCTTCTCCTGGATGATCAGGCGCCGGGTCGAGGTGCAGCGCTGTCCGGCCGTACCAACGGCGCCGAAGAACGCGCTGGCCAGGGCGCCGGTCAGGTCGGCCTTTTCACTGATGATGATGGCGTTGTTGCCGCCCAGTTCCAGGATCGAACGGCCCAGCCGCGCGCCCACGATGCCGCCGATGCGCTGGCCCATGCGGGTCGAACCGGTGGCGCTGATCAGGGGCACGTTGTGGTCGTTGACCAGCTTCTCGCCTATGGTCGAACCGCGGCCGATGGTCACGCAGCTCAGGCCCGCGGGCAGGTCGTTGGCCTTGAAGACCTCGTTCACGATGTTCTGGCAGGCGATGGCGCACAACGGGGTCTTGCTCGAGGGCTTCCACAGGCAGCTGTCGCCGCACACCCAGGCCAGGGCAGTATTCCAGGCCCACACGGCGACCGGGAAGTTGAAGGCGCTGATGACGCCGACCACGCCCAGCGGGTGCCACTGCTCCATCATGCGGTGCTTGGGCCGCTCGCTCTGCAGGGTCGGACCGCTCAGGTTGCGGCTCAGACCGACGGCGAAGTCGCAGATGTCGATCATCTCCTGCACTTCACCCAGGCCCTCGGTGTAGATCTTGCCCATCTCCAGGCTGACCAGGGCGCCTAGCATATCCTTCTTTTCGCGCAGAGCCTCGCCCACCTGCCGTACAATTTCGCCGCGCTGGGGAGCCGGCAGTTCACGCCAGGTCAGGAACGCCGCACGGGCATTTTTCATGACCTTGTCGTAATCCTTGGCGCTGGCCTGTTCGATTTTGGCCAGGACCTCACCGGTGGTCGGGTTCTTGGAAGTGATGTAGTCCCCGCTGTCGGCAAACCACTCGCCGCCGAAACTGGCGCCCTTCATCTTCGACTTCAGGCCCAGGGCGCGGAAAATCTGGTTCTTGGTCACCATTTTCGTTGTCTTCTTTGCCATGATCATCATCCCCATTTCCAGTTGAACCCGACCGTATCGGTCAGGCTAGTAAGCGGTTTTCTCTTCAGCACAAACTATGTCCAGGTTTTCGAGTTCATCGAGAACCGGATTGTAGATCTCGGAGTGGACCGGGCGCACCACGCCACGCTGGGGGAATTTGCCCTCCAGGATGAAGCGGGCCGCCAGGGCCGCCGGCAGCGACACGGTCCGGGACATGGAACTGTCGCCGTAACGCACGCCGTAATCCACCAGACTGCTGGTCAGGCGCTCGTAATGGTCGTCGTCGGGGAACCAGGCCTTGAACTCGTGGAACAGAACCACCATGTCCCTTTCGCCCGGTCCGTACTTCAGCTTGTCCAGCATGATGTCACCCAGGAGATCCAGGGGAGAAATGCTGTCGCGGCCGATGGGCCGACGGGAGAACATGCCCAGCCAGTGCAGATTCCAGGCGGGCAGGCTATCGGCAGGCAGCCCCATGCGGTTCGCCGCCACCACCCTCAGGTCTTCGGACCGATCGGCGCCGAGCAGGGCGCGCATGTAACCCGCGTAGCTCATGCCCTTGCTGTCGCGCGGTTCGTCGTCCAGCAGGCCCAGCTTGACGAAATTGTACATGGTGTCGCACCAGCCGATGTACCGCAGGGTGCCCCTGAAGACGGAGCGCACTTCGTCACCCAGACGGTAGACGTCGCGGTACTCCAGGGAATCCCGGTTGGGGTAGGCTTCGAAATCCCCCACGCCCGGCACGTTCAGCAGATGCATATCCCGAAAAAGGCGCTCGGGAGGAATCTGGACCACGTGGTTGTCCCTCCAGTAGAGGGCCCCGTTGCGGCTGGCCATCAGGACGCCCCGCGGCGCCCAGGAGAACTTGTAGCCGAAGGGGTTGTCGTTCGCCTCGGGCGCCGGCAGCCCGCCGCAGTAGGAACGGAAGTGCCTGATTTTGCCGCCACGCTCGTGCACATCGTCGATGATCCGCATGGCCGACATATGGTCGATGCCGGGATCCAGCCCTATCTCGTTCAGGAAAATCAGATCCTTCTCGCGGGCCGCCCCGTCCATTGCCCGCATCTCGTCGCTCACGTACGAGGCCGTGATCAGGTTGCGGCCCTTTTCCAGACAGTGCTCGGCAACCAGGGGATGAAAGCGGTAGGGCACCAGGCTGATCACCAGGTCGTGGTCACCCACCAATGTCGCCAGGGTTTCCCCGTCGTCCAGATCCAGCTTGAGGGGGCGGCCGTTGGGGTCGTCGCCCACCAGCTTGACGGCGTCTTCCAGCACCAGGCTGGTGACGGTCAGGCTGTAGTCATGGTCGAGCAGGTATCTGATGAGGGGACCGGCCACCATGCCGGCGCCCAATACGAGAATTTTCCGCACCCTGGTTTCCTTCCCGGCCGCCGGTGGCGGCCTAACCACTGACCTTGTCGACCGCTTCCTGGAGGTAGCGGTACTCCGGGGCCAGTTCTCCGCGGTGGGCAATGACCGCCTTTTTCAGATGGGGCGGCAGGTGCAGCCCTTCGAAATTGGTCTCGAAATCGGCCTGGGCCAGGGCGGGAACCATGGGCCCCAGAACCGAGCTGAAATGTTCCGAAGATTCTCGGGGCAGTTCACAAGGCAGATTGTCCACGGCCATGATCACGGGGCCGTCACCCACGACACCGTCATGGATCTTGCCGGTCTGGGCCTCGTAGACGAAACAGGGCTGGTCGGGCATGGGCGCCTTGAGGGTCAGCTCGATGCTGCCCTCGATATCGCAGCTGATATCCCCGATGACCTTCAACCGGGGGGCCTTGTCAGGTCCGTAATGGGCGGCGGCCCACTTCTTGGTCACCAGCCGGGGATAACGGTCTTCCCAGTAGATCGTGTTCATCAGCACGTCCAGGTGCGGCAGGAATTTCTCGAAAACGCCCCGGTAGTTTTCGGGCCGCTGGTAATAATCCTGGAGCACGAACTGGGCGTCCGCGGACCTGGGCTCGACCATGTCCTCTTCCTTGAACACGACCTTCACCAGGGGACCGGCCTGCGGCAGCGCCGCCCCCGCGGTGGCCTCCAGTTCATCGACCGTGATTTCGGTGATCGGCAGGCAGTCGAGTATTTCCTGGCAGCCCCTCGAGACGTTCCCGTACCCCGCCAGTCCGATGATGATGGGGTCCGGATGGTCCCCCAGACCTTCGGAGCGGATGCGGTCGCCGATCTGCAGCAGGTGATTCCTGGCCTCGATCAGGGACCCGTATTCGTAGGCGTGTTTCAGTTCCAGAAAGGGCGTCGTCACCCCGTTGCTTTCCATCCGCCGTGCCAGACCCACCAGGCTTTCGATCATACCTGCGTAACCCGCGTGGATACTGAAGAAAATCAGGCGGCGGTTCTGCTCGTCGGCGATCCGTTCGTAGTCGATGAGCGTGGAGCCGGTATCCAGCAGGTGTTTCAACATGGGCATGTTGTAGGGCTGGGCCTTGATGGTGTGGGAGAAGTAGAGGTAGACCTTCTTCTCCTGCAGCAGTCCGATGGGAATTTCCTTGACGGCGACGACGATGTCCGCCTCGTCCAGGTTCTCGTCCACCGTGACGCCGGCCTTCCGGTATTCATCCTCGGGAAAGACCCGGATGGGGGATGGCTGAATCGTGAAATCGAGATTGGGATCTTTGGCGAGTTCGGCAAGGTCGGCGGGAACCAGTGGTACCCTGCGTTCCCACTTGTTCTTGTCTTCCCTGCGGATGCCGATGGTCACGCCCATTATATCCCCCGCCGACGCCGGCCCGAAAGTGGTAGAAGCATTGGTTTCACGCTGTTAACCAGTTGGAAAACCAGGGAAACCGGTTTGTCTAAGCTAGGTGGCAAAAGCATGGGAGTCAAGCCCCTGGAAGAGGGCCCGCCGGGGCGGGAAAGCGGCGCTCAGCCGCCTCCCCGCGACACCACGGCATACAGGATGGGCAAAAGGAATCCCAGGGCCATGAGCACCCCTCCCCGGCCGGTCAAACCCTTGCGGCCGCGGACCAGGAAAATCCCGGAAACGGCCATCACGATCAGCATGCCGCCGTACACGTCGGCGATGCCGGTCCAGGGGGCCTTGCCCGAATTGAGGTGCATGAAGTTCACGTCGAAGAACAGGGTCCGTTTGGCGAATCCGTGCCTGACCACTTCCCCGGTGGCCAGGTTCACGTCGATTCCCCCGCCTTCCAGGAAAACCTGGAACTCCGCTTCGCCGGCCCGCCAAGTGCTCTTGACGGGCTCGGTCAGGGCCAGCCGTTCCATGACGACCGGCTCGATTTCCGCGGTGGGCCCGATGCCGGGTGCCTCGATGGTGAACCGCTCCAGGGTGCGCTCGTAGTTGGCGTCCCAGTGATGGGCGTGGTTGACCGCGATCCCGCTGATCGCATAGACCAGCGTCAGGCCCACGGCCAGGAACCCGAGCTCCCGGTGGAAGGTCCGGCACCACTTCCGGAATGTGCGCATCTCCATACTACTCGGAGACGACGACGGCACCCGTACCACTGATCTGGTACAGGGTCATGCAGGTGGTCACTTCGTCTTCCTTGAACTCCTTGCCGTCTTCGTTGGCCTTGGCCTCGCACACCTTCTTGGTCTGCTCCATGGTCAGTTCGTTGGCCGTCCACACGCCCTCGGCGATGATGGTGTCACCCATGATTTCCGGCGGGAACACGATGACCCCGTCCTTGACCTTCACCCGCACGGTTTCGCCTTCTTTGTCGCTGGCGATGTTGATCCAGCAGCCGCGGTGGGCGCAGACGCCGACGGCCGTGCCCTTGACCCGGACGGTCTTGCCGATGTATTCGTCGGGGGTGGCCATCAGTTCGCTGACCAGGATGAGTTCCTCCCCGGTGACACCCTCGCCGTAAACCTTGTCCTCGGTCTTTTCGACATCTTCGGCCAAGGCGGCGCCGGCGAACAGGAGGATCAATACCGATACCAGAATCGTGGATACGTTACGCATGTCCTTCAACCTTTGCTGTGGGTGGAATAATCCCCGAACCATGCCCGAAGCAATCCCGGAGCATGGGTGAATCCTATGCATATAATGTGATTTCGCTTTTGAATTTTCAAGTACGGGATTGCCGGAATTGGAGGATCTTTCAGGCCCCGGCGCCAAGGGCGAAGCGCAGCCCCGGAGCCAAACCGTTGCGCCAGTTGACCCAGTTGTGGCCGGCGGGTCTGGTGACCAGCTTGACCGAAGCGCCCTTTTCCGCCAATGCCCTGGTCATACGCTCGTTGCTGGCCAGAAGCCACTCCAGGTCGCCGCAATCCAGATGCCACTGCAACGGCTTGGGATCCGACGCCGTCACCTGGGAAACCAACCATTCATTCCCGGCAAACGGGTCGGCCTTGTCCATGTCCGGGGAAAAAAGATAGGCTCCCGACTGGGTCACAACCTTCTGGAACAGATCCGGCCTCTCCCAGGCAAGATGGGCGCTGAGCAGACCGCCGAGACTGGCCCCCCAGACAGTTCGCCTCGAGTCGCACCGAATGCGGGATTCCACGGCCGGCAGCAATTCCTCGGTGAGAAAGCGGCGATAGTCGGGGTTGAAGGCGTACTCCGGCGTCCGGTCCCGCGGCGGGACGAAAACCAGGTGGGCCGGGCCGCACTCGCCGGCCTCCAACATTCGATCCAGGACCTGGGGCACCCTCCCCCAGCCGTAATACGCTTTCCCGTCCTGGAAAATGATCAAGGGAAGTTCGTCCTCCGCCCGGCCGGCCGGAGAGTAGACCAAAACGCGGCGTGTCTGATTGAGGATGGCCGAAGGAATCTCCATGCGCAGCACACGGCCCCGGGGCCGGACGCCCTCCCGCGCCACCCAGGGGTCGGGCCGGTAATCCGGTCCCGGAATGTTGCTGGCGAATTCCCACCAGGGGTTCAGGCGGGGATTGTCGTTGTCGGGGTCCGGCCGGCGGTTCCCCTCGGCATCCACGTAGGCGTATTCGAAGTAGGCATCGTCGGGCAGATCGAAGGGAGCCATTTCAGCCACGGCCAACGGCGCGCGCTGCCAATCGGTCAGGTCGCTTTGAAGATGGGTGGCCCACGGCGGCGGCTTCAAGTCTATCCGCATGGATCAGGTCCGCAAATCCCGGCCGGTCTTGTCCACCAGCGTCCGGACCTTGTTCTCCAGCCTTCCGGAACGACCCGCCCGATAGTCCATCTTGATCTGGCAGGCCACGCGCCCGCAGTCGGCGGCCATGCGGTCGAAGCACTTTTTCACCACCGCCATGACCTCGTCGTACTCGCCTTCGAGGGTCGTCCCCATGGGACCCAGTTTGTAGGGCAGACCGCTGTCGTCGATGATTTCGAGATTGCGTTTCACGTAATCGCTGACGCTCTCGCCCTTGTCGGTCGGATAAAGTGAAAACTCCAACAGGACCATGGTCTTCCTCCCGCGTTCGTCTACTCCGGCTATTCCGACAATTTAGCCCTCTTGGCCGCCTTCTTGCGGTCGTTTTCATCGAGCAGGGCCTTGCGCAAACGGATGGAAAGCGGCGTAACCTCGACGAATTCGTCATGGTTCAGGTATTCCAGGGCCTCTTCCAGGCTCATCTTCAACGGCGGAGCTATTTTCATCTTCCGGTCGCTGCCGCTGGCCCGCATGTTCGACAACTGCTTGGCCTTCTGGGCGTTGACGACCAGGTCGTCGTCCTTGGTGTATTCACCGATGATCTGACCGGTGTAAAGGTTTTCCCCCGCTTCGATGAAAAACACCCCGCGGTCCTGGAGCCCGTCCAACGCGAAAGCAATCGCCTTGCCCGGATGCATGGAAATGATGCTGCCGTTGGTGCGCTCGGGAATGGAGCCCTTGAAGTATTCGTACTGGTGGTAGCGATGATGCATGACGATCTGCCCCGCGGTGGCCCGCAGCATCTTGCTGCGGAATCCGATCAGGCCGCGGCTGGGGATGTGGAACTCGAGATAGGTCCGTTCCTGCTTCTGTTCCATCTTGATCATGTCGCCCTTGCGCGTGGCGGCGTACTCGATGACGGTCCCGGCCAGGTCGTTGGGCACATCCACGGTCAGGATCTCCACCGGCTCGGCCTTTTTCCCGCCGATCTCCTTGTAGATGACCTGCGGCTGCCCGACCATGAATTCGAAGCCTTCACGGCGCATGTTTTCCATCAGGATGGAAAGGTGGAGAATGCCCCGCCCGGAAACCTTGAAACCTTCGAGGGCGTCTTCGACCCGCAGGGCAACGTCGCGCTCGGCCTCGCGGAACAGACGGTCCCGTACCTGGCGGTTGGTGACGTATTTCCCTTCCTGCCCATAGCCCGGGCTGTCGTTGGGCCGGAAGTTCATGGACAGGGTGGGATCGTCGATCTCGATAATTTGCAGGGGTTCGGGAGTCTCGGCGTCGGCCAGCGTGTCCCCTATATCCACGCCC
>JBDLKA010000127.1:0-8751 GCA_039714075.1 Candidatus Krumholzibacteriota bacterium | reverse complement strand
GGTAATCGCCGCGGTCAGGGTGGTCTTGCCATGGTCAACGTGACCGATGGTGCCGACGTTCACATGATCCTTTGTGCGTTCAAACTTTTCGCGTGCCATCTGAAGCTTCCTCCCATGGAAGAGTCCAGGCCAGTTCCCACGACCACTTGAATTTACTCGGACATTTTAAATGGAGCCCACGAGCAGATTTGAACTGCTGACCGCTTGCTTACCATGCAAGTGCTCTACCGGCTGAGCTACGTGGGCCCCCAAATTGGCTGTCCTGACCAATTGGCTCCTGACAAAACTGGAGCGGGAAACGAGGCTCGAACTCGCGACCCTCAGCTTGGAAGGCTGATGCTCTACCAACTGAGCTATTCCCGCTCCGAACCCCATCCGCCGGAATTCCGGAGAAATTCCGGAGAAAACCCGGTGACCAAACAGTGGTGGGGGGGGGAGGACTCGAACCTCCGTAGGCGTTTGCCGACAGATTTACAGTCTGTTCCCTTTGACCACTCGGGAACCCCCCCACAAAATTCTTAAGGCTGATCCGAAGCTAATCCTATAGCTAATGGAGCTGGCGAGAGGACTTGAACCCCCAACCACCTCATTACAAGTGAGGAGCTCTACCAGTTGAGCTACGCCAGCTCTTCTGAACAAAACAGACGGGCGCGCAGCCTGGCAGCCCTGCCCGAAAGCCGGCCAACCAAAACCACAATTTCGCCGAAAAGATCGGCAACCCGCTAAGTCCATGTCCTCACCGGTTTTCAGCCAAAGATCGGTCCAGGTCATGCCCAATTGCATTGACAGACCGGGACCGATTTGGGTCCGGGAATATATAACGCCCGTCTAAAATATGTCAAGGCATTCAGGATAATATTTTTGCGGCGATGGCCGCGAGAGCGATTCCGGAAAAAATCAGGCCTATTTTGCCGGCAGGGCGGCCAGACAGACGTCCTCCACCAGATGTTCGAACCCGATTCCCACCGCGGCGGCCGCCTTGGGCACCAGACTGGTCTCGGTCATCCCCGGTATCGTGTTTATTTCCAAGCAACTATAGTCATCCCCATCAAGGCGGAAATCCACCCGGGCCAGGCCCCGGCACCCGGTCAGCTCGAAAACGCGCAGGGCATCGGCGGAAATCTTCTCATAAACCGGGGAATGGACCGGCGCGGGCACCAGATAATCGCTGGCGCCGAGGGTATATTTGTTCCGGTAATCGTAAAACCCCTCATTAGGACGGATTTCGAGCAGCGGCAACCGCCGCCCCAGGAAGATGGCCGCGGTCAACTCCCTGCCGGGTATGAACTTCTCCATGAGGATGTCCAGGACCGGAGTTGCCCCCGCAACCGGCTCGGCCTCCGTCACCCCCAAAAAGGCCTTTTTGAACCCGCCCGGCTCCTCCACGATTTCCACGCCCACCGAACTGCCGGCGCCGTTGAGCTTGATGACCAGGGGAAAGCCCAGGTCGGCCGCGGCCCGCTCGAAAACCCGGTCAATGGTGCAGCCTTCCTCCAAACCGGCGCAAACCCCGCCCCGCGGCATTTCCCGGCGGCGGTCCCAGGTCACCTGCAGCCAGTCCGGGGTGGGAATTCCGGCGGCCCGCATGATGCGCTTGGCCGAGCTCTTGTCCATGGCCAGCGCGCTCGCGGCCGGACCGGAAAGAGCGTAGGGAACCTCGAGGATGTCGAGCAGGGCCTGAAGGTGGCCATCCTCCCCCTGCCCCCCGTGGAGGGCGGGAAAAACCACGTCCACTTCCCGCAAAACGTCCAGATCCAGCACTCCGCGGACCGAGGGGATATCCAGAAGCTCCACTTCGTGGCCGGACCGGCGTAACCCTTCGGCCACGGCCTTTCCCGTCATCAGGGAAATATCCCTTTCCGGAGAGTTTCCGCCCATCAGCACCGCAATCTTCATGATCCCTCTCCCTGGTCGGCGGTCAACAGGGCCACCGCCTGAACGGTCACGCACTCACCGCGCCCTTCGGGCCCCAGACCCTCGCCGCGCGTGGCCTTGACCGAAACGCGGTCCGGGCCGATCTGCAGGGCTCCCGCCAGGGCGTCGCACATGGCTTCGGCGCGGGGCGATATGGCGGGCTGCTCGGTAATGACGGTGCAATCGATGTTTGACACCCGGAAACCCGCCCGGCCCACCAGCCGCACCGCTTCCCGCAGCAGTTCCAGGCTGTCGGCCCCCGCCCAGCGGGGATCGGTATCCGGAAAATGCTTGCCGATGTCCCCCAGATTCGCCGCGCCCAGCAGGGCGTCGGTCATGGCGTGGCAAACCGCATCGCCGTCGGAATGGCCGACCGGACCGACAGGACTGTCGGGGAATTCGACCCCGCCCAAGACGCACCGGCGGCCGGCCGCCAGCGGGTGTCTGTCCCATCCCTGTCCGATCCGATACATGGTCACCTCCCCGGTCTCATACGGGCTGCCGGCGTTCCAGCCGTCAGTCGAAGAGATCGGCCTCTTTCAAGGCCCTGCCGTCCAGGTCCTTTTCCGACAGGACGGTTTCGACGCCGGAAACCAACGGCCACCGGATGCCGATATCCGGGTCATCATAACGGATGACCCGTTCGTGCTCGCGGGCATAATAATCCGTGCACTTGTAAACGAACTCGGCCTGTTCGCTCAACACATAAAATCCGTGGCCGAAGCCGGGCGGGACCCAGATCAGGCGGCCGCTGGCGGCGGACAGCTCCACCCCTACCCATTGCCCGAAGGTCCGCGACGACCGGCGCAGGTCCACCGCCACATCGAAAACGGTCCCCGAGATGACCCGGACCAGCTTGCCCTGGGGCTGCCGGATCTGGTAATGAAGGCCCCGCAGAACACCCTGGCGGGAACTGCTCTGGTTGTCCTGGACGAAGGAATGATCCACCCCGGCGGCGGCGAAAACATCCGCGCGCCAGGTTTCCATGAAATACCCGCGGTTATCCCCGTGGCGTTCCGGTTCGAATACGATCACCTCGGGGATGGCCGTGGGCGTGGCCTTCATCGGCCGTCCTCCAGGACCTGCAGCAGGTAATCCCCGTAGCCGCTGTTCCGCAGGGGAGCCGCCAGCCGCTTCAACTGGTCGCCGTCGATGAACCCCATGCGCCAGGCGATCTCCTCGGGGCAGGCGATCTTCAATGACTGCCTTTCCTCGATGACCCGGATGAACTGGCCCGCGTCGATCAGCGATTGGTGGGTGCCGGTATCCAGCCAGGCCGATCCCCGGCCCAGGATCTCGACCTGCAGGTCGCCCCGTTCCAGATAGGCGCCTATGACCTCGGCGATTTCCAGCTCGCCGCGGTCCGAGGGCTTGATCGCCTTGGCCACCTCCACCACGTCGCTGTCGAAGAAGTACAGCCCCGTGGCCGCGTAGTTGGATTTCGGTTGGGCGGGTTTTTCCTCGATGCTGATCGCGCGGCCGTCGGGCCCCACCTCCACCACGCCGTACCGTTCGGGATCCTGGACCACGTAGGCGAAGATGGTCCCGCCCTTTTCGTGCCGGACGATTTCCTGCAGCCGCCGCGACAGCCCGTCGGCGTGGAAGATGTTGTCGCCCAGAATCAGGCAGGCCGGGCTGCCGGCCAGGAACTCCTCGCCCAGGATGAAGGCCTGGGCCAATCCGTCGGGACTGGGCTGCACAACGTACTCGATGTTCAGCCCCCAGCCGGAACCGTCGCCCAGCAGCTTGCGGAAGGCGGGCTGGTCGTCGGGCGTGGTGATCACCAGGATATCGCGGATCCCGGCCAGCATGAGGGTGGACAGGGGGTAGTAGATCATGGGCTTGTCGTAGACCGGCATCAGTTGCTTGCTGACCGTCAGCGTCAGCGGATGCAGGCGGCTGCCCGTGCCGCCGGCCAGGATGATGCCCTTGTAGTTCGTCTGAGCCAAGGAACCGCTCCCAAGGTGGAGAAAGAAATGGAACGATGGGAAGGCGGCGTTCCGGTCAGACACCCGCCACTTCGGCGTCGATGCCCTGCGCGCGGACCATGCCTTCGATCTCCCCAGTGTAGACCGGATTCATGACCAACACCAAGCGGATACCGAGGTCGGGCAGATTTTCCGGGGCGACGACCGCTTGCCCGGTTCCGGGAACATGCAGGCCGTGCTTCTGGGGATTGATGTCCACCGGGACACCGGCGGCGCCGGCGTCACCCATCAGATTGAGGAAGGTCACGCCTTTGGAGCCCACGCCCCAGACCGCCACTTTGCCTCCGGCCGCGGCGATTTCCGCGAACCGGCCGCGCCACTGGTCCAGCAGCCCGGCCATCTGATCACCCAAACCACCGGCCAGGCCCACAAGTTCCTTCGTTTCCGGTACGGGGCCCAGGTCGGGCTCGGTGGAGCCCGCGTCCTCGAGGTCCGCTTCGATGCAGAGGAACTGGCCGGCGAATGTTTCCCAGGTGCGCCGGACGGAGAAGCCGGCCCGGGCGAAACAGGCGCTCAGGCTGCGGCCGCAGAAGTAGCTGACGTGTTCATAGATGAAGTCCCAGACGCCGCCGTCGCGCAGGCTGTACAGGGAATTGGGCATCTCGAAGAAAACCGCCGGCCGGGAGCCGGCGGGGATGGCCTTCTTGACCATATCCAGAAACGCCACCGGCTCGTCGATGTGTTCCAGGGCGTGGCGGCAGCAGACCAGATCGACGGCCCGGCCCAGCGGTCGCGCGCCGAAGTATTCCGGTTCGATGGTGATGCCGTCACCGGAAGGCTCGCCGCGGAAACTCGGGTCGAAGCCCGTGCCGGTGCAGCCGGGTTCGCTGCAGACCAGCTTGAGAAAGTCGCCCTGGCCGCAGGCGATTTCCACCACGTGGGAATCGGTCAGGCCGTGGCGGTCCCGCAGTTCGGCGGCCAGTTCCTCGGCGTAGGACTGGAAGCGCGGTGAATGGTGCAGGGAGTTTTCGTAACCCTCGGCGTAACGCACCAGTTCGGGATCAAAAGCCAGGTTGAACACGTGGCCGCAGGCGCGGCAGATGCCCAGGTCCAGGTCACCGCGCGGGGCGGCCACCGCTTCGGCGGCCGTCGGCAGCAGCACGTTGCAGAACACCGGCACCGCGGGCAGGTGGAGGAATCGTTCGATTTCGGTGGAGCCGCAAGCCAGGCAGGCCGGTCCTGTCACATCGCCCCGGTTCAATGGTTCACTCCGTCGTCGACCGCGAGAATTTCGGGCGTCAGGCCCCGCGCGGCGAGATCGGCGGCGATTTCCTCGCGGTAGATGGGATTCATGACGATCACCACGTCGGGCTTCAGTTCGATCAGGTCGTCGGGACCGTAGATGCGGTGGCCGGTGCCGGGCATGAAGAATCCCTGGCGATGGGGATTGATGTCCACCGCGCCGGCGATCCCGTCATCCAGGCCCAAGGTGGTCAGGAAGGAAACTCCCTTGGAGCCGGAGCCCCAGATCACCGCGGTTTTGCCGGCCGCACGCCAGGCGTCGATCCGCCCGCGCCAGAATTCCAGCTGGGAAGCGAACAGGTCCGGGAAGCCCCCGACCCAGCGGGAAAGGTCGCCCAGCTGTTCGGGCCCGACCAGAGGTCCCTGCCCGCCATTGGCGGTGCTCGCGGCGATGGTCAGGTACTGGCCGTCGTACTCGTGGCCGACCGCGGTCGGGAAAAATCCCGCGGCGCGGAACAGGCGGTCCAGCGAATGCGGGCTGAAATAGGAGCAGTGTTCGTAGTAGACGTCCTCGAAAGCGCAGTCCTCGAGGATGCGGGTGGCGTCCGGGATCATGAAAAAGATCTCGGCGGGCCGGTCGCCCTGGGCCAGGCGGGTCATCCGCACGAATTCCAGGGTCTCGGGAATGTGCTCCAGGGTCATCTTGCAGCAGACGAAATCCGCGGCCGTGTCGGTGCATTTTTCGGTGTAGAAATCGGCGACGAAGCGGACGTTTTCCCCGGCGGCGGGCGCGTGGCGGTCGGCCAGGTAACCCGGATCGTAACCGACGCCCCGGTTTTTGCCGTCGGCGCACAGCAGAAGCAGGAACTCGCCCTTGCCGCAGCCGATCTCCAGGATCTCCCTGTCCTTCAGGTCGAACTTCGCCACCAGGCGGTCGGCCAGATCCTGATGGAACCGCTGGAAGGTCGGCGAAAAACCCTGCGTTTCCTCGTAGCGGCCCGAGTACTCGGTCAGGACCGGATCGAAAGCGGTGTTGCCCACGAAGCCGCACTGGCCGCAATAACCCAGGGCGATATCCCCCCGTGGATATTCGAGGGCTTCCTCGC
Source organism: Candidatus Krumholzibacteriota bacterium (assembly GCA_039714075.1). Taxonomy (GTDB): domain Bacteria; phylum Krumholzibacteriota; class Krumholzibacteriia; order LZORAL124-64-63; family LZORAL124-64-63; genus JAGLCY01. Next base: position 2,561 of record JBDLKA010000127.1, on the reverse strand, counting down.
GCGTGGTCAGCAGGATGCAGCTGTTGGTCGGCACGCCCTTGGCGGTATGAAAAATCTCCATCGTGCCCTCGTTGCAGTTGGGGCAGCGGATGGATCCTTGCTGGTCGCTCAATGGATCTTCCTTTGTGTCAGACGATACGCGGTTCGGGAACCGGGATGATGAACTTGCCGCCCTTGTCGCGGAAGGCCTGTTCCTGCGCCAGGATCTCGTTCTCCAGGTTCCACGGCAGCAGCAGGACGTAGTCGGGCTGCCTTTCGGCGATCTTTTCCGCCGCGACGATGGGCACGCGCTGGCCGGGCATGTAGCGCCCCTGCTTGTGCACGTTCTTGTCGGCCACGAAATCCAGCAGGTCGGTGCCGATGCCCGCGAAGTTGATCATCGTGCTGCCCTTGGCCGCCGCCCCGTAGGCGGCGATGCTCTTGCCGCTGCCCTTCAGGTCGCGCAGCATCGTGACCAGGTTTTCCTTCAGGTTTTCGACCCGGCGGGAAAACTCCCGGTAGTAGTCGATGCGGTCCAGCCCCAGTTCCTTCTCCTGGGCCAAAAGATCGGTCACGCTGGCCAGGGGCGCCTCGGTCTTTTCGATGAACAGGCGCAGCGAGCCGCCGTGGATGGGCAGCCGCCACACGTCGTTCAGGAACAGGCCGTGCCGGCGCAGCAGGTTGTCGACCGCCGTCACCGAGAAGTAGCACAGGTGTTCGTGATAGATGGTGTCGAATTCGCAGTGGTCGATCAGGTCGCGCACGTAGGGGAACTCGATGACGGCCATGCCCCCGGGTTTGAGCAGGGCCGCGATGCCGGCCACGAACCCGTTGGTGTCCGCCACGTGGGCCAGCACGTTGTTGGCGTGGATGATGTCGGCCTGCTTGCCGTCGGCCGCCAGCTTTTCGGCGACGTCGATGCCGAAGAACTCGGCCAGGCTCGGCACCCCGATCTTCTCGGCCGCTTCGCACAGGGCCGGTACCGGGTCGATGCCCAGCACGGGAATCCCGTTGTCCACGTAGTTCTTCAGCAGGTAGCCGTCGTTGCTGGCCAGCTCGACGACCAGGCTGCCTGCGCCCAGGCCGCGCCGTTCGATCAACTCGAGGACGTTTTTCTTGGAATGTTCCAGCAGGTAGTTGCTGAACGAGGAGAAATAAGGGTAGTCCTCGTCGAAGAGCATGGCCGGGTCCACGGTTTCGAGAATCTGCATCAGGGAGCAGGCCGGACAGAACACGACCTTCAGCGGGAAGGTTGGTTCGAACTCGTCCAGCTGCGATTCGTGCAGCATGCGGTCGGCCAGGGCGGTGGTCCCCAGGTCCAGGACCTGTTCCAGGTCGGTGTGCCCGCAGGACCGGCAGGCCTTCTCGGTTTCACTGCGGTTCGTCGCGAATTTGTTTTCCTGGTTCATCGTTCTACTTCTCCGCCACGGTTGTGGTCCAGCGCAACGTGTTGTCCAGACGTCCGTCGTCCAGCAATTGCTTCACGTGGCCGATGCGCTTGAAGCGCGGGCCTTCGAAATCCTCCAGGGTCAGGCCCACCCGCTGGTAGGCTTCCAGCAGCTGTTCCACGCCGCGGCGCACCGTCCACTGGGGCTTGAAGCCGTGCACGGTCCGCGACAGCAGGTTGCAGTCCACGCGGTAGCAGCGCTTGTCCGGCTCGGCCCCGTCGGCAAAGCCGATCTCGCAGTTGGGCACGATGTCGTGGACGATTTCCGCCACTTCGCGGATCTGGTAGTTCTCGCTGGTGGTGCCGATGTTGAAGGCCATGTTGTGGACGATCTCGCGGTCGGCCTCGAGGATGGACCTGTAGGCGCGTGCGATGTCCTCCACGTGAACCAGCGGCCGCCAGGGCGTGCCGTCGCTCTTGAGGTGGACTTCACCGGTGGTGAAGGCCCACGCGGTGAGGTTGTTGACCACCAGGTCGAAACGGATGCGCGGCGACATGCCGAAGGCCGTCGAGGCGCGCAGGAAGGTCGGGCTGAAGTCATCGTCGGCCATGGGGGCCACGTCCGCCTCGACCTCCACCTTGGATACCCCGTAGGGCGTGACGGGATTGAACCGGGCGGTTTCGTCCAGGAAGTCCTGGCCGCCGCCGCCGTAGGTGCTGCAGCTGCTGGCGAACAGGAACCGCGGCACGCCCGCTTCCTTGGCCAGGCGGGCGATACGCACCGAACCCTGGTGGTTGATGTCCTCGGTCAGGCTGGGGTTGTAGTCGCCCAGCGGATCGTTGGACAGGCCGGCCAGATGAATGATGGCGTCGTAGCCGGTGACGTTTTCGATTTCCACGTCCCGCACGTCGCCGATCAATTCCGGAATGTCGACCACTTCCCCGTCGAAGGTGCAGGCGCGGAACAGGTCGCTGTCCAGGCCGGTGACTTCGTGATCGTGCTCGAGCAGAAGAGGAACCAGAACACTCCCGATGTATCCCCTGTGTCCGGTAACCAGAACTTTCATTATTTATCACCTCGGTATTGCGGTTATGACTTGCGCCGGGTCAGTCCCAGCATTTCCAGGGGGCGTTTCCACCCTCCCAAAGCTTCTGTAGAATATGTTTCTCGCGCAGCGTGTCCATGCACTGCCAG
>JBDLKA010000126.1:0-9223 GCA_039714075.1 Candidatus Krumholzibacteriota bacterium | reverse complement strand
CACGGTTCGGCGCCCAAGTACGTGGGCATGAACAAGGTCAACCCCATCGCCATGATCCTGTCGGCCAAGATGATGCTCGACCACCTGGGCGAGTTCGACATGGCCAAGAAGCTGGAAGGCGCCGTGGCCGCGGTCATCGCCGAAGGCGAGGCGCGGACCTACGACATGGGCGGCAGCACGACGACCACCGAAATGGCGGAGGCCATCGCGGCGAAGTGCTGATCTGCCGATCCACTGATTGACATGAACCCCCCGGTTCCCGGGGGGTTTTTCTTTGCCTGGTGGCCAGAGGCCTCCGCGCCGAGACGGATCAGTTTCCCGCGGTGAGCAGTCGCAGGGACTCGATGATCTTGATGCCCTCCTCCTTGGTCAGGAATTTCCCGTTCAGCGAACAGCTCAGACCGTCCTGCTCCCAGAGGAATCTGCCGATCACCTTGTCGGGAATCTTGACGGCCAGTCCGCCCAGGTTCTGGCGCATGCCCTCGCTGTGCACCTGCCAGACGACCTGCTTGCCCGCGACCTCGATTTCCTCCAGTTCGGGAGTCACGCTGACCGTGGTCCGCGTTCCGTCTTCGGCGATCTCCGTTCGACTCTCGGTGTAGCCCACCGAACGATCGCCGCCCACCCGGGCCAACGAGATCATCGTCTCCAGCGGACCGACGCCGAAATACAGCATCGTTGAGCCGTCGGGCAGGATCACGGCCTTCTGGAACCGCAGGCGGGGCGGAATCCGCTCGTTGAAATAGGTGGGAACCAGCAGCGGGTAATCGGTCATCCCGGCCGCAAGGCTTAGGCTGCCGACCTCCTTGATGTACGGGTCGGCGCCCTGGGGCACGCCACCTCCATAGCCACCGTAGGGAGTCATCTGGAAAACGGTTTCGCCCTTCTCCCTTCTTTCATCCATATACATCAGCACCGAATCCAGCTGGGCGTCGCTCCAGCCCGGAGCCTCGTGGATGTAGGTGTGTTCGCCGACCTGAAACAGATGGGTCAACTTGGCCAACGCGGCACGACCGTCCGGATGCGCGACCAGGAGTACGGCCAGGGCCACGAAAATTCCCAGGCCGAATGCGGGTACGGGTCTGCGGATGAACATGTCGAACCTCCTCGGAAATGAATACCTTTTGTTCATATCGGTTTCGCGATCGTCGATCCTCCGCTGCAGCTCCCGGCCCAGCGTCTCCCTGACGACGCTCTGATCGCTGAAGTCCGCCTCGGCGAGACGGCGTTCCAGGGGTTTCCTCTCGTCGTTCATCGAATCTCCTCCCCGGCCCCCAGGCGATTACGAAGTTTGCCGAGCGCCCGGTGGACAATCACGCCGACGTTCGACTCGCTCTGGCCGACCAGTTCAGCAATGGCGCGGTTCGTTCGGCCGCCGGCGAACTTCAGGCTCAGGATATCCCGCTCGCGCTCCGGCAGCGCCTGGACCGCGGCCAGCAGGTGGTCGCGTTCCTCGTCGCCGATCAGGATGGCCTCGGGGTCGGGTTGTGCCGGTCGCCGTTCCCGGAACCAGCCGAACAGCAGGGTCTGCCGCCGGCGCCGGGTGCGCTGGTGATCGTTCACGACGTTGCGGGCGATGACCAACAGCCAGGTGCTGAACGTCGCCCGGGACGGATCGTAGGCAGGCAGGCGGTCGAGGGCCTTGTGAAACGTGATGGAGGTCAGATCGTCGGCCACGGCCGCCTCACCGACCCGATAGCGAATGTAGTTATAGATACCGGGAAAATATTCCTCGTATGCTCGACCGAAGGTTTCCGGATTGTCCGGATCCACATCGACCGCCTGCACCAACCTGAGATCTGCCTTCACCGCATGGCCCCCCTTTGAATGTGCATTCACATAGAGATACGCCCCACCGCGAATAGTATTACATATCAGGACCAGGATTCATGCAGTGCCAGGGGATTGGTCTGGCGAAAGTGACCAGGATCGGCGGGGACGAGGAATTGATCCTCGAGGTTTCGTCCACCGGCCGGCCTCTTCGCATGGGTAAAAAATATCACTGCGAAAAAGTGCCCCCGGGGGTACCCGGGGGGTTTTTATTGCTTCCCAGACACCATAAAGATTAGGATGTGCCTCTGGGATCGCTTTTAATTTTTAAGACCTTGAAAACAAACAAAATAGACCGAAAAAGTGCCCCCGGGGACACTTTTCTTAGGTAACCTATTGACAACAAATGGGTTAATATTCCGAAAGCAGATATCCAAAAGGGGGGGTCATGCGTTCCACCCAGTTCTCAATCGTCCTTCTGTTCCTGTTTTCCTCGGTGTTCGCCGCCGAATCCATTCCCGTTATCGACAATCCCCGCGAAACGCCCCGCGTCAACGAGGTCCATTTCGAAGAGGTCTGGCGCGCCGGCGCGGACGACGGCGAGGAATTCCTGTTCGGTGTCATCAGTGACGCGGTCTGCGATGCAGAGGGCAACATCTACCTTTTGGATACCCAGCAGCAGCAGGTCTTCAAGTTTTCGGCGTCCGGAGAATATCTCGGGCTGGTCAGCCGCAAGGGGGAAGGGCCCGGGGAAATCGACCGCGTCTACAACCTGCACGCACCGGGCGACGGACGCATTGCCATGTCGAAGGGATTTCCGGCCAAGATCATCATGGTCGACACCGAGGGTACGCCACAACCGGGTCTGACCCTGGAGATCGCTCCAACCGAAGGCAAGGAACCCGGGTTCCCCATGCTCAGTGCCTTGGCGTTCACCGGCGACCATCTTGTGGTCATGGGCAAGGTCATGCACGGGGACGGCATGAGGCAGAACAACACCACCTTCGTGGCCCGGTTCGACAAGGAAGGCCGGGAAGTCCACCGGTACACGCAGTGGTCCTCGGGTTACGACTTCACCAAGGCCATCGTGGTTGACGAACTCGACCAGTACCACCCCTTCAACAACTGGGACATGGCCGACGACGGGCGCATCTTCCACACCGTCGAACGTGAATCCTATCTGGTGCAGGTGGTCTCTCCCGAAGGGGAGCCGCTCTTAATGATCCTGCGCGAGTGGCCGGTTCACAAACGCACCAAAGAGGAAAAGGAAAAAGCCAAAAACAGATACTCGTTCGGAAGCAACGTCGACCTTCCCCCCATCAGCTACGAAATTGCCGATGAGGATCCGGCCATTTCCGGCCTGGGCATCCATGGCGACGAATTGTGGATCACCAGCACCGAACAGAGCCGACAAGACCATCCGGGAGTTGCCCGCGCCGTTTCCGTCTTTGACCTGGATGGCCACCTGATCGAGGACCGCTATTTCCTTCTGCCGCGGAACCCGGAGGAAGACAAGCTCACATACCTGCCCGACGGCCGTGTGGTCCGGGTCAAGGCCTTCCGGTCCGCCCATGCGGCCTCCATCGCTTCACAAAGGGTACAGGTCGGTGACAAACGCCTGTCGAGTGAAGACCATGACGAAGAGGTGGTGCTCGAGGTCATCGTCTACCAACCCGTCAGTCGATGACCCCCGTGTTCGGGAAGTAGTTGCTCCAGGCGAACCAGTAGGCGGTGCGCACGAGCAGTGCGCCACCCGTGTCGGTGCGAATCGCGCTGACCCCGCCGTCGGCGTCGCGGTTTACCGTCACCTCGACCTCGCCCAGTTTCCCGGTCACTGAAGACTCCGCGGTCAGCACGCCGTCGGCCACCGCCAGCGAGTGGGCGCCCAGCATCACCCCGTGGACCAGCGATTTGCCCGGCAGCCGGTCCATCAGCCAGGTCGTGCGGAACAGGCCGGTCTTTTCGGGATCGTTGAAATATTCCTCGTAGGGCGACGATTTGATCTCTTCGCTCTTCTTCAGGACCCGCGTGTCGGGATGGTCGGCCGACCACTGCTCCCAGGTGGTCTGCACCACGGGAACCATCTCCAGTTGCGTTCCTTTGTATTCGCCTTCCAGACACTCACCGGTCACGTGACTCCAAAGCGAGCCGGTTTCCTTGTCCTGCATGATCAGGCTGTTGCGCCACAGCTTGCCCGAAACGATGAAGGTCAGGGTCTTGTCCTCGACCCGGCGGACGTGAACCACGCCCGTATGGCAAAGAGGTCACCAGGTGGCGGCGACGGCCGCTCCGTCGAAGACGTCGTTGACGATTTCATGGTGGTCGAGCTGCCAGGTGGACCAGCAGACGGCATCGTCTTCGGTGGCCAGCCCCATCACGTGTTCGGCGGCCGACATCTGGGCGGCGGCCTCGTCGCCGGTCACGTATTCGGGGTCGAGAATGGCGGGGATCTTGTCGGGCGGCAGCAGGGTGTACATCTCGTCGCCGTCGAAGGTGCCGTGCACCTCGGGCTCCGGACGTTCGGCCCGGGCGGACAGCGCCAACACAAAAACGCCGAGGACGACGACGATGCGCCGCGCGGTGCGGGTGGTCATGGGGGCTCCTTCAGGGAAAGGCTCGGAAATCGGTCCGGACGGACCTTAGCATATGATGAATCATTCCCGGACGCACCTTCGCGGCGGTGGAGGATTCCCTTCGGCGCCTCTAGGAAATCGGAATTTTCAACGGACCCATTTGACGGACGTGTTCGACGAAGTCCGCCACGATGTCCCGGACGTTCTCCACCTCCGGAGAACAGATCCATTCCTGACGCAGGCGACCCTGGGCGATGCCCATCTCGTTCAGCACCAGTTTCGAACGATGGATGTGCGCCAGCACCTGGGCGTTATCGTCCATGGTTTTGCACCGGCCCACCAGGCAGCCGCAGATGATGACTCCATCGGCCCCGTGTTCGAAGGACTGCCTGATCAGATCGGGCCCGACCTTCTCCGCGCAGATGATCCGCACGCTTTTCAGGCTGTCGGGATATTCGCCGTTGGATTCTCCCGCTTTTGACAGGCAATCGGCCCCGCATTGTTCACAGAAAAAACCCGCGACGGCGGGCTCGAAGCGTTCCCCGGATTTTGAAGGATCCCCCATGATCCGCTCCTTTGATGCACTTGAGTGAACTGTACTTGTCAATAGCCTAGGGCGCAGGTCGGTTATTGTCAAGACAATTGTTAAATTTTTGGCAGTGTTCGTTTTTTCGGTGGGTACGAAGGATTTGTGGAGAATTTGAAACTTCAACCAGGTATGCCATTAATACAAAATATCCTGGCTTTTCCTCAATATAATCTGGTACAATTTTGTTCGGGTCACTGAAATCTGAAAAGAGGAGGAATCATTGTTATGCGACGTTTGATTATTGCAACCCTTCTGGTGAGCCTTGGCCTGGCGGGATCCGCCATGGCCGCCTGCGACGTCGAGCTGGGCTTCAGTCCCGATGTCGCCGCCCCGGGCGACATGGTCACCATGTTCGTCTCCATCGCCAACCTGGGTGACACCGATGAAATCGCCGACATCGAAATCATGATCACCTTCATGGGTTACGAAGTCGGCCCCCTGATGGGTCAGCTCCCCCTGGCCGCGGGTGAGGAACTGAGCCAGGAATGCACCTTCATGGTTCCCCCGCTGCCCATGGGCGGAACCCTGTCCATTTCCGTGACGGCCACCTGCGGCGGCATGAGTGACACCGCCACCGCCTCGCTGACCATCGAAGTCCCTGAAGGTTCCGCCGGCTTCGACGGACTGGACGGAGTGGGCGCCCAGCTGCTGTCCGACATCGCCTCGAGCCCCGTGGGTGTGGAAAATGCCACCTTCGGTGACGTGAAGGCCCTGTTCAGGTAAACGAACAGTCTGATTTTTCGGAATGGAGCCCGCCGCAGTTTCCTGCCGGGCTCCTTTCCGTTCCCGGGGTTTGCCGCCGTTCGCCACTTCCCAACGTCCAGGGGCCAGACACCATGAATATGATCCACCGGACCGGATTCTTCGCTTTTTTGTTTCTGCTTGCCTTTTCCGCCGTCGCCGGCATTGCCGGGGCCGTTCCCTTCGTCCAGCAGCGCACCTGGTCCGGCGAAGTGGTGGGTGACCAGTTCGGGTACGCCGTTTCCCCGGCTGGAGACATCAACGGCGACGGCATGGAGGATCTCCTGGTCGGCGCCAACGTCAACGACCTGTTCATCCAGAGCGGGGGCCGGGTCTATGTCTTTCTGGGCGGACAAATCTACCCGGATTTGCCCTCTTTCGGTTTTTCCGGTTCCGTGGAACGCGGTTATGTGGGCGGAGCCCTGGCCGGCGGGGCCGATCTCAATGCCGACGGCTATGACGACTGGGCCGCCGGAGCCCCCGGGCCCGGACCGGACGATATCCACCCCGGCCGCGTTTATGTGTTTTTCGGTGGCGCCGACCCCGACTCCGTGCCGGACCTGATCCTGGACGGCGGAGTTCCCGGCGGCCAGTTCGGAGCCGCCCTGTGCCTGGTTCCCGACCTCGACGGCGACGGTTACGGGGATCTTGTCGTGGGCAGCCCCCGCGCCGGCGACGGCCTGGTTTCCATCTTCCGCGGGGGTCCCGGCGGACCGGCGGCCGTACCCAGCGTAGATCTGCATCCCCGCCCGGGGGACCGGCGTTTCGGCAAATCCCTGGCCTTTGTCCCGGATCGAGACGGGGATCAGCGGGACGAACTGCTGGTCGGCGCGCCCCGCAGTTCCCAGGCCGCCACCTGGGCCGGGGCGGTTCTCCTGTTTGAGGGCACTGCGAACCTTGACACCGTTCCCGATCTGGTGCTGCTCGGGGAAAACGCCGGAGATGAATTCGGCTTCAGCCTCGGAGCCGGAAGCGATACCGACGGCGACGGGTTCACCGATATCCTGGTCGGGGCCCCTTTTTCCAATCAGGGTCTTATGATCGATGTGGGCCGGGTCTATCTGTTTGGAAACGCGGCCGCGGCGGACACCGTGGCGGATCTGGTTTTGAATGGTGATCAACCGGAGGAACGATTCGGAACCGCGGTGGCCCTGGGTTTCGACTGGAACGGGGACGGCTGGCATGATCTGGCCGTCGGCGCCCCGGACCGGGCCACCCCCGACACGCTGTCCGGCGCCGTGGAAGTTTATTTCGGCGGAGGCGCCCTCGATACGATTCCCGATGAACTGATCGACGGCGGAAGTACCCAACTCCATCTGGGCACCTCTCTTGCGCCGGGCGGCGACCTGCAGGGCAGCCTCGGTTCGACGTTGTGCGTGGGTGGATACAATGCCATCAATGCCGGCCAGGTCCTCCTCTTCGGCCGTGACGAGGATCGGGTCACGGACGTTCCCTCCCCGTCACCGGCGCGCGGGTTCACCCTGAACCCACCCTGGCCGAACCCCTCGAATCCCCTGACTTTCATCTCGCTGGAGATAGCGGTTCCGGGGGAATACCGGATCACCATCCACGACCTGCGGGGAGGTCTGGTAAGCACGCTGCACGCGGGGCCGCTGTCCACCGGGACGGTCGTTTGGCAATGGGCCGGACTGGACCGGCGCGGCCGAACCGCCCCCAGCGGGGTCTACCTGGTGCGGGCGGTGTCGGGACCCCGGCAACAGACCAGCCGGCTCACTCTGGTAAGGTGATTTTCGGAGTCAATCGAAAGCTATGGAATCGCCGTCCCACAGGGCCACCTCGATTTCCCAACCCGTGGGATCGGCGATGTACCACGACGTGCTGTGCGGCCAGCGGATCGGTCCCTCGTAGAGAATCTCGATCTTTTCCCGTTCGATCGTTTCTTCCCAGTCCTTGCGATCGGTAATCCGCAGCCCGAAATGATTGATCCCGTGCAGTCCCATCTTGCGCAACGCAAAACGGTCTTCATACCGGCAATCCTCGAATTGATAGATGCAGAGCATGACGTCGCCCTGGCGGATCACGCCCCAGCGGGTGTCGTCCTGCATCCCTTCTTCAACAACCTCGAAACCGAAAACGCGTTGGTACCAGACCGCCGTTTCGTCGAAGTCCGCGACGGTCAGGTTGATGTGGTCGATATTCTTCAGCTTCACGAGGAGATCCTTTCGTCATGGTCCGGTCCGGAATCCCCATATCCAACACGCATCCTTTGGGACTCGCAACCTTGCCGCCTACGGCGCCCGGTGATAGCATGGACCGCAACCGCCATCTCAACCGGAACCGAAACCGGAGCCATGACCCCGAAACCCGAACCCCAGACCGACGCGCGCGGAGTCGAGATTCCACCCGGTCCCTACCATCGTGTGGTGTCGCTCGTGCCCAGCCTGACCGAAACCCTGTTCGGACTGGGGGCGCACGAGCGTCTGGTGGGGCGCACCATCTACTGCATCGAACCCAAAGGTCGGCTTTCCGGCATCCTGACTTGCGGCGGAACCAAGAACCCCGAACTGGATACGATCCGCAGCCTGGCCCCCGACCTGGTCCTGGCCTGCGTCGAGGAAAACAAGCCCGAACACCTGGCCGAACTCGAAGAAGGCGGCATTCCCGTTTTCGCGGTCATGCCGCGGACCCTGGACGATGTCTCGACCCTGCTGCGGCAGTACGGCGCGCTGCTGGACGCCCAGGTCGTCGCCGGCCGGGCCATGGCCGATCTGACCGCCGCCCGCCTGCACGCCGGTGAATTCCGCCAGTCCCTGGCCCGCCCCCTGCGCGCGGCCACCCTGGTCTGGAAAAAACCCTGGATGGTCGCCGGGGCCGGCAACCACATCGACGCGGTGATGAAGGAAGTGGGCCTGGTCAACGCCATGGGCGACCGCGAAGGCTACTACGAAGTGGAGCTCGACCACCTGGTCGCCAAAAAACTCGACCTGGTGCTGCTGCCCGACGAACCGTTCCCCTTCACCCACCACGCCTCCTGGTCGATGGCCGCCGCCGACGTGGTTCCGGCCCGTAATCTTGCTCTTGTTATGGATGGTAAGCTTTTATCCTGGTATGGGGGGCGCACGGCGCGGTCGTTGCGGGCGTTGGTGAAGCTGTTGGGCAAACGCATGAACGGGGCGGAAGGCACATAGACCCCCAAAAAAAATGTCCTCGTTCCTGCGGATTATTTTTTTGGGGGCCTATGTGCCTTCCGCCCCGTTCATGTGTTTGTCCAGCAGCGCAATGCCCGCAATGAACACACCCTGGCTTAAGTTTGGGTGGTGTCGTTGGGGCCGACCGGACAAAGAGCGTCCCCGGTTCGGGGGGTTCCCGGTAATCCGCAGGCGCGATCCGCAGGATCACGCTGAGGACATCCGGGAGCCCCCCGAACCGGGGACGCTCTTTGCCCGGCCGACCCTACCGATAGTACCCCAACGCTTCGGGCATGCGCTCGTTCAGCTCGCGGATGCGCGTTGCGTCTGAAGGATGCGTGGACATGAACTCGGGTGGCTTGCCGCCGCCCCCGGCGGACATCCGCTCCCAGAATTTGGGC
>JBDLKA010000125.1:0-9264 GCA_039714075.1 Candidatus Krumholzibacteriota bacterium | reverse complement strand
CCGGTCCGCGAGCCGCGGAACGGACAAATCCGTCACCCGGAGAAACAGGGTGGGTTTCCGTCTGGCGAGGTGGGCGGCCCCATGGTCGCCGGAATAGACTTGCCGGTTTTATTTCGACGTCTCAAATGTGCTATCATTAAGTAGGATTTCACGCCCAGCCCAGCGCCCTTTCAGAAAAGATAAACAGGAATGAACTACAGCCTCAAATGGGCACACCTCTTGGTCGCCATTGCCGCAGTCCTCTTCACGGCGACCATCGCGCAGGCCATTCCGATCACCTTCCAGGTCCGTATGGCCCGCCAGATCGAACTCGGCAACTTCGACCCCGCCACCGACTTCGTTGACCTTGCCGGCACCTTCAACGGCTGGGGCACCGATCCCCTGACTGTCCTGTCCGATGCCGACGGCGACACCATTTACGAAATCACCCTCGACGGTTTTTCCTCGTCGGATTTCATCGAGTTCAAGTTCCGGCTCAATGGCCTGTGGGACGGCAGCGAAGAATTTCCCGGCGGGCCCAACCGCGTCTACGTCGTGGAGCCCGCGGACAACCTGATCCTGGTCTGGTACAACGACGACGTGCCGAACGGCGGGGTCGGCCCGCTTCACTGGTGGAACGACGCGGTCTTCTACGAGATATTCGTGCGCAGCTTTCAGGACAGCGATGGTGACGGCATCGGCGATTTCCAGGGCCTGACCCAGAAGCTGGACTACCTCAACGACGGCGATCCGGCCACCACCGACGACCTCGGGGTAACGGGCATCTGGCTCATGCCCATCAACGACTCGCCCAGCTACCACGGTTACGACTCGGTCGATTACCGCAGCATCAATCCCGACTACGGGACCATGGCGGACTTCGAGGCGTTTCTGGCCGCCGCTCATGCGCGCGGGATCAAGGTCATCATCGATTACGTCATGAACCACTGCTCGACCGACCACCCCTGGTTCGTGGCCTCGGGCCAGAACGACCCCGCCTACCGCGACTATTTCCGCTGGTCGCCTAGCGATCCCGGGCAGACCGGTCCCTGGGGCCAGAATCTCTGGCACTGGCATTCCTCGGGTTATTACTACGGTCTTTTCTGGAGCGGCATGCCGGACCTGAACTACAAGACCACCGCGGTGAAGGACGAGATGTTCGACACGGCGACCTACTGGCTGGATGCGATCGGGGTCGACGGCTTTCGTCTGGACGCCGTGCTCTACATCGGCGAAGACGGCGACCAGGTTCAGAATACCGCGTTCACGCTGCAGTTCTGGCAGGATTACAACGCGCACGTCAAGGCGGTCAAGCCGGACGTCTTGTCGGTGGGGGAGGCCTGGACCGGCTCCACCATCGTGCGGCTGTATGTCGTCGAGGATCGCCTGGATTTTTGTTTCGAATTTGATCTGTCCTACGCCACCCTTGGCGCGGTCAACAGCGGCGTCGCCGGCTACCTGGGGGGCAAGGCCGACCAGGTCTACGGCCTTTACCCCCACCTGCAGTTCGGCACCTTTCTGACCAACCATGACCAGGATCGCTCGTTCGACGTCCTTGGCAACGATGAGGACAAAGCGAAGGTGGCCGCGGGCATCTACCTGACCCTGCCCGGCATCCCCTTCGTTTATTACGGCGAGGAAATTGGAATGGTGGGCACCGGCGCCCACGAGAATATCCGCTCGCCCATGCAGTGGACCGACGGGCCCGAAGCCGGCTTCACGACCGGCACGCCCTGGCAGTCGGTCAACGCCAATTTCCAGCAGTTCAATGTTTTGGTGGAGGAGCCGGACCCGGGCTCGCTGCTGAACTGGTACAAGCAACTGATCCACCTGCGCAATCAGACACCGTCCCTGCGCCGTGGCATCCATGAGCCCTTGACCAGTTCCGTTTCTGCGGTGATGTCGTTCGTGCGCAGTTTTGAACAGGAGACCGTGCTGTGTCTGGCCAACACGTCGCCTGGATCTGAGAACGGCATCACGCTGACCGGCTCGGCGGCCAGTCTGGTGCCCGGCGTCCATACGATCACCAACCTGCTCGACCCGACCGATACCTTCGACATCACGGTCAGTCCATCGTACGAGATCAGCGGCCTGGATCTGGCGGGTTACGAGGTGGCCGTTTACCGGTTTGCCGGGGTCTCCAACGTGGAAACGGGCGGCGGGCTGCCGGAATCCGCCCTCCGGCTCGGGCAGAATTATCCCAACCCGTTCAATCCCTCGACGACCATTCACTACTTCGTGCCGGCACGGTCACACGTCAGGCTCGGCGTCTACGACGTTGCGGGGCGTGAAGTGGCTGTCATCTTGGATGAGGTGCAGGCCCCAGGACCGCAAGAGGTGCGCTGGCAGGGGATGGATTCCCGGGGACAAGCGGTGGGCGCAGGAGTGTATTTCCTGCGCCTGGAGGCCGGGGGCGAAACGATGTTGTCGAAGATCACACTTGTGAAATAGCGGAAATCCTCACCGCACCAGCGAAACCTTCCTCGCCTCAGCGCCGTCACCGGTGTCCATCCGGACCAGATACGTGCCCGACGGAACGATCCGTCCGGTGTCATTCCGTCCGGTCCACTTCACCGAGTGGATGCCCGGGTCGTAGATCCGGTTGGCGATAGTTGTCACCCGCCGGCCTTCAACGTCGAACACCGAGATGGTGATCCGCTGCGTGCGTTCCACCCCGAACACGATCGTGGTGGTGGGGTTGAACGGGTTGGGGTGGGAGCCCACCAGCCGTGCCGCGGGGGGAGATTCGGGCGCCGCCGACGCCGGCTCCCAGTACCGCGGCGCCCGGTGTATCGCCGCACCGCCCAGGAAAACCCAGACAATGGTGCCGTCAGGGTTCACCTCGAAGATCCGCCCTTCCATGGCCTCGCTGATGAGCGTGTTGCCGTTGGGCATCCGGTAGGCGCCGCCCTGGTATTGCGAAAAGAATCCTGAAATGTCGCCGTAGCGCCAGGTAGCCGCGGCCGGGCCGAACGGCAGACCGGGATCGATGATATACACGCCGGGCTCGGACTGCGGCGGCAGGATCTCCTCGACGCTCGAATAATTGTCAATGGGGTTCGGGTGATCGCCGTTGTTGAAGACCATGATGTTGCCGGCGCCCGGCAGCCCCTCGTCGATCCACACCACTCCATGGGCGCCCCAGATCACCTGGTCGGTCACGTCGCCCCGTCCGTAGACCTGGGGGTTGCCCCAGCGGTAGAGGATGTCGCCGCCGTGTCCCCAGCGGCCGCCCACATGCCCGGCGGCCTGCGCGGTGGTGGTGCTGTGGTCGATGACGTAGAGTTCGCTGGAGTTCCGCGCGGAAAAAACGATCTGGTCCAGTTCCTCGTTGTAGTCGATGGCATTGACGTGCAGCCAGGTGCCGCCGGCCACGTCGCCGAAGTTGACGTCGATCAATTCAGGATGATCCTCGACGACGCCGAAGTTGTCCTTGGTCGGGTCGGCATCCTGGACCAGGTGGTCCCAGGCCCGCCATTCCCAGACCACGTTGCCGCCGGTGGCCCCGACAGGCTCGATCTCCGCGATGTAGGTGGGCTTCATGTCCGCGGAAAGGACCTGACGGCCGGCCTGGACGGCCTCGGCAATGGTGCGCCGCTCCCAGGCGACCAGCAGCACGTTGCCGTTCGGCATCGGTTCGATGTCATGGTGCTGGAGATAGTTCAAATCGGAGAAAAGGTAGTCCCAGACCACAACGTCGTCGGCATCGATGCGCTGGATACGGCCACCGCGGCCCTCGGCCCCGGGAACGCGGCAGGGGCGCAGCACGGAACTGTCGGGCAGCATGTAGGCGAACTCGGTGGGCACGTCGGCTCCGTGCCAGGTCTTGACCACATTGAAATCCAGGTCCATCAGGTAGCTGTCGGTGGTGGTGCGCAGCGAGATGATGGTCAGGCCGGGGTAGGGGTCCTGGGCCGGGGATGGGTTGGCGAATAGCACGAACAGCAACGCAAAGACGAATAGCGGTCTCATGATCGTCCTCCTGTTTGCCGAACTGGGGCCGCGGTTCACTTGAGAGGGATATCCCAAACAATCGCCAGATAAAGAGGATCAGGCGCCCTCCTGACCCGGATGGCCACGCGGCGGAGAATTCTGGCGCGAGGCGGGGGGGTGAGATCCACCTGGACCTGGACATTGCCCTTGCCTTGCCCATTGGTTGACAGGGTGGCGATATCCGGGAAGACTTCCGTGCTTTGGTTTGAATACCTTACTCGAACGCTGACTGTGAATTCCTCGTTTGGGAGACCGTTATCCAAATGCACCGTAGCAATGAATTTTCCGCTGGCGGTGGTATTGAGAATCACCCAGCCGACATCGGGGTCGAGATGGGCCTTGACGGCGCCCTTGCCCTGGGCATGGGCATTGGCAACGAGGGATAGCAAAATCAAAACCGTGATGGCCAGTGACTTCTTCATTATCCGCCCCCTTGTTCTGGAATAGCCTTCCATCCAACGCGATCGAGCAACTGGCGACTCATTCCATAAGATGATAATATATTTTCAAACAGGATGCATCCCTGCAGTGCGGGGATTCGTATCCTTCAGTTTCGTATTCAGACCGGAGGTGCATCATCATGCGCGGATTCCTGCTGATACCGATGCTGGTTCTCTTCTTCCTGGCCCTGGGTGCCTGCAGCAGCGACGACAACGGGTCGCCCGCCGGCCTGCCCGAAGATGGGGATCTTCAGGCCATGGCCGATTGCGCGGCCGAGGGTATCAAACATCTTGGCTTCGCCATTGAGACCAGCATCATACTCTTCCATGAACTCGAGAACTATCCTCCCTACACACCTCCGTTCGATTTCCACTACATCACTGACACCGGAGAATTCGAATACAAGATGGTCCTGGGTTCGGACCCGACCGAACCGACGCAAATCAATGGCGTCGTCGCACCGTTGGCAACCGTTGCAGACGGCCTTCAGCAACACGACAACTTCACCGTTACCTGGACCATGCGGCCCAAAAGCGCCACGGAAGATATTGCGGCCGGATCCTTCCGGGTGATTCACAACGGTTTGACTCTGCCACCGGATCAGACGGAGACCATGCGGCTCACACCGGCGGCGGAAATCTGGTCCGGTCCCGAGGGTGGTTGCCGGGCGGAGTTCGGCCAGCTCGAATTGACGATCCACCATCTCCTCGAGGGAGAGGAGATCCGCAACGCCCTGACAAGTTTCATATGCACGGATGCCGCCTCGGACACGCTGGTGGGATACATGACCGTGGGCGCGGGGAGCGAAGAGGGGTCGATCACCGGGATCTACGACGGGGAGACCTACACCTGCAGCATCAATATGGATACTTACGAGGTCGACTGCTCGGGCAACTGATCCCGGGTGTCGATCACCGGGGAAGGTCAGTTTGTGGAATTTTTGACGGGGTTTCATTCACTTTTGGTTTGATCGGTCCTGCCTGAGCCGCCAGGTCCGAATAGTGAACTTACCTGCCATTTTTTAACACCCTCTATTCTACTAGGATAAAATGATAATAATGATTCCTTTTATGCTATACTGTTGTCCAGAAGACAACTTGGGCAGGTTCCGACTTACTTTTGGAAGAAGAATTCGGCTGATCCTGCTCAATATTTTCGCCAAGGGGGAAGATCATCATGCTGTCTGCATTCCGTGTCTTTTTTATCCTGATCCTGTCTTTGCCACTGGCCGCCGGAGCATTCGCCGGCGCCAACGCCTTCACCTTCGGGGATATCGGCGGGGATGACGTCACCATCTTGGAGACCGGCGTTCTTCGCAACGTGTCGATGGATATCGCGAGCAACGGGGACATCTATGCAGCCGGGAATTACCAGCAGCCCAATTTAAAAATGGGAATCGCGGTCTACCGTTCCCAGGATGATGGAACCACCTGGGACCTGTGGGGGTCGCTGACAACCCCTGCCGGCCAGGGTGATGATTATTTACATCCCTGCCTTCAGGTCGTCGAGGGCGTTGTGGATAAATGTTACCTGGCCTACACACATGAGTCGAACCTGTTTACACCACGCATCGAGATGGCCAGTTCGGATCTAGCGGGCGCCACCGGGGATTTCTCAACCCCAACGACAATCATTTCCAGCCCATCACAGAATTACAAACACCCCCGTTTCGATACTGATGTAGCCAGTTACAGCAATTTCAATATCTACCTTGTGTTCGAAAACGGGGTGGCGGGCGGAGACATCCTTTTTGCGAGAAGCACTGATCAAGGCGTTTCCTTTGAGGCCCCATATAAAATTGGGGCTTTGACCCCCACCGACCGTAAATATGAGCTTGCCGATGTGAGTTACGGGTTCGGCGGGTATGTCCACGTGGTCTGGCGCTTCATTTCGCTTGACGGGAGTTTCGATTCCGCGGTGCGCTACAATCGTGCCGAAAATTCAGCTGCCTCCGGTCTTTCGGATTGGCGCGGTGTTGCCGGTTTGGGTTCGACAACCGACGCGATTGAAGACCTGAATCCCAGGATCGAGGCCAGCGCGACCGGTCCGCAGGTTGTCATCGCCCATGACCGCCGGTCTTCAGTAAAAAATGCAGCCGGTGTGACCGATATGAGAGTATACGTTTCCACCGATTCAGGGGTCAATTACCTGGCTACAACGACCATTCCGAGCAGCGCCATTGTCCTGGGCGACATCGAGGAACAGCCAGGCACGGGCATTTGGTTCATCGGCGGCATGGCTGATTTAAAATACGGCATCCACAGCGCGAGCGTGGCCGATCTTACCGAGTGGTCCGCTTTCGAATCTTTTGCCGACCGGGATTACGATTATTACGACGATTACGTGTCCGATCTGGCGCTCAATCCAGCCCAGGGGTACCGGCCGGCCATGCTCTGGAATGACTGGCAGTGGGACCCACTTTTGGATGAAGGCCTGATGTTCGACGGCGAATGGCGGGGCGACCCCGGTTATCCCGTCACCGAACCCGGGTTCCCGGTCGATTTGACGGCCTCGCCGGTTTCGCCGCCCGCCGTGGTGGACGTCAACGGTGACGGCGACCTGGAAATCGTTTTCGGCGATACCGCGGGTAAAATCCAGATCTATCAGAACGACGGCACTTCGCTGCCGGGTTGGCCGGTTTATATCGGTGAGAGCCTGTCCGACAGCCCCATCGCCGTGGGGGATCTGCGAGGCAACGGCGCGATGTCCATCGTTGCGGGCAGTACCAGCGGTCTGGTCTATTGCTATGACGCGACCGGTCAGATGGAGGAGGGGACCTGGCCCTACGGAGTTGCCGGCGCCAACCCCGCCTTCGTGGCCATCGGAGCCTTTGGCCAAGGGCCGTATCCCCGAGGCATTGTTACCTCCATCGGTACGGCTGTTGAATTCCTGGATCACAGGGGCGGGGATTTCCCGGGATCTTTTGGCAGGACGATCGCCCGGGTGGCCACGTACGCTCCCGCCATCGGGGATGTGGACGGGGACGGCTTGCCGGAATTCGTGGTCGCCAATGAAGAAGTGATCGCAGTGGCCCCGATTTTCACCAATTCCGTCACCTTTGGCAGTTATCTGGCGGCCAATATCTCCGGGTCCCCGACCCTGGGCGACTTCGACCTGAACGGTGACATGGAAGTGGTGGTGCCCCTGGCCGACGGCACCCTCCACGTGTTTGACGCCGACGGAAGTGATCTGCCGGGCTTCCCCTTCACGAGTTCCACCGGATCGGCGCTCAGCACAGCTGCCATTGGTAATATTCTGGGTACAGCGGAGCCGGAAATCGCCGTCGCGGCCCGCAATTATGTGGTTCACTTGCTTTGGTACTTCGGATCGGAGGGTGTCGGTTTTCCCGCCAGCACCGGTGGTTGGGCCAATTACGGATCCCCGATCATCGGCAAGCTTGATGGATCCAGCAGCGACATCGTCATGGGTTCCCGTGGCCAACAGGCTTGGGCCTGGGACAACTTCGCCAACGTGATTCCGGGATGGCCGAAGCCCGCCGCCCATAATTTCTACGAAGCTGCCGCCATGGGTGACATCGATCTGGACGGCAGCACCGAGATTGCCCTGCTCAGCACTGCCCAACTCATTGTCGTGGACATCAACCAGATTCCCGGCAATTCCACGTCAACCTGGGCGATGGCGGGTCATGATCACCAGCGGACAGGCTGCTCCGACTGCTCCGAGGATCTGGTCTCACCCGTGGAAGATGACCCGGACGCGATCACCCGCGTGAGCTTCGCGGCTCCGTGGCCGAATCCGAGCAGCGGGTCGGCAACTTTCAGGTTCGCCGTTCCCGGAAAAGCGGTGGTGAATCTCGAGGTCTTCGACGTGCGTGGGCACCGCGTGAGCCTGGTCACCCGTGAAGAGGTTGGCATGGGGCAGCACGTGGTTTCCTGGGGCGGGATGGCCGACGGTGGCGCGCCCGTGGGCAGCGGGGTCTACTTCGCGCGGCTCAGGGTTCAGGGGCCGGGCATCAACGAGGTTTTGACCCGGAAGGTGACCCTGGCCAGATAGGGGACCAACTTCCGGGAAATGATTTGCAACACAACAGGCCGGCGGTTATTCGCCGGCCTGTTTTTACAGCTATGATTCCCGGTTTCTGTCACCTGATGCAAATAACACCTTCCCAAAAAGAGCTTGTGCAGTATTGTCTTAGTGGTTTCAATTAAGTGAACCTTGGAGGGAGATTTCCCATGATCGGCGAGACCATATCCCATTACCGGATCGTCTCCGAAATCGGCCGAGGCGGCATGGGTGTGGTCTACCTCGCCGAGGACACTCGCCTGCATTGCAACCGCGCCCTTAAATTCCTGCCCATCACCGTCACTCCCGACAGTCCCAACCACGTCCGCCTGGTCAACGAGGCGCGAGCCCTGGCCGCTCTAGAACACCATAACATCTGCCCGGTTCAGGAGATCGGTGAGCACAACGGCCAGACCTTCATCGTCATGTCCTATCTGGAAGGGCGGACGCTGAAGGATCGAATGGACGAAGGCCCGATCCCCCTGGGTGAAGCCCTGGAGATCTCCCGCCAAATATCAGCGGGATTGGCCGCGGCCCACGCCAAGGGCATCGTGCACCGCGACGTGAAGCCAGATAACGTCATGTTGACCGAAGCGAACGGGGAGACAGGAGGCCCGTTACGCGCGGTGTTGATGGACTTCGGTATCGCCAAGAACCGGGATACGACCCTTGTCACACGGACCGGCACGATCATGGGAACTGCGGCTTACATGTCCCCGGAACAGGCCCGAGGGGAACCGGTGAGCGCCGCCTCGGACGTCTGGGCCGTGGGCGTCATGCTTTTCGAAATGTTGGCGGGGAAAAGACCATTCCAGGGAGATATCGAAC
>JBDLKA010000124.1:0-9698 GCA_039714075.1 Candidatus Krumholzibacteriota bacterium | reverse complement strand
GTAGAGATCCAGGATGATGTCCCGATCGGCGGCGGCCAGCTTTTCGGCCCGCCAGTTCGATGCCTCCGCCGCGACGATCGGCGCGAGGTCCTTGTGCCCGGTGTCCGGTCCGAAGTATTTCAGATTGGACAGCACCACGGCCCGGTAGTCGCGGTACATCCAGACGGCGCGGGTGACCGGGAACAGATCCAGCAGGACATCGAGGTTCTGCGACTCCACCAGCGGCTTGCAGACCACCAGCGGCGCGCGGTCGTTCAGAATCCTGGCCCGGACTTCCTCCAGGGGATTCAGCCGCAGACCCTCCACGGGGTCGGCCGAGGACAGGGGGCTGATTTCGTCGTAGGTCACGGTGTCGGGATCGAGGCGGAACAGGTGGTGGATCATCGAGGTCCCGCTGCGCTGGCAACCCACGATGAAAAGGACCGACTTGTCCTGGCCGGAACGATATTTCAGGAATTGGCGGATCCGTTTGCGCAGGCGAAAGAGGCGAAACACCTCCCTTTCGACCAGCCCCACACCCTCGGTCGAAGCCAGCCTCATGATCCGGAATCCTCCCACGGGGCAGCGGCCCGCCGATACAGTTCACTCAGCTTTTCCACGAAATGATCGAAGCTGTACTCGGCGCGGATCAGGTCTTCGCCCGCGGCGCCCATCCTCCGGCGCAGATCATCATCACCGGCCAACTTTTCCAGCCCGCCGGCCAGGGCTCCGGGTTCGCCCACCGCCACGGTCAGACCGGTCACTCCGTCGGCCACCACTTCCCCGACGCCCGCGATGCCGTAGGCGACCACCGGCAGCCCCGCGGCCATGGCTTCCAGAAGAACCAGCGGCAATCCTTCCCAAAGTGAGGACATAACGAAGATGTCGGCCGCCTGCATCAACTGGTCGAGGTTGGTCAGGTTGCCGGGCAGGAAAACTTCATCCTTGAGCCCCAGCTCGCGGACCTGAGCGGTCAGTTCTTCCCTTTGTTCGCCGTCCCCGGCAACCACCAGCCGGAAAGGTGTGCCGCCCTTCTTGAGTTTGGCGGCCGCAGCCACCAGATCGCTGAAATTCTTCTGTTCGCAGAACCGGCCGGCCGACAGGACCAGGGTCTGCCCGGGCCCGGCGCCCAGTTCATTCCGCAAGGCTGTGCGCCGCGAAGGATCGAGCGGCTCGGGAATCACCACGGCATTTGTCACGACCGTTATCCTGGCCGCCGCTTCCGGACCCGTGCCGAGTTCACGAATCAGGCTGGTCCGGACCTCTTCGCTGACCGCCACCACACCCTGGCAAGATTCCAGGATCTTCCGGTAGGCTTTTTTGCGCAACCGAACCCGGACCGGATTGTCGGTGTCGCCGTAATGGAATTCCTGGTTGTTGTGGATGGTGGCCAACACGCCACAGGCCTTTTTCCAGGCCAGCAGCAGACCGAAGAAGTTCGATCCGGGCAGGTGGGTCTGGACCACGGAAATGTTTTCGTCCCGCACCACCTTCGCGATAAGCTTCATGCCCTTGCGCAGGGAGACCCCGAAGGCAAGGGGATTCTTGATCGACGACCGTTCGTAATGGAGATAGTGGACCTTGACGTCCGGCTGGATCTTCGCACTCAGAACGTCCGGGCCCCGCAGGATGATGAGATGGGAATCGTGCCCGGCGGCCGCCAGGTGGTTGGCCGTCTTGACCGCCAAGTGCTCCGCCCCGCCCACGGCCATGGACTCGATGATCTGGGCGACCCGCAACCGGGGGGTTTGTTTCGCGTCGGGTGCCATGAACTCCCAGCAGGCTGTTAAACCAGGTTGTAACCGTTGTCCCTGAGCGCGGGTTTGAAGCCCGCTCCGGTGATCATCTCGTCCAGATCCGCGCGGGTCAACGGATGACTGACCCCAGCGGCGGAAACCACGCTCTCCTCCATCATCAGGCTGCCCAGATCGTTGGCCCCGTAGTACAGCGTAAGCTGCCCCACGGCTTTGCCCTGGGTGACCCACGAAGCCTGCACGTTGGCAAAATTATCCAGGGCGATCCGCGAGATGGCCAGGGTGCGCAGGTAGTCCGTCGAACCCAGGTAGCCGATGGATTCCACCTGCTTCCGCAGGGCGGGATCGTTCATCAGGGGGGTGCCGTTCGGCTGGAACGTCCAGGGGATAAAGGCGGTGTAGCCGCCGGTCTTGTCCTGGCTTTCCCTGATCCGCAGGAAATGCTCGACCCGTTCGGCGTAGGTCTCGATGTGGGCGAACATCATGGTCACCGTCGTGGGCAGGCCCACCAGGTGAGCGGCTTCCATGATGTTGATCCACTCGTCGGACATGGTCTTGCCCGGGGCGAGGATTTGCCGGACCCGGTCGTTGAGGATTTCGGCCCCGCCCCCGGGAACGGAATCCAGGCCCGCGGCCTTCAGCTTTTCCAGCACCGTCAGGATTTCCAGGCCGTTCAGCCGGGCGAAGTGCTGGATCTCGCTGGGGGAAAACCCGTGGATCCACATGGACGGCCAGCTGTCCTTGATGCCGCCCAGCATGTCCTCGTAATAGTCCAGCCGCTTCTTGGGGTGATGCCCGCCCTGCAGCAGAATCTGGTTGCCGCCCGCCGCGTCCACGGTGCGGCACTTTTCCAGGATCTCGTCCAGGCTCAGCAGGTAGTCGTCGCCGTCGCCCTGGTGGCGGTTGAAGGCGCAGAACCCGCAGTCGGCGTAGCACAGATTTGTGTAGGTCACGTTGCGGTCGATGATGTAGGTCACCGTGGACGGATCGGATCTTTGCAGGCGCAGCAGGTTGGCGGTCCGGCCCAGGTCGTTCAGCGAAGCCTCCTCGAACAGGATGATCAGCTCGCCGCCGGACAAACGCCGGGCCAGGGCTTCTTCGAGCAGTTCAGCGGCCAGGTCGGAGGTTTTCGCCGGCACCCGGTAGGGTTCGACCTCGATCAGCGGAGGACCCGGTTCACCGATCTCCTTTTTCTTGAGCTCTAGCAGTTCCCGGTATTTCAGGGGATCCATGGGGCCGTGGTCGGCGGGTCCGGAAAAGGAAGCCACGATCTACCTCACTATCAATGAAGGGGCCGCACCGTCCGGAACGACCCCGTGCTTGACGCATAATTCATGAAACCTGCGCAAACCGGCCATTTCCTCGTCCCCCAGGACGTAGCGCAGGGAGTGACGGAAATAATAGTCCAAGGCTTCGCTGGTCGCCTCACCGCGGTGGCCGAGACGGCCGGCGGCGGCTTCACGGGCGGCGATTTCGTCCAGACGGGCCAGACCGTGGTCGCGGGCGGTGGTCAGCAGGTCGGTCAATTCGCTCACGCCCTTTTCGCCGGCTTTTTCCGCGAATCCCGGGGCCACCGCCCAGGCGGCGAATACGAAGGGCAGGCCGGTCAGTGCCTGCCAGGCGCCGCCCAGATCGTAGCCGACCACATCATGATCCTCGCTGTCATGCAGGTCCTTTTCGAACTCGAAACAGCGGTCGCCGATGACCAGGGCGCCCTGCCTCGAATCGGGCCGCCAACCCGCACGGGGCTCTATTTCCGTGAATTCGGGGTGGATACCGAATTGTTCGGACAACAGGATCCTCAGCAGGGCCACCGAAGTGCGGGATCCCCGATCGACCGCCACGGTCGTCAACCGGGCCGGGTCGCCGCGGTAAAACATCTTCACGGTATCGACTTCGCCCCGGCAGGCGATGCCGGTTCCCGGCAACATGCCGCCACTGGCGCCCCGGAATATCTCGACGACCGGCAACAGGGCCACATCGGCCTCACCGGAGGCCAGCAGATCCCCCAGGAGGCTGGGCAGGGCGCGGCTCAGCACGACCTCGTCATGGCCGGATTGCTCGAACCAGTCGATGAGGGGGATCGTGTTCAGAAAGGAGACTGCGGCGACGCGAAAAGCCATGGGATAATGCCACCTGGACCAGGCGTTGCTAAAGGCCGTAGTTGGATTGGGTTCAACTGGCAACAATAGTGGATACCCCCCTTCTCTTCAAGCATCTCCGGATTCTTCCGGAATTACTCCATATTGACCGCCCATCTTCCCCAAGCGGGATAACCTGGATTAATTCAGGCTGATTGACAGATTTCGAGGCAGAGCTTATTCTTGACACCTGCAATTCAGCTGCTTGTGGTGTTCGTAATTCGGAGGCAAAAAGTGAATAAGATTCAGACTTTTCAGGAGTTTCTGACGAGTCAGAGCGTACAGATTCCGGTTCTTACATTCGTCTTCAATCTGGTGATTGCGGCAATCCTTGCCCACTTGCTGAGCAAGATCTACGTCCGGTACGGTACGACCCTTTCCAATCGTAAGTTGTTTGCCCGCAACTTTGTGCTGATGACGATGATCACGATGCTGATCATTTCCATAGTCAAATCCTCGCTGGCTCTGTCCCTCGGGTTGGTCGGTGCGTTGTCCATCGTCCGTTTTCGGGCGGCAATCAAGGAACCCGAGGAGTTGATGTACCTGTTCTTTACCATTGCCATCGGGCTGGGCCTGGGTGCCGATCAAACCATCATCACCTTCATCGCCTTCATTGTCATCGTGGCTATCGTGATCATCCACAAAAGGACAACCGGCCCGAGCGACGACAACCAGAACCTGCACCTGACGCTGACAGCCGCCAAGAGTTCCACCGTTGATCTGGACAGTCTGATCGGTTTGCTGAAGGACGACTGCTCGGCTGTGGTCCTGAAGCGCTTCGACGAGAGCAGCGAGCAGCTCGAAGCCTCTTTCACCGTGGAATTCGAGGATTACGAGGGGCTCTCTCAACTTAAGAACCGGCTGCGGCAACTCGATGACAGCATCCGGATCAGCTTCCTGGACAACAAGGGACTTTTCTGAGCATGAGGATCAAGAGCTCTTCCAATCCGGCCACCGACGGTGCCCGCGTCCGGGGATTCCTGCGGCATCTTCTGACCAGGCGCTTCCTGCTGGTCGCCATCCTGGTGGCGCTGATTACCGGCTGGTCACTTGTGATGGTCTACTACGGCATGCGGCTCTACAAGTTCAAGCAGGCTGAGAGCATCAATGACCTGGTCTTCGACGTCGCCGCCGAGAAAGTCGCCTTCGTCCCGAACTACCTCAAGAGCCTCCGGGCCCAACCCGAGAAGCTGTATTTCGACATCAAGTTCGAGGACCTGCAGAAGGTGGCATATTTCAGGGAATTGTCCCTTGATCGTGGCAAGATCCTGCCGGATGTCAAGCAGGAGACCATCAAGGCCAAGATTCGCCATCGGGGCGAGACCTATTCGGCCGATCTGCATCTGACCGGCTTGAACCTCGACCATGTGCTCCGCGCCGACAAGGTTTCTTATCGGACCAAGATCAAGAAAGGCAAAACCCTGCTGGGCATGCGGGAGTTCACCTTGCTGGTGCCCAAGTCGCGCGGCTATCTTTCGGAGTGGGTCGGTCACGAGCTGGAACGGCGCGAGAACCTGGTCACGCTGCGCTACGATTTCGTGGATGTCACCATCAACGGCAAGCATGTCGGCCTTTATTGCCTTGAGGAGCACTACGACAAGCGGCTGGTCGAGAGTAATCGCTTCCGCGAGGGCCTGCTTTTCAAGCCCGGTCTCCAGGAGGTCGACGTCTACAATCGCAAGAAGATTCTCGCCGACCCGGTCAAGAACAAGCAGCATGTTTTGCTCAGCAACATGTGGCAGGCATTTCTGGTCGGCGAGCTGGCCCCGGGCGATCTCTTCGCCCTCGACAAGATCGCCATCGATTTCGCCATCGCCGACCTTCTCCAGGGCCATCACTCCAAGTTTATCGATAATATCCGCTACTACCTGAACCCGGTCACCAACCTGATCGAACCGGCGACCCGGGAATGGAATCCATTGCGCCGCAGCGACGTTTGGCGGGGTGACACGACGGCCAAGCTCTTCATCGAGACCTACGAGCACTACAACAAGGTTTATTACGAACGTTTCTTCTCCGATGCGGAGTTCGTGCGCCACTACGTGCAGGCACTGGACCGCGTCTCCCGTGTCGAATACCTGGATAACTTCTTCGCCGAAATCAAGCCGCAGATGGATGTCACCCTGGGCAAGATCTACCAGGACAATCCTTTCTATTCCTATCCACGGGAACGGTTGTACCGCAATCAGGAGGTGATCCGCCTCAAGCTGCGCAAGTATGACGAGGCGGTGGCCGCGCATCTGGAGGCCGGTGGTGAACAGTTGCGGATAGCGGTTTCGAATCCGCTGCGCTGGCCCATCATCCTGGAAAGGGTCACAAGTCAGGACACTTTGGTCTTTCGAGCCGAAAACTCCGCGGTGCTGCCGGCCAGGATGACTAACGCGTTCCGCGAGTTCTCCTTCCTGCCCGACGCCGAGGCTCTGACCGCCGGGCACGACAATGAGTTAACCCTCCACTTCCGGGTCGTGGGGCTGGATTCGGTCCTGCACGCGCGGGTGTTGCCGGTCCCTCACAAAGGTTCAACTTCATTCGCCTACAATCCGTTGACTGCCGAAAGCGACCTGGCGGATTTCGACTGGATCGAGTTGCGGGAGGGACCACGGACCATCGTCCTGCGCTCGGGAACCCGGGTCCTGGACCGGGACCTCGTGCTCCCGGCCGGCTACACTGTTGTCGCCGAGCGCGGCCTCGTCCTGGACCTGCACAACCGGGCCAAGATCATCAGCTATTCACCTCTCGAATTCCGGGGCGCTGCGGATGAGCCCATCGCCATCGTCTCCAGCGATTCGACGGGCCAGGGCATCCTGGTCTTCAACGCCGACCGCCGTTCCCATCTGTCCCATGTACGCTTCGACAACCTTGCCAACCCCGCCGATCGCGGCTGGACGGTAACCGGCGCGGTCACCTTCTATCAGTCTGATGTCGATCTCGCCGACTGTACCTTCACGCACAACAGGACCGGCGACGACTTCCTGAACATCATCCGGGCGGATTTCGAAATGGCGGCCTGTCGTTTCGAAGGTATTTTCGCCGATGCCCTGGATGCCGATTTCTGCACCGGCCGCCTCCGGGACTCGTTCTTCACCAACTGCGGCAACGACGCCATCGATATTTCGGGCACGCAGCTGGACGTGACCGGCCTGTACGTGGACAGGGTCGGTGACAAAGGACTCAGTTCCGGAGAGAACAGCCGTATGACCGTTCGCGATGCGCGGATCCTGCGCGCGGAGATCGCCGTGTGCAGCAAGGACAGATCCGAACTCCTCATCGGCGACAGCAACATCGGTGAGAGTCGTGTCGCCTTCGCCGCTTTCCAGAAAAAGGCCGAGTTCGGCGGATCCAGAATCCAGGGCAGTCGGATCACCATCGACGGACACGAGTTGCTCTGCCTGGTCGAGACCGGGTCGCAGCTGATCCTCGACGGCCGGACCGTCCCCTCGGATCGGGACAATGTGAAGGAACTTTTGTACGGGGCTGAGTATGGTAAAGCCAGCAAGTGATTATCGTTTCGAACGGAAGTTCCTGGTCACCGATCTGGAGGTCGCCGAGCTCGAAGCCATCGTCCGCCACCACCCCGCCGTATTCGGCGAGATCTACCATCCGCGTTTCATCAACAACATCTATTTCGACACGCTGGATGCAACCAGCTACGTCGAAAACGTCGAGGGTTTCACTTCACGGGTGAAGTTTCGGGTCCGCTGGTATGAAGACCTCTTCGGCCAAATCCCCGAACCGGTCCTGGAACTGAAAATCAAGCATGGGTTTCTGGGACGGAAAGAGTCCTTTCCCCTGTCGCCCTTTCATTTCGATGGGAACACCGACTTCAGACAGCTACTGGCCCAGGTCTGGCCCGCCGATCTTCCGCCGGTCATCGCCGATGGTTTTCGCAGGCGCCGTCCAGCACTGCTAAATCGCTATCTGCGGCGCTATTACCAGTCCGCCGATGGGGATTTCCGGATCACCATCGACCGCGACCAGGAGTTCCGGGAGATCCGCGCCCACGGGAACTCCTTTCTCCACCGCAGGCAGGATTCCACCACCCTGATCCTCGAACTGAAGTACAATTACGAGTTGGATGAACGGGCCCAAACCATCTCCTCGGTTTTCCCTTTTCGTATGACCAAGAGTTCCAAGTTCGTCAACGGGACCGAGCGCTTGCTCCCTTGAATCGATAGTACTTGAAGGAATTCACACCCCTGAAATCCTGGAGGACCCGGCCTTGAAGATTCTCGCCCAGACCATGAAAGACGGCTCGGTAAGGGTGCTGGAAGCCCCCGCCCCCCTGCTGGCCCCTGGTTTCGTCCGGGTGCGCACGCTGTTTTCCGCCATCAGCCCTGGGACCGAAGGCAACAAGGTCGTGACCGGAAAAAAATCCCTCGTCGGCAAGGCCCGGGCCAAGCCCGACCAGGTCAAGCAGGTGCTGGGAATGGTCGGGCAGCTGGGCTTGAAGAACACCATCCAGAAAGTCCGGGACAAACTCGAGGGCGCCCAGCCCCTGGGTTACAGCCTGGCCGGTGAAGTCGTCGAGGTCGGCGCCGGTGTCGACAAGGTCCAGCCCGGCGACCTGGTGGCCTGTGCCGGGGGCGGCTACGCCAATCACGCCGACGAAGTGGTCGTGCCGGTCAATCTGACGGTCAAGGTTCCCGATGGTGTTTCGCCCGAAGCCGCCTCCATGACCACCCTGGCCGCCATCGCCCTGCAGGGCATCCGCCTGGCCGATCCCACCCTGGGGGAAAATGCCGTGGTCCTCGGCCTGGGGCCCATCGGCCTGATGGCCTGCCAGATTCTCAAAGCCAACGGCTGCCGCGTCTTCGGCACAGACATCGCCACCGATGCCGTGGACCGCGCCCGGACCCTGGGGCGCGCCGACGCCGTGGGGCAGTTAGGAACCGACCCGGTCGAAGCCCAGATCGAGGATTTCACCCGGGGCCGGGGCGCGGACCTGGTTCTCATTTGCGCCGCCACCGCCAGCAGCGAGCCCGTGGTTACCGCCGGCAAGGTCTGCCGCCAGCGGGGTCGTGTCGTGGTGGTCGGAGCCGTGGGCATGGACCTGCCCCGCGCGGACTATTACGAAAAGGAGATCGGTTTCAGCGTCTCCTGCTCCTATGGTCCGGGCCGGTATGATCCCACCTACGAGGAAGGCGGACTGGACTACCCCTACGGTTTCGTCCGCTGGACCGAGGGGCGCAACATGGAAGCGGTCCTCGATCTCATGGCGGCGGGCGTCTTCGACCCCGTTTCCATGGTGACCCACCGCTACGAATTCGACCAGTCGCCACAGGCCTACGAAATGATCGCCGTCCGCAGCGAACCGTACTGCGGCATCCTGGTGGAATATCCCGACACGCCACCGGCCAAGGTGGACAAAGTCACCCTGAACACCGGGGTCAGGACAGAAGGAAAGATCGGGATCGGCTTTGCCGGCGCCGGTTCTTTCGCTCAGACATTCCTGCTGCCGACCTTCCGCGATGATTCCCGCACCGCCCTGGGACCCATCTTCACCCGCACCGGGTTGACCGCAGCGGACGTGGGTCAGCGGCAGGGTTTCACCGAGGCCGTCGAATCGGCGGAAGCCGTCGTCGCCCACCCCGACGCCCAGGCCCTGGTGATCGCCACCCGCCACGACCAGCACGGTCCCCTGGCGTTGGCCGCCCTGTCGGCAGGCAAGCACGTATTCGTGGAAAAGCCCCTTTGCCTGACCCTGGACCAGCTCAAGGATATCCACGCCAGGATCCGTGAGCTGACCAATGCCGACGGCCTGCCGGTTCTTCAGGTGGGATTCAACCGCCGATTTTCCCAGGCGGCGGGACACGTCAAACGCCAT
>JBDLKA010000123.1:0-9837 GCA_039714075.1 Candidatus Krumholzibacteriota bacterium | reverse complement strand
GAATCGCCGGGGAGGTGTCCCGATGCTCGATTCAGGATTATCAGGTCGCCGGTTGATCCCTGGAATCATCGGGATCTTGTTGCTGTTGATGCCGGCTGCCTCCCCGGGACAGGACGCCGCCGCCCCCGACAGCGTGGACGTTCCCACCGGCAGCACCGTGATCCTGCCGGTCCTGGGCTACACGCCGGACACCAAGCTGATGCTGGGCGCGGTCGCCATGAGGTTCTTCTACCTCGATAAACCGGGCCCGGAAACGCGACCCTCGGTTTTTTCCCCGACCTTCATCTACACGGTCAAGAACCAGATCATGGTTTACGCGGGCACGGATTTGAACTGGGACGAGGGGCGCTCCCACGCCGGGGTTTTCCCCAACTACATCAAGTTTCCCGACCAGTTCTACGGCACCGGCCGCCAGGTCGACCTGGACGACGAAGAGGATTACACCTCCGAACAGATCAACCTGGAATTGAAATTCGACCGGGAGGTTCTGGGCCATCTGCGGCCGGGCGTGTACTACCGCATCCAGCGCCACCGCCTGGTCAAAAGGGATCCCGACGGTCAGCTGGCAGGCGGCGCGATCAACGGCGTCGACAATTCCACGGTGTCGCTGCCGGGAATCAGCCTGGCCTGGGACACCCGCGACAACCTCTGGTCCCCATCGCGCGGATCGTGGTTGCAGTTGCTCGCCGCGACTTCCCACGGAACCTTTGGCAGTGATTACCGCTTCAACCGGTTCTATGTCGATTTCCGGGGTTATTATTCCCTGGGAGAAGAGGCGGTATTGGCGGGCCAGCTGCTGGGTACGGGACTGGACGGCGACCCACCTTTCTTCTCTCTTCCCCGCCTCGGGGGCGAAGAAGGTTTGCGCGGCTACCGGGGGGGACTATTCATCGACAAGACCCGCGTTCTGGGACGGGTGGATTATCGTCGCGATCGGATCCTGGGCCGGTTCGGCGGGGTGTTGTTCGCGGGTATCGGTGACGTGGCGTCCAGTGTGGGCAAGCTGACCCTGGCGGGAAAACTGTGGTCGGCCGGCTTCGGCATTCGTTATCTCTGGGATGAGGCCGAAAAACTGAAGATCCGCCTGGATTTCGGCTTCGGCAACGGGGACTCCGGGTTCTATCTGACGCTGGGTGAGGCGTTCTAGATCGTAAGGTGCAAGGAATGAGATTTTTGCTCGTATTGGTTCTTTTGATAACCGCGACCGCGGCCATGGCCCAGTCCGGTCCGGCGGAACGCCTGTGGAGCCTATACAAGGAAGGCCGTTTCGAGGATGTGGTTCGCGAGGGCAAGGTCGAACTGGCCACGGGAACGCCGACAGCGCAGGTGAATCTGGCGGTGGGCCGGGCCCTGGTGGATCTGGAAAATTTTGCCGAGGGATTGCCCTATCTGGAGCAGGCCGTCCGCAGCGATCCCGGACAAACCTGGATCTACGCCTGGGCCCAGGTCTACCTGGGCACAGGCCAGTATCGTTTGGGGAACCTGCCGCAGGCGCGGGCCGCGTTCATCAAGGCGCGGGATTGTGCCGCCACCCGGAACGCGACGCGGGAAGCGGTGAACAACCTGAAAATCCTGGGCCTGGCCGAATCGTATGATGACTGGACAACCTTCACGACCGAGCACTTCACCTTCCATTTTTCAGCCAATCTTACCGGTTTCGATGAGGTGACCTTCGCCCGTCGCCATGAGGAAGCCTATGCCCTGATTTCAGCCTGGTTCGGGGGAGGGTCCACGAAGCCCATCCGGTTTTTCGTGTGGAAGGACAAGGACGAAGCCCGGACCGCGAACATGCCGCCCCTGGGATTCGCCCGGCCGGAGCTTAACCTGGTGCACGCCTGGTCCGGACAGACCGTCGGCCACGAGATGACCCACGTGATTTCCCGGCACGCCCTGCAGCCCGAACATGTGACCGGACTGATCAACGAGGGCGTTTGTGTCCATCACGATCAGACGGGACGCGACCAGATGACCCTGGCCCGGGAAGAGTTGGCAAAGGCTCCCGGGATGAAGGTGCCGGTCGAGTTGGCCGCCCTGTGGGAGGACTGGAGCCTGCTGCCGGGGGAGGTTTCCTATCCCGTCGGCGGCGCCTGGGTGAAGGTTTTGATCGACAGGGGCGGCAAGGAGAATTTCCTGGAGTTTTTCAGGGATCAGCGCCTGGCCAACGCGCGCGAGGTGTACGGATCCGACCTGCAGTCCTGGATGGATGAATTCACCGCCGACCTCTATCGGTGAGGCGGAAAGGGGTTATCATTTCAAGGCCCCCCGGGGGGCCCTCTTTTCTTGCGAATCCACGGATAGAAGATAAATTGGATAAAAGGATCTTTTTTGTTGATAAAGCCGTTTCCGTCCGGGAGTAACCATGCCTGAAGCCACCATCGCCCCCGAAATGACCCTGTTCGACATCACCGAGAAATTCCCCGAAACCATCGATGTTTTCGTGGCCAACGGGTACGAGCACGTCGGGGACGAAACCAAGCGCACGACCAACGGCAAGATGGTCACCCTCGGGCAGGCCGTGCAGATGAAGGGAAAGGATCTGGCCGCCTTCACCGCCCTGCTCGAAAACGCGGTGGCCGCCAACGCCAAGCAGGAAGACGTGACGCTGGCAACGGTGAACGACGAGAGCAAAATCTTCCCCGATGATGGGGATATCAGGGTGGCCGGGCTGTTGCCCTGCCCGGTGCGCATTCCGCTGCTCGAAGCGTTCGATTCCCTGAGCAAAAAAATCACCGCCGAAACGGGCAAGACCGTAGGTATGCGCCTGGCCGCGGCCTCGGTCGGGGCCGACGCGCTGGACGCGGGCATGCAGGGCATCGACAACGAGTCGGACCTGCCGGACATCTTCCTGTCCGCCGGTTTCGAGGCCTTTTTCGACCGCCGGAACATGGGACGTTTCAAGAACAAGGGCGTGTTCACCGATCGCTCCTGGGACACCCACAACAGCATGATGGCCCCCTACGGATTGATGGATCCCGACGGTCACTACTCGCTGTTGGCCGTGGTGCCCGCGGTGTTCCTGGTGGACAAGACCCAGCTGGAAGAGGGCGAAGAGGTGCCGCGCACCTGGAAGGAAATCCTCGGGCCGCGCTTCGAGAACAAGATCGCCATGCCCGTGGGCGATTTCGATCTGTTCAACGGCATCCTGCTGACGATCTGGAAGGAGTTCGGGGACGAGGGCGTCGAGGCCATCGGCCGCAACCTTCTGGAGGGCATGCATCCCAGCCAGGCGGCGGGACGGTTCGCGCCCAAGGGCGGCAAAGGCCCCATGGTGTCGGTCATCCCTTATTTCTTCAGCAAGATGGCGCAGTTCAACCCCGACGCCGAAATCGTCTGGCCCGCGGACGGCGCCGTGGTCAGCCCCATCTTCATGCTGCTGAAGGACTCGGCTCCGGAAGAAGCGGGTCGGATCGCCGACTTCTTCGCCAGCAAAGAGGTTGGCGAGATTCTCAGCCACCGCGGCCTGTTCCCCAGCTGCCATCCCGAAGTGGAAAACCAGGTTCCGGAACAGGCGCCGCTGATGTGGCTGGGCTGGGACTTCATCAAGGAAAACGACCTGGGCGAACTGATCCCCAAGGTGAACGATATCTTCCTGAAGGCAGGGGAATAAATGCGATTCGTGACCGTCAGCGGCCCACCCAGTTCGGGCAAGACCGCGGTGATCATCAAGACCCTGGAGCATCTGCAGAAGGCGGACAGCAAGGTCGGCGTGGTGAAGTTCGACTGCCTGTCCACCGACGACGACGAGCTGTACCGCAAGAACGGCATCGCCGTGCGCAAGGGCCTGGCCGGCGCGCTCTGTCCGGACCACTACTTCGTCAGCAACGTCGAGGAGTGCGTCCAGTGGGGTCTGCAGGAAGGGCTCGATGTCCTGGTCAGCGAAAGCGCCGGTCTGTGCAACCGCTGCTCGCCGCACATTCGCGAGGTGCTGGCCATCTGCGTGATCGATAATTTGAGTGGCACGGGCACGCCCAAGAAAATCGGGCCCATGCTGAAGGCCGCCGACGTGGTGGTCATCACCAAGGGCGACATCGTCAGCCAGGCCGAGCGCGAGGTGTTCGCCGCGCGGGTGCACATGGTCAACACCAAGGCGCGCATCCTTCATGTGAACGGTATTACGGGCCAGGGCAGCTTCGAGCTGAGCACCCTGTGGACCGAGGGCGAGGACACGGCCACGGTCGAAGGAAAGAAGCTGCGGTTCTCCATGCCCGCCGCGCTGTGTTCCTACTGCCTGGGTGAAACGCGCATCGGGTCGGATTACCAGATGGGCAACGTGCGCAAGATCGATCTCGACCTGCCCACCGGTTTGAAGACCGACGGCGCACCGGGGGCAACGGAATGAGCCATGATCTCGAATCCCTCACCGTGGAAACGGTCTTTTCCCGCTGGCCGTTCGCCCAGCAGCATCTGGCGGAAGCCGGTCTGGCCGATATCGCCGACAAGCCCGAAGCACGGCTCGGCGATCTTCTGGATGCGGGCCAGCTGGAAATTCTCGGCAACTTCATCAGCGTGATGGAAGATTTTCTGGGCACCAGCGAGGACAAGGTCCGCGAGGTTACGGTCCTGGGCGGCCGCGCCAAGGACGGCACAGGCGAACCGGTCCGCGAACTGAACGTGAGCGTGGGCGAGGTGGTCTGCATCGTCGGGCCCACCGGCAGCGGCAAGAGCCGGCTGCTGGCCGACATCGAGTGGGTTGCCCGCGGCGACACGCCGACCGGCCGCCACGTGCGCATCAACGGCGAGGTGCCGGGCGACAAGTGGCGCTTTTCTTCCGAGCACAAACTGGTGGCGCAGCTCAGCCAGAACATGAACTTCGTCATGGATCTATCCGTCGAGGAATTCCTGAACCTGCACGCCGAAAGCCGTCAGGCCGGTAATCCCGAGGAAAAGATCCAGCGCATCTGGAACTGGGCCAACGATCTGGCCGGTGAACCGTTCGCCATCGACACTCCGGTGACGAGCCTGTCCGGTGGCCAGTCGCGCGCTTTGATGATCGCCGACACCGCCGTGCTGAGTGCCAGCCCGGTGGTGCTGATCGACGAGATCGAAAACGCCGGCATCGACAGGCAACAGGCGCTGGATATTCTGATTCGTGAAGAGAAAATCGTCTTGATGGCGACCCACGACCCCATCCTGGCGTTGATGGGGGACAAGCGGGTGATCATCAACAACGGCGCAATGCAGAAGGTGATCGAGCCGTCGGATATGGAGCACGCCAACCTCGTCGAGCTGCGGGCCCTGGACGACAAGCTGATGGGGTTAAGGCACAGGCTGAGGATGGGGGAGCGGCTGGACGAGATCTGAGCCCGACCCCATGATGTTTCATTCGATTTCAGGGCAACGTTGCCCTGCTTAGGTCGGTTTGAAAAAACCGTCCTTCAAGTCCAAGTGTCCCAATACGTTATAATTTTTTTCCAGAAAAATGCACTATTCCACTCCCGATTTCGCATGTCTTGGTGAACCCGAAATCGGAAGGGAATGCCATGCTAGTCCGTTTACGAAACCCACTTGTGACCCTGGCCCTGGGTGTCATATGCCTCAGTGCCGGTTGTTCCAACGATCCGGCCGACCCCGTCGACACCGGAAACCCCAACAGCGCCTCGGTGAACGAGTTCTTCGCCGGCCTGGGGGATTGGGACCACTCGGTTCCGCCCGAAAAGGCCGATGAAACGAAGCCCTATTTCTATTATGTGGAAGAAGGGACGGACGGTGGGTTCTACGACTGGCGGTGCCAACCCCGTACGAAGAACCTGGTCAGGAAGATCAACAATGTCATGTCGCTGGGCATGAACCAGGGTGTGATGTGGCCCGGCAACTTCATCCAGGGCAATTCCCTCTACGGCGGAAACCTGAAACCCGTCCAGGCGGATCACGCGCCGATCACTCTGGTAATCAGCCTCAACTCCGAGGAGATATCCAGGAAGGTCGACAACCCCAACAGCGTGACCGTCCAGCAGGCGATGACCGACCTCATCCGCCAGGCTGACCAGAACATCGGCGGCCCGGACGCCGGTGCGATCCCCGGGAACGTCGATTTCACCTGGGAGGAATCCCACTCGTTCGAGCAGTCGATGACCGGAATGGGGATATCGGGGGGGTACCGCGACGGAGTCGTTTCGCTCTCGGCCAGCGCGAACGCCAATTTGTCACGCTCACACGAGACCCACACGATCATGGTCAGGGCCATCCAGGAGATGTTCACCATCCGATTTGCGGACGACCTCATGCGCACGCCCGCAGACTACTTTGGAAAGAGTGTCACGGCCGAGGCGCTTGACC
Source organism: Candidatus Krumholzibacteriota bacterium (assembly GCA_039714075.1). Classification (GTDB taxonomy): domain Bacteria; phylum Krumholzibacteriota; class Krumholzibacteriia; order LZORAL124-64-63; family LZORAL124-64-63; genus JAGLCY01. Next base: position 3,561 of record JBDLKA010000123.1, on the reverse strand, counting down.
AGCTCCGCGCCGACGGGCAAATCGGGGACGACAATCTGCCGCTGTACATCGAGTCGGTGACTTTCGGTCGCGTCCTTCTGTTCACCATGACGTCCGAATCGGCCGCCACCGCGGCTTCACTCGGGACGGCGATGGAAGCTTCGGCAGCCGAGTTTTCCGGGGGCGCCACGCTGACCGACGAGCAGCAGCGCGCCATGTCAACAAGGCGCTACGTGATCCGCCAGTTCGGCGGCGATGACGCGAGCGCCCAGGAAGCCCTGGCCACCCTGGATTGGACGAAGTTCTTCACGGTGGTGCCGGTGACCGCCTCGGTTCCGCTGTCTTTCCGCGTGAAGACCCTGAAGGACGGCGTCACCAGCGACATCGTCGGGGTGGTGGACAACGTCCTCTACGACGACCGGGGCAATTGCCGGCCTCCGTTGGGTTACGAGGTCACCACCACGATCCAGAAAGTGGTCCTGGAGAGCGGTGGCTGTGGACTGCTCGGATGTGGGTTCGGGGCGAGGATCAATGAAGTGCCCGCGGTCAGCTTCATACCCTGGACGGAATTGTTTCCCATTGGTGGCGGATACATCTACGGTTCTGCCCCGGTCACGAATCATTACAACTATTCGGAAACCATCGTCTACGACGCGGCGACCCACCAGGGTTTTGCCTCGCAAGGCAAGGACTTCGGCTTTCAACTCGAGTCCCATGACGAACTGGGGCCGGTGCACAAGTATCCCTTCAACTTCATCCAACGGACGCAGCCACGCTACGAGAACAGGTTAACGCACCATAACGGGGATCTGCGGTTCTACTACCGGATCACCAAAACGCCCTACTATTGATGCCAATCACTCGCCGCCGGCCTGAGCCCTCAGGCTGGCGGCTCCCTCCGCAAGGCCCTTCTCTTCGAGCACGTCGGCCAGACCATTCTGCGAAATGCGGACATGGGGGTGATCTTCGCCCATGACCCGGAGCCTCGTGGCCAGGGTCCTGCGGTGCAGGGATTCCGCCTCGTCCAGCCTGCCCAGTCGCCGGTGGAGATCCGCCATGTTGAAGGCGGAGATGAGTGTCTCCGGATGCTCTTCGCCCAGTACCCGCATACGGATTTCCCAGGTTTCCCGGGTCAGGGGTTCCGCCTTTTCGGGCTGCCCGTTCCGGGAATAGGCCCAGGCCAGGTTGTTCATGGCCGCCAGGGTGATGCGGTGGGTCTCGCCCATGACCCGCCGGGCGCGCGGCACCAGGGGTTCGAGGGCGGCGACGGCCTCGTCCATGTTGCCCAGGTGGGACTGGACTCCCGCCAGGTTGATAACCGATTCCATGGTGAGCGGCGCGTCGTCACCCAGGGATTCGCGCCTCAATTCAAGGACCTCGGCCAGGATCCCGGCGGCTTCATCCATGCGGCCCTGGTCCGCCCGCAGCAACGCCAGGTTGCCCAACAGGGAGGCGGTCATGGGATCGTGGTCGCCCAACCGGCTCCGGCTCGCTTCCAGGGCTTCCAGGTAATAGGGTTCCGCTTCCTCCAGGCGGCCCTGGTCCGCCAGTGCATTGGCGAGGCCCATGATGGCCCGGCATACCGTGGCCACCTCGTCTTCCGAGTCCCGTTGGAGTCCCATCAGGGCCTCGCGGTACAGCGCTCCGGCCCTCTCGAACTGTCCGGCCCGGCTGACGGCGCTACCCAGGTCGCACAGGGCAAGCATGGTTCCCCGGTCCCCGTTTCCCAGTTCGCGGCGCCGTATGGCCACCACTTCCTCGTGAAAGGAAATGGCCGCATCGGTTTCTCCCAAGGCCAGGTAGGCGTTGCCGACGGTGGATTGAAGGCGGGCGCGAACCAGGGGAAGGTCGTTGAATTCCGTGCCGATGGAGGTGGCGGACTCATCCAGGATCTGCCTCACGGTGACATCGCGTCCCTTTTCCTGGGGGCGGACCGAGGACAGCATGTTCGACAGGAAATCGGTAACGGCCAGGGCTTCGTCCCGGGCTTCGTGGGCGGCCGACCGCTGGCGCAGGGATTCGCCAAAACCTCCCGCCAGGGCAAGGATAATGAGGGTGGTGAAAGCGAGGGCGGTCCGGTAACGCCGGGCGAACTTGCCGAACCGGTAGGCCAGGCCCGGGCGGCCCGCAAGCACCGGCTCCCCGGCCAGGTGCCTTTCGATATCACGGATCAGTTCGCCGGCGGTGTCATACCGGTCCTCGCGCGCGGGGGCCAGGGCTTTGGCGGTGATCCAATCCAGCTCGCCCCGCAGCACCCTGCGAAGCGTCCCGGGTGTCGTCCCCCGCCGCCGGGCGACTTCAGCGGTGCTTTTTGAATCACCCGGCGGTTTCGAAGCCAGGGAGGGAGGCTCGGCGGCGGTACCGTCGTGAGCGGCCGATCCGAAGGCCAGACGACCGGGCGAGGAGCGGTCGAATGGCAGGCGGCCGCTCAACAGTTCGAACAGGATGACGCCGAGAGAGTAGATGTCGGACCGGATATCGGGATCATCGGTATTGCCACCGATTCGTTCAGGACTCATGTAGTCCGGGGAGCCGAGCTGCTGGCCGGCGATGGTCATGTCGGTCGGCTGTTCTTCCGGTTCGGTCAAGGCCTTGGCGATGCCGAAGTCGATAATCTTGACCACCGGCGCGCCGGCCGCTCCGCTCACCAGGATGTTCGAGGGCTTTAAATCCCGGTGGATGATGCCCTTCCGGTGGGCGTGCCGGACGCCCCGGCAGACCTCCAGGAAAAGACCCAGGCGCTCCCGGGAACCCATCCTGTGGTGGTCGCACCATTCGGTCAGATGCCGGCCCTCCACCAGTTCCATGACGAACCAGGGGCGGCCGTCCTCCGTCGAGCCCGCATCGAAAACCCGTGCGATATTCGGGTGGTTCATCCGGGCCAGGGCCAGCCGTTCGGATTCGAACCGAGCCACGACCCGCTGGCTGTTCCAGCCGGCCAGGATCAGTTTCAACGCGACGGTTCGTTGCAAGGCGCCGGTCTGTTCGGCCTGGTAGACCACGCCCATGCCCCCTTCCCCGAGCTTGGCGACGATCCGGTAGTCACCGATCGAGACAGGCCCGTCGTCCCGCCCGACGGCGCTGGCCGCGGCCGACCGGACCTGGTCCTTGAGCACACCGGTGATCCGGCTGTCCGCGGTGCGTTCATGGGCGAGAAGGTCCAGGGCCTTGGTCATCAACCCGGCATCGTCGCGGCACTCTTTCCGGACGTATGTTTCGCGTTCGGCGGTTGGTAGGGTCAGGGCCTCGTCCACGATCCGGCGCAAGCGCGAGAAGCGGGCGGATTCCATGTCAGGCACCCCCGGAGAGCTCGTCGGCCAGCCACAACCGCGCGAAGGCCCAGTCCTTGGCCACCTTGCGGCGGGAGATGCCCATCACGGCGGCGGTTTCGTCCAGGGTCAACCCCCCGAAAAACCTAAGTTCGATGATGCGTCCCAGTCTGGGATCCTGTCCGCTCAGCTTTTCCAGGGCCTCGTGCAGGTCGAAGAGATCGAAGGAGGTGTCCGCGTCGGGGGTCAGGTTCTCATCGATGGTCACGCGGCGCAGATCGCCGCCGCGCTTGACCGCGCCTTTCCGCCGGGC
>JBDLKA010000122.1:0-9943 GCA_039714075.1 Candidatus Krumholzibacteriota bacterium | reverse complement strand
CCGGGCAGGTCGTCCGGCGCCGCCGGAGGACGGTCGATCAGGTTCTGCAGATGGAACCGCAGGCTGAGTTCCTGAACACGGGCCGGGATGTTCGTCACCAGGTTTTCCCAGCCGAAAGCCAGCAGGATCGCAGGGAGCACCGGCTTCTTGAAAAACGTTCCCATGGCCGCGAAAACCGCGGAATAGGTGAAGGCGCCCAGGCCGATGATCAGGAAGGTCGTCACGTAAAGTTTCAGGAAATCGAAGGTGAGAACGCTGGTGCCCTCGCTGACCATGATCATGAAACACAGCACCAGGGAACCCGACATCAGGACCGTGGATACGATCTGGGCGGCCAGCAGGCGGCCCAGGTAGATCGCGCGGCGCTTGATGGGCCGGGTCCACATGAAGACGATGGTTCCGTCCTCGACCTGCTCGCCGATGGCCGGAATTCCCACGGCCATGGCCGCGATGGGAATCAAAAAGGGAATGAACGTATCGTGGCTGAGGCCGGACAGTTGCATCTGGGCCGTGATGCCCTCGCCTGGAAACCAGATCCTGATGGACAACACCACCAGGACCGGCAGCAGGTTGATCAGGGCCAGCGAGATCAGGCGCTTGCGTCGCGCCATCTCCCGCACCGAGAACCAGGCGATCCACAGGATGGCGCCCAGGCTGGGCTGGGCGGCGGGCTGGCCCGCGGACACGGAATTGGCATTGGCGGTATTTGTTTGGTTCATGGCGCTCATCGTTCCGTCAGGTACTGGAAAACCGCCTCGAGGCTGTCGTCCAGGGTGAGGATTTCGTCCACGGTCAAATTGTTTTCCAGGATCCAGCCCGGCAGGGCGCGATAGAAGCCCAAGGCATGGTCGGTGCGCACGATGACGCGGTCACCGTCCGGCATGTTCTCCACTTCGACCCCCACCACGTGTTCGCGCCCGATCAGGAAACCGGCCAGGCGGCGGCAGTCCGCGGAGACCAGGGCCACGGTCGTGGGGTGTTCGGGAATCTTGTCGCGGATCTCGGTCACGCTGCCCTCGGCCAGCACCTTGCCCCGGTCGATCAGGATGATCTGGTGGGTCATGCTTTCCACTTCGGGCAGGATGTGGCTGGATACCAGGATCGTGCGGCCCTGCTCCCCCAATTCCCGCACCAGGTCGATCGACTGCTTGCGCGACACCGGATCCATGCCGTTCAGGGGCTCGTCCAGAAAAATGACATCGGGGTCATGCGCCAGGGCCTGGGCCAGTTTGATCTTCTGCCGCATGCCCTTGGAATAGCCGCCCAGCCGGCGGCCGGCGGCATCGGTCAGATCGAAACGGTCCAGCCAGTAGTCGGTCCGGCTGTTGACCTCGGCCTTGTCGTAGCCCATCAAGCGAAGCATCAGCGACAGGAACTCGCGGCCGGTCATCCAGTCCGGCAGGGCATCGCTCTCGGGGCAGAAACCCACCCGGCGGAACCAGCCCACATCTTCCCGCAACTTGCTGCCGAAAACCCGGACCGTGCCGTGGCTGGGTTCGATCAGGCCGGCCAGCATCTTGAACAGGGTCGATTTCCCGGCGCCGTTGGCGCCCAGAAGCCCCACCACGCCGGTGCCGACGCTCAAGGTGCAGTTGTTCACCGCGATGACTTCGCCGAACCACTTGCCGACCCGTTCGGCGCTGATCCTGGCCTCGGTGCTGCCCACGCCGGCCCCCATCATGAGACGACCTCCACGGGACGGATCCGGCTGCGCAGCACCAGGATGGCCGCGGCGGTCCAGGCGACAACGATCGCCAGGCTGACCCACGGGTTCACGTCAAGACGGGCGGGGCTGGAAAAAAGAAGCGAGCCCGCGTTGTGGTAGTTGCCCAGGAAGTTCACGGCCTGCACGGAACCCTTTCCCAGGCCTTCGGCGATGGCGCCGATCGTCTCGGTGCCCGATACCATGATCGTCCACCAGACCATGACGAAGATCGTCCGGGTTCCCATCGAGGAAAAAGCCAGCAGCACGAGACTGAGGCTGCCCCCGGTCAGCAGGCAGTAGACCGTGGCCCGCAGGGGCGTCAACAACAGCAGGTCCAGGCCGGTCGCCTCGGGGGCGATCAGGTACGAAAAGACACACAGGACGTACACCGGCAGCAGGGTGACCAGGCAGTAGTAGAAGATCACGATCAGGGCCTTGCCCCCGATGTACGAATTCAGGCCCAAAGGCCGCGAAAAATACAGGGACAGCCCGTTGTCCCGCCGGTCGGTGGCCACCAGGCCCGCGCCGACGATGGCCAGAAACACGAACACGAAAAAGCGCTGCCCCTCGATGAAGGTCAGAAAACCCTCCGGTTCGATGCTGGACCAGCCCCCGCCCAGCAGGTCGGCGATATCCCCGGCCTTGAGCTTGAAGTAGATGATGCCGCCCTTGACGATGGCCGGAATGAATCCGAGCAGCAGCAGGATCAGCAACCAGCGTCTCTTGATCGGCTCGGCGATGCCGCGCCGGGCGATGATCAGCCAGGCCGGCCAGACCTGCCCGGCCGAAGGTTCCCAATTCGTGTAACCGCGGTCGTAGACTGGCATGCGTCAGGCCTCCACCATGCGATAGAATTCGTCGGCCAGGGACACCGGCCGGCGCCGCAGGCGGCGCAGTGCGTAATCGTTTGCGGTGGCCACGGCCAGGATGGCGTTGACTCCCGCGGCCGTGTCGTACCCCTCCCGGTCGCCGTCCTCCACGGATTCTCCCGTCAGACGGGCCAGGTCCAGGGTCACCAGGTGCAGGCGGCCGTCGGCAATCACTTCGGCCCCCAGTCCCACCAGGCCGGCCAGGAATCCCTCTTCGTCCCCGAAGCCTTCCACCTCGAAGACCTGTCGGGGTTCGCGGGCATGGGAATCGACCACCTGCCGCGACAGCAGTTCGCCGTTCCTGAGAACCAGGATTTCCCGGCACACGGCCTCGACATCGGCCAACAGGTGGGTCGAAAGGATGACGCCCAGGTTCTTGTTCCAGGCCAGGTCGCGGATCAGTTCCAGGATGGAGACGCGGCCCCGCGGATCCAAGCCGCTGGTGGGTTCGTCGAGAAAAAGCCACTCGGGATCGTGGACCAGGCCCTGCGCCAGCTTCAACCGCTGTTTCATGCCCTGGCTGTAGTCGTCGCACTTGCGGTAGCGTTCGTCGGCCAGACCGACGTAGTGCAGGACTTCGTGGGCCCGCTGCATGGCGTCGCGCGCGGGCATCCCCGACAGTTCGCCCAGGTAGGCCACCAGGCCGACCCCGCTCATGCCCGGAATGATGCCGCCCCGCTCCGGCATCCAGCCTAATCCCGCCCGCGCCAGGCGCGCCTGGGAGGCCATGTCGTACCCCAGGACCTTGATTTGACCGGATTTCAACGGGACCTGCCCCAGCAGACAGCGCAATAGCGTGGTCTTGCCCGAACCGTTGGGTCCCAGCAGCCCGACGGCCCCTTTTTCCAGCGTGAAATCCACGCCTTTGAGCACGGGATCCCGCAAATAGGCGAAGTTGAGGTTCGTCACCCTGAGGGAGAAATCCTTGCCGTTTTTGCTACGGTTGACTTTGATGATCGGCCCTTCCATTATCGAATCGAAATTCAGGATTCGGATTAGACGATCCTGACCCGGGATTGTTTCAGCTCGTCCCCAAAATGGGAATCTAATTCTTGTCCGGGGCCCCGTCCCCGGTCCTCGAGGAGGCCAAGATGTCCCGCGCCAAACCACGCAACTGGATCCAGACCGCCGAATCGGTCACCGCCGGCCACGCCGACAAGATCTGCGACCTGATCGCCGACGATATCCTGGACGCCATCCTCACCGAGGACCGGTACGCCAGGGTTTCGTGCGAGGTCATGGTCACCACCGGCATGGTCATCGTCACCGGCCAGATCACGACCAAGGCCTACCTGGACATCACCGGCCTGGTGCGCGAAACCATCCGGCGCGTGGGCTACAACGACCCGACCACCGGCTTCGACTACCACAGCTGCGCCGTGCTGGTCATGCTCGAGGAGCAGTCCGGCGACGTGGCCCTCGGCGTCGACCGCAAGGGCGCCGGCGACCAGGGTGTCTGCGTGGGTTACGCCACCGATGAAGGCGCCAAACTGCCCGTCGACATGCACTTCATGCCCGTCCCGGCGTTTCTGGCCAACCGGCTGACCGCAAAGCTTGCGGCCGTTCGCGCCGCCGGCAAACTGCCCTACCTGTATCCTGACGGAAAGGGACAGGTTTCGGTTCGGTACAAAAACGGAAAACCCGTGGGCCTGGACAATGTGGTGCTCTCGGCCCACCACCATGCCGACGCCGATCTCGGGCAGCTGCGCAAGGATGTGCGGCGGCTGGTCATCAATCCGGTGCTGAAACCCACCGGCCTGATGGACAAGACCACCAAGGTGATGATCAACCCGGTGGGCGCCTTCAGCGAGGGCGGTCCGCGCGCCGACTCCGGGTTGACCGGCCGCAAGATTACGGTGGACTGCTACGGCCCCGCCTGCGGTCACGGCGGCAGCGCCTTCAGCGGCAAGGACCCTACCAAGCCTGACCGCAGCGGCAGTTACGGCGCCCGCTGGGCCGCCAAGAACGTGGTCGCCGCAGGTCTGGCGCGACGGTGCGCCGTGGAAGTCAGTTACGTCATCGGGATGACCCATCCGGTGTCCATCACAGTTGATTCTTTCGGCACGGGCAAGGTTTCCGACGACAAGCTGACCGAAATCGTGGCCGCCGAATTCGACCTGTCCCCCGCGGGCATCATCGAAAGCCTGGACCTGCGGCGTCCGATCTATGCCGACACCGCGGTCTACGGCCATTTCGGCCGGCCGGACAAGGATTTCTCCTGGGAAGCCCTCGACAAGACGGCTGATCTCAAAAAGCATCTGCCCCGCGCGCGCAAGGGAGGCAAATGATGGCCGCCAAAAACAGGGAGCCCGGCTTCGCGACACTGTGCATCCACGGCAAGAAGCACCTGGACAAGCACGAAGGTGAAAAGCCCATCCGCGCGGTGAGCACGCCCATCTTCCAGAGCTCGACCTTCGCCTTCGAGAACGCCGAGCACGGCGCGGCGGTGTTCCGGGGCGAGGATTCCAGCTACGTCTACACACGGCTGGGCAATCCGACCCAGACCGCCCTCGAAACCGAGATGGCGTACCTGGAAAAGGGAGAAGCGGCGCTGGCGCTGGCCAGCGGGATGGCGGCGGCCACCACCGCGGTACTGACCTGCTGTCAAGCGGGTGACCACATCGTGGCCGGAGACACGCTTTACGGCGGCACTCATCAGCTCTTCACCCAGACCCTGCCCCGGTTCGGCATCAACGTCACCGAGGTGCCGGCGGACGACCCGGCCAACTTCGCCAGGGCCATCACCAAAAAGACGAAGCTGGTCTACCTGGAAACGCCGGCCAACCCGACGCTGGTATTCACCGACATCGCGGCCGTGGCGGAAATCGCCAAGGCCAAGGGCATTCCGGTCCTGGTGGACAACACCTTCTGCACGCCCTATCTGCAGAACCCGCTGGAGCTGGGCGCGGACATCGTCCTGCACTCGGCCACCAAGTACATCGGGGGGCACGGCGACACGGTGGCCGGCATCCTGGTGGGCAAGGCGGACTGGATGATGCAGGCGCGGATGGAGATCCTGCGGGATGTGGGCGGGTGCATTTCGCCCTTCAATGCCTGGCTGCTTTTGCGCGGTTTGAAGACTCTGCCGGTGCGCATGGACCGGCACATGGCCAACGCCATGGAAGTGGCGCAGTTCCTCAGCTACCACCCCAAGGTGGACCGGGTCATCTATCCCGGGCTGAAGACCCACCCCCAGCATGAACTGGCCTCGCGTCAGCAGCGGGGATTCGGGGGGATGATCAGCTTCATGGTTGCCGGCGGGCGTGAGGCCGGACGGGTCGTGATGGACAACGTGCAGCTATGCACCCTGGCGGTGAGCCTGGGCGACGTCGACACGTTGATCGAACACCCGGCCACCATGACCCACTCCACCTACAACGAGGAAGAACTGGTCACCGTAGGTATCGACCCGGCCATGGTGCGCATATCCGTGGGCCTGGAAAACGTCGAGGACATCATCGCGGACCTCAGGCAGGCGCTGGCGAAGATCTAGTTGCTCACGCCCTTCAGGGGGCGACGCCCATCTCCGCCAGGAGCCGGTCGGCGCCCCCGATTTTCCAGGTTACCCACAAAACGTACCTGATATCGACCCCGATGGACCGGCTGTAGCTGTGGTCCCAGGCGAAGTCGTTGATGGTCGCCTCCCAGGCCCGGTCGAAGTTCAGCCCCACCACCTCGCCGGCGGCGTTGAACACCGGGCTGCCCGAATTGCCGCCGGTGGTGTCGGTGCTGTACAGGATGTTGACCGGCACGCCGTCCAGTTCCTCGCTGGCGAAGGGACCGAAATCCCCCGCGGTCACCGAATCCCTCACCGCGGCCGGCAGGGCGAAGGGATGCCGGCCCGTGTCCTTTTCCAGGAGGCCGCGCACCGTGGTCAGGGGCGTCAGCCACACGGCGTCGCGGGGCGTATAACCCTCGATCAGGCCGAAGGTGAATCGCAGGGTGCCGTTGGCGTCGGGCACGAAGTCGGCGCCGAGATAATCCCGGCGGACATCGACCAGGGCCGCCTGCAGGGGATCCAGATTCCCCTTCCGGCGTTTGCCCTCCTCACGCTGCGCGACCCAGGGTTCGTAGAGCACGGCGGCCAGGTTGATGAACGGGTCCTGGAGCTCCTGCAGCTGGGCTGCCGACATCTCCATGGCCTGCACCAGGTATTCTTCATTCATCAGATCGGTGTCGGCAAACATCCCCTCCAGATAGTTCCCGGCGGCGGGCGCGCCCTCGTTTCCGGTCAACCCCACCAGATCCCCCACGACCGCGGGATTGCCCTCGTCGGCGCGCAGCAGCAGTTCGGCCATGATGCGGCAGTCGGCCTCGGCGTCATACCTTTTGGCGAGATTCTTCAGCCGGTTCACCGTCTGGTCGAGGTTGCGGTCCATGTAGGCCTGTTCGCGTTCGGTTTCGGGCTTGGTCTTTTCCTGGCCGTTTTCCCAGACGGTCAGGGCCGCGCTCATGATTTCCGGACTGCGCAGCATGTACCGCAGCCACAACTCGCCCGGGGCGTTGGCGGTTCTTTCCCGGTAGTAGGCGTCGAGCCCGTCCAGGACATCGCCGTAAAGTTCCGCGCGGCCGGCATCGGCGGCGATGAATTCGTTCAGGCGGTCTTCCTCGGCCCGCTTCTGTGCGATCAGGTCCAGCCGTTCGATACCCTGCAGTTTGCCCCGGTAGTTCTTGTGGGTGTTGTGCAGGCTGCGCAGGCGCGAGGCCAGGGCCAGCCGGTGCTCCGGGCCGGTCCGGGAAAGCTGTTCGAAGAGTTCGATCTGCCACCCGTACCAGTCCACGATGTAGGGCATGTGCACATCGGTCAGATAGGAGACGAAAGCCGCGGGACGGTGGCGATAAGTGGAGCCCGGGTAGCCGAGGATGAAGACCGGGTCCTCTTCAGCGACCCCCGCCGCGGAAACCCGCAGAACCTTTTTGGGCTGGTAGGGCACGTTGTCGGGGGCGTATTCCGCCGGGCTGCCGTCGGGGCCGACGTAAGCCCTCATGAAGGCGAAATCCCCGGAATGACGGGGCCAGATCCAGTTGTCGGCCTCGCCCCCGAACTTGGCCAGATCCTCGGGCGGAGCGTAGACCAGGCGCACGTCCTTCAGGTAGGTGTAGATGAAAAGGACGTAGTTCTTGCCCAGGAACATCTCACTGACTTCGGCCCGCTTGCCGGGATTTCTCTCCTCCTCGGCCAGGCTTATTTCCTTCATCTTCTTGTCGATGGCCCGGGTCCGTTCCAGGGGCGTCATGCCGTCCTTGACGGCGCCCAGCACTTCGTCGGAAACATCCCGGTAGCTGTCGGTGATGCGCACCGTGTGCCCCACCGCGGGAAATTCCGCGGCCCCGTTCGCCGCGGAGAAACCCTCGGCCAGATAGTCGTGTTCTTCCGTGCACGCGTTCCTGACCGCCCCGTAGGCGCAGTGGTGGTTGGTCAGGATCAGGCCCTGGTCCGAAACGAAGGACCCGGTGCAGCCTCCCAGTTTGCAGATGCCGTCGACCAGCGCCAGACCGTCGGGATTGTAGATGGCCGCCTGGTCAACGGCCAGACCGACCGCCTGGAGGTCCAGGGTCCCCAGTTCGCTCATGGGGTACATGCCTTCTTCCGCCAGCGCGGCGGTGCCGAGGACCAGAACCAGGGCCAGGGCGGTGAGCAGGTGGTGATCGAAGCGGTGCGTCATCATTTTTTTCTCCTGAGTTCCGTTTTGATCGTCCTGAAGAAATCCAGGGCCCGGGGATTGGCCAGTGCATCCTCGTTGTCGACGGGCCGGTCGTGGAGGATGTTCCGCACCGCGATTTCCACCGTCTTGCCGCTGATGGTCCGCGGGATGTCCGGCGCCTGCCGGATGAAGGCGGGCACGTGGCGGGGCGATTTTTCCTCTTTGATCCGGCGGCGTATATCGTCCTTCAAATCCTTGTCGAGTTCAAGTCCCTCTCGCAGCACCACGAAAAGAATGATCTGCACGTCGTCGGCGCCCTGAAGTCCCACCACCAGGCTATCGACCACCTGGTCGAACTGTTCCACCACGCGGTAGATCTCCGCGGTCCCGATCCGCACCCCGCCGGGGTTCAGCACCGTGTCGCTGCGGCCGTGGATGATCATCCCGCCCGAGGGCGTGATTTCGGCGAAGTCGCCATGGCACCAGATGCCGGCAAAGCGGTCGAAATAGGCGGCGTGATAGCGGTTGCCGTCCGGGTCGTTCCAGAACCCGGTAGGCATGGAAGGGAAAGGAGCCCGGCACACCAGCTCGCCCTTCTCCGCGGTTATCGGCTGCCCCGTATCGTCGAGGACCACCACATCCATCCCCAGACCGCGGCACTGCAGTTCTCCCCTTCTGACGGGCAGAACCGGGCTGCCCAGGGCGAAGCAGGAAACGATGTCCGTCCCTCCGGAGATGGAGCTGAGCTGGAGGTCGGCCTTCACCTCGCGGTAAACGTAGTCGAAGGATTCCGGAGCCAGGGGCGAACCGGTGGACAGGACGGCCCTCAGGTCCGGCAGGTCATGGGAGACGGCGGGTTTCACACCGGCTTTTTCACAGCCTGCGATCCAGCGGGCGCTGGTGCCCAAAATTGTGAAGCGTTCATCCCGGGCGTAGTCCCACAACACGTTTTTCGGTTTGAGAGGATGCCCGTCGTACAGCATCACCGTGGCCCGGGAGGCCAGGGCCGAAACCAGCCAGTTCCACATCATCCAACCGCAGGTCGTGAAGTAGAAGATCCGGTCGGCGGGCTTCAGGTCGCAGTGCAGCTGATGTTCCTTCAGGTGCTGCAGGAGCGTCCCCCCCACCGAATGCACCATGCACTTGGGGAGCCCGGTGGTGCCGGAGGAGAACATGATGAACAGCGGGTGATCAAAAGGGAGGCGGTGGTATTCCGGAACCGGACCGGCGTCCGATGAACCGTATTCATCCCAGGACAACTGGGATTCGGCAAGGGCTGGAGCAGTTTCCCGAAAGGGGACGACCACGGTCCGCACCAGAGAAGGTAGCTTTTCCTGCAGCAGGCCGACGGTGGCCAGGGAATCGTGGCCCTTGCCGCCGTAGAAATAACCGTCGGCGCTGAAAAGAACCTTGGGGGCGATCTGCCCGAATCGATCCAGCACCCCCTGCACGCCGAAATCGGGGGAGCAACTGGACCAGACGGCGCCCAGGCTGGCGGCCGCCAACATGGCGATTACAGCTTCGGGGATATTGGGCAGGAAACCGGCCACCCGGTCCCCCGGGCCCACCCCGTCGGCGGCCAGACCGTCCGCAACCCGGGCCACCGCCCGCCGCAATTCGGCGTAATCCAACCGGCGGGTGTCCCCCGATTCGCCTCGCTCTTCGCCCAGGAACACGATCGCTTCGGCTTCGTCGGAACCCTGCAGAAGATTTTCCGCGTAGTT